>NZ_JBYUWC010000001.1:0-1883 GCF_058137865.1 Erwinia sp. 009765445
TGGTGTTAAACATAGTTCTAAGACTACCTCTTATTTTAAGAGAGGCGAAGTGTCTGGTGATCTATGGGGCCAGTCTAACTGTTATTACAGGTATTCAAGGGCGGTATTTCAACTTAAGTATATTTTGCTTTGTTATTTTATCCTATCTTTTTGTATCAAAGCACGGTCTTGATGTTAAATACGCCCGTATAAAAATACCTATAAACATCTTATCAGTAATTGCCTATGCTATTATTTTATGCTTGATTGCATATAAATCTATCCACAACTACCATCAGATTTACAGTTGATAAAATACTACTAAAGTCAAGTCTCGCACCTTTAAAGACTTTTATACGTTTTATAAGCTTTTTACTGAATGAAAGCCCGGCTATCCGGGCTTAATGTTGGGTTATGCGTCTGGTGCTGTAGGTAATGCTTTGGTGCCATCTTCCGCAGCAATATAAGCACGCAATGATTTCCGGTAAGTTGTCCAGGAGGTTTTAGCCGCGGCTACAGCAGATTCAGTGATGGTAGCGTCGTAGTCTTCATCTTCGATACGTTGCTGCAGCGCGGTGATCTGAACAGAGGCGCGGTTATATTCAGATTGTGCGGTTTCCAGGTTTGCCGCAATTGTGGGGTCTGGGAGTTTTTCTAGACGAGGACCATCTTCATCAAACACACCATAGTAACCTTCAGGTGGGTTAAAAAAGGCGTTATATTCTTCGGTGCTAATTTCGACCAAATCATCTGACGAAAGCCCGGATGATTCAATCACTCCAGGTAATTCGCTGCTGTAAAAACCTCGTGTTTTGATGCTGTAAAAATATTTCACCGGCTCTTCATCTGATTGTTTAATTGATTCTTTCGCGATTGTCATGCATTAATTCCCATAGCTATATAGTTAACCCTAACAACACCAGTCTTATAACTTCCATCAGCATTTCTAACAGCCAAATCAACGCCAGAATTAGAAATGTTAATTACCGATACAGTGCCGCCCAGCGCCGCGTTATCGCCACTGATGCCAACAAATGAAAATACTGTTCCAAATGCCTGCGGAAATGTGAACGAGACCCCGCCTGCTGATGCTGTGCCGGTGGCTGAGACCATCATGATCATTACGCTGCCGTTCGCGTAAGGAATGAGCACCCGGTTATTACCGGACATCATAAGTCCCATATTTGCGGTAGTCGCCCGGGCTAATGCCGTTGTTGACCAACTCAACGCACCAGTACCGCCTTGGGCGATGCTTAACGCGGTCGTCAGCCCTTTAATCTCAGTGATATCGCCGTTTACCCCACTGGATGCCTTACCATTACCAGCCTCATCAATTGACTCTTGCATCGCTGGCCAACTTGGGCCGGTCACAGATGTGCCATCTGGCAGAGTAATTGTGGTGTCACCTGTCGCTGTGTAGAAACCTTGCCAGTTCGCCTTGTCGAGGTTTAGCCCGCAGATAGCTTTAGCCACATCAGCCGCCACCTGAGCAGTGATCCCCACTAATGTCTGGTTAGCCACAGCTGATCATGCCGCGCCGGTCGCCGCAGGACCGTCATATGCCACATTCAGTGTCAAGGCAGTGTCGGATTCAATCGACGCCACACCCAGCGTGTAAGTTACCCCGCCCACAACCGACACGACGAAGTCATTCACTGCCAGATTGCTGGTGAACGCCGTTCCGGTGCCGGTAACAGCCCTTGAATTGTTCGTTAACGCAATTGTTCCTGCTGCCATATTTTGGGGTAATGGGGGCGAAGCTACAATATGACGACATTTAAAGTTTTCCATATCCTTTGCGAAGCACGCCAGGACTATAAATTCGGCACCAGCCCATCCCCCTGGATTTAAAATAAAACTCAGCCAACACATGTTACGCAAATTCATCCATATATATTTGCAAC
>NZ_JBYUWC010000001.1:1983-442145 GCF_058137865.1 Erwinia sp. 009765445
AGCAACAGCAACAGCAACAGCAACAGCAACAGCAACAGCAACAGCAACAGCAACAGCAACAGCAACAGCAACAGCAACAGCAATGTAACATATTGATGAAAAAGGTATGTATTTTGATAACAGCCATCTCCGCCAGATTCAATAACAGGATGATGATCCCAAATTAGTGAAATATTGACTGTTATGATCAACCTGCAACGACAGATTGCAGGGGTACTGATTTTATGCTTTCGTAACCATAAGGATGAGGGAATAATATGAGTAACAGCAACGATCAGGGAACTATGACGGTAAATGGCCCATCATCTGATCCAGGGTCAGAAAGCCCGCGCGGAAATAGCGGCGGTTCCGGTAATACCGGTTCTAACGGTGGGAATGCAAACAATTACACGGGAGTTTCCAAAACGGCAGGCGATGCCCTTGCCCGTTCGTGGGGTTTAAATCCAGCGGATTTCACTGAATATTATGTCCGTGAAGACGGTGAAGTTATTGGTATAGTTTCCCCTTCTGCGCCAGTAAAACCTACGGTAGACGGGTTTGTCGTTGGAGTAAACCTCGGCCCCATGCCCCCCGATATTGTTGACGGAAATAATAAAGATGAAGGTGCTGGCGGAACAGTCAGCAACAAACAAATAGTCGGTGAGGTAATCAACTTCCGTGGAGATACTTCAGATGCGCGCATTGCCGCACTGAATAAAATCGTTGCCGACAATGAAAAACTGGCGAACAGCGGCCAGGCTGGTCAAAGGATTGCCCGGGCCAAACAGGCGACGCGGCTGGCACAGGCGGAGCTGGCGCTGATAAATAACGTCAGGGAAAAGCAGGCTGCTGAAGCCAGAGCAAAGGCTGAAGCCGAAGCCCAACGTAAGCAGGCAGAATGGGATGCAACGCATCAGGTGGAGGCAGCACAGAGGGATGTGGATACTGCCCAGGCAAATCTGGACAATGCACGGAATGCGGTCAATGCTGCACAGAACGGCGTCAATTCAGCAAATGCTAATGTTGCCCAGAAAGCGAATGAATATAACGCCGCCCAGGCAAAGTATGACCGGACAATGCAGGATGTAAAACGGTTCTCCGTTTTTGCCAGCCAGCCAACCCTTCCCGGTTACCGTAATTTCATGGAAGCGGGTAAGGTTGCCGCACAGGATAAGCAAGCCATGGATGCCAGGAAGGGGGAACTTGATGCAGCCTATCATCAACTCAACGCAGCTAATGCAAATTTAAATAATGCTAATGCAGCAATGGAAGCGGCACAAAACAATCAGGTTCAGGCTGATAATAAGCTGGCAGAAGCCAGGTCAAAACGAGATGCCACTGAAAAAGAAAATGCGGCCAGGCGTGCGGCAGAAGAAAAGGCAAGAAAAGAGCAGGAAGAACTGGCGCGCCAGCGTGAAAAGGAAGCAGCTGAAAAAGCAAGTAATGAAAAAGAAGCGCTTACCAAAACCAGTGAACTGATTGCTGATATGGGTGACAAGATTGGTGAGCATCTTGGTGATAAATATAAGGCAATAGCTAAAGAAATTGCGGATGATATAAAGAACTTCCAGGGTAAAACGATCCGCAGTTATGATGACGCAATGGACTCTCTCAACAAAATCACCTCAAATCCCGGGATGAAAATCAACAAGGCGGACAAGGATGCAATTGTTAATGCATGGAAGAATGTTGATGCTGATGATATGGCGAATAAGCTCGGAAATCTTGGCAAAGCGTTTAAAGTTGCCGATGTGGTGATGAAAATCGAGAAGGTCCGGGAGAAAAGTATCGAGGGATATGAAACCGGGGACTGGGGGCCGCTGATGCTGGAAGTGGAGTCCTGGGTGCTGAGTGGGATGGCAGCTGCTGTTGCTACAGGATTGTTTGGGGCTATTCTTAGTGCATTACCTATTTCTGGACTGGCTCTAACAGCTATAACCATTTTGGGAATCATGACTATCAGCTATTTAGCATCGAAGATTGATGATAAAATAGCTGAAAAGATAAATAACGAGGTGATTCGACCTGGAAATTAACATGTTAAGGAGAGGTGCTTACCACCTCTCCTTGAATGCCCTATAAGTACCAATAGCAAACCATAAATACAAATAACTAAATATGTAAACCCCTGAATACAAGCTCGCATAAAAAAACGATAGAGTGAAATCATTTATTGACATCACTTTAAGTATTTTTTTTGAATCAGTTAGCTCTGTATTTGTAAACAAGAAACTATAAATTAAAATAGCATAAAACGTTGTAAAAAGAATATATATCATCAGCATGTTCCATGCTGACTGACCTCTCTTTAATTTTAGATTTTTACATGAAACTAGAAATACAAAAAAAGCAAAGAAAGGAGCTGTTTTTACATAAGCATCCATCACCTTAGTTAGTAATGGACTATTGGAAGATGAAATTGCTGGTAAGTTTTCCATGCCGCATGATATAGCGTTAAGAAAATTAGAGTTTGTATTATTCATGTAAATAACAGAAACTAATAACAAAGGTATAAGTGCAACTAATAAAAAAAAGAGCATTTTCCTTACTGCTTTGTTACCTTCATTAATCTCATTAAAGGTACTCATGTTACCTCCAGTTTTTTTTGCACAAAACAAAATATCAGTGAGATGTTGCATCTGTAAATAAATACATGAGAAATGTTATTTTTATTTCCAATGTTACCCATACTAATTCTGCCTGTTTTTTTAACTTTATTCCATTATATGCATGAGCTAGATAGTATTAAATCAGATACAATCACCTTATCCTTCAGGATTGAGGCCTTTACCCTGAGTATTGTCTGCCGTGTCGTATTGAATTCACGGGCAACGGCGCTCACGCTGATCCCTGCGCTCAGGCGTTCCAGCGCGGATTTTTTCTGTACATCGTTCAGCGCAGAGGGACGCCCAAAACGCTTTCCTGAGGCTTTTGCCCTTGCAATGCCAGAGTGCGTGCGCTCGAGCAGCAGGTCTCGTTCAAATTCTGCCACCGCTGAAATCACCTGCATGGTCATCTTTCCGGCCGGGCTGGTGAGGTCAACACCACCCAGCGCCAGGCAGTGAACACGAATATCTGATGCTGCGAGCAGCTCAACCGTTTTCCTTATGTCCATCGTATTGCGTCCAAGGCGATCAAGTTTTGTGACAATCAGTACGTCACCATTTTCCATGCGGTCAAGTAGCCTGGCAAAGCCGGGCCGTTCGCTGGCGGCCACCGAGCCGCTGATATGCTCCTCAATCAGCCGCTGGTGCCTGACGCTAAAACCGGCAGCTTCAATCTCCAGGCACTGGTTTTCAGTGGCCTGTTCCAGGGTGGACACCCGGCAGTAGGCAAAAACTCGTGACATAAAGTAATCTTCTGTACGAAAAGGATGTACGGATTATAACGTGTGTACGAAATAAATTTCACTTACTTTCGTACATCATGAAGATCCCGTGTACGAAACCGAACGGTTATGGTCACTCTTATGCTGCCACCTTCAGCCGACTGCTCATGTCCAGTTCGATACGACCATATGGATTGACATGGCTGTATATCAGCGGACTCAGCCCCCTCCTGTCAGCTTCTGTCATTTTGCTTCGCCAGGCAGGTTCAGACAGTAGCTCCTGAATCAGAAGTGTGTTGACGTAAACCAGACTGATCTGCAGCAGATGCAGTGCCAGCATGGAAATTTCCTGTTCCTCTGGCCTGTTGGAGGTGAATTCACCGTGCTCGCCGTAAAAAATAAAATCATTGGCGCTGTTCCAGTTCTCCACAACGTTCAGTCCGGAATTGATTTCACGCCGTAACCCCTCATCGTTTAAATAGCGGCAAAGGAAAATAGTTTTTACAGCCCGTCCCAATTCTGCCAGGGCTTTATATGTCGGGTGTTGCGCATTATTGCGGGTAAATCGTCTTAATATGGCCTCCGGCTCTGCAGTGCCGGTTCTCAGGGCCGCTGTATATTTAATAATTTCATCATACTGTTGCCGGATCAGCTCCCAGTTTATTTCTTTTGTCAGCACCGGAGATAGTGCCGGATATAGAGCGGTGTCACCAGATTCGCAGATACTGAGCTTTTGCCGGGCGATATTTTTCAGTCGGGGCAGTAAGTCAAACCCCAGCACATAGCTGAAGGCAAAAGCCACCTCGCTCTGACCGTGGCTGTCCACGTACTGGTGGTCGATTTCCATATCCGTACAGTGCCGCAGGACGCCCTCCATCATGGCGGCCACCTCTGACGATGAGCACCGGCGCAGCTGGGAATAAATGCAGGTGGAGTTGGTATCCACGTGCCAGTAAATCATAATGCCACGCCCGCCGTACCGCGCATGCCATTCCGTCATCAGATTCTGATCGTACGCGCTGAATTTCCTGGAGTCAGCGGCGCAGGACGTGGTGGCATTACCCCAGATGGTGGGCTGCTTTATCCGGAATATCCCGTTAACAATCTGCGCGATGGCCGATCGCAGAGTATCTTTCTGGATAAACTTCCGTTTGATATGACGTAATTCTTCATAAGAGACGCCCGGCTGCTGGCTGGCGATACGCTTCAGACCGACGTTGGTACCCAGCCCGAACAGACACAACAATAGCCGGTGCGGCAGCGTCTCCGGCTCAATCACCTCACGGCTGCCTGACGTTCTGAATAATGACGAAAACTTTTCCCGCAGGTCAACCTCCTTCAGCATGTCAATAAGCTCGAGGTCGGTCCAGCGACGTCCAATTTCACGCTTCAGCAACAGCGTATTCGGCGGCTCTTCCTGCGGGGGCAACGGGCTCAGGCGTATCCGTTTTTTCCCCTGCGACCGGATACTGACCTTCTGATTCAGAGGAAGTCCGTAATTTAGCGTTTCCAGCCACTGCCGCAGGGTCTTTTTGAGTTGGGCAATAAACACCTCTCCGTCAGTAGGTGCGCCCAGGAGCGTATAATAATGCTCCCGGTTATCAGAATAATCAGCCGGTAGATCTTCCTCCGGATTGCGGTAACGATCGGCTCCATTTACCCATATTTCTTTATTTCTGAGGCTGTTTCTTAACGCTCGCAGGACGCATATTTCATAATTAATTCGGTTAATTCGATCTTCACCCTGTTTACCAGTTTCCATAATAATATTGCGCCATTTTTTTTGGATTACACCATCAACAGGCACATCGTCTGCAGCATAATAATGCTGGTTACTGTGCCGGTGCATTTTTATAATATTAATAGCGTCAATCACGGGACGGTACAGGTGATTACCGGACTGGAAATCCAGTTGATCCAGTACGGGGAGCAGCATCCGGCGATAATGAGCACCATAAGATGCCCGGATAGACTCATGGACTTCAAGTTCAGGATCGCTTCCCAGCGTATTAAACTCCTCCACAAGACGCTGCAGCGTTCTCTGTGCAACAACGGGATAAACCACTTCTTTGATGACACCATCGGGTTGATCCGCTGTTGCTTCAGCCATCCGGAAGAGCAATTTTGCTTTTCCTCTGACTTTTTTAAAGGCCGCAAACTGTTTTTTATCCACTTTCTTCTCAGCCCGCGTTCCGAGGTTGTGGATCAGCTGCATCAGCATTTCAGTCAGGGCATCCGTCAGCTGTTGCCGACGTCGCCAGCAGTACATGATAATCATGGGGTAACGAATACTGACAGGGTGGCGCCGGATTTCCCTGACAGATTCGGCAGCGCAGCGCTGACGATATATTTCGATAAATTTGGGTGGTACGCCCCGGACCAAATCAGCATTCAGCCCCAGTTCATCGAGGGCTGTTAGTTGTGAAATAACAAAGAGAATATTATCGAGGCTGGGTTTCCCCGGTTCCTTTTTTATTATGCTGAATATATTTTCTTTATTATCGGAGTCATCATCTGTTTCTTTTTGCTTGTCGGGTAATAATTTATTGATTACATATTTATGGTTGCCGGTGAGTCTGTTGTAAATGGAGCTTAAAAGGGTCTCTTCATAATGGTATGTTGCCGAACGAATAACCCGCTCAAGATGTGCTGTTGCAGGAGGCTCTGTGCGTTGCTCGCGAAACCAGTCAAAAGCAGCTTCCCGGGCGTGGAGTGCTTTTGGATCCAGGGGCAAAACCTCAGCGCACAACCAGTCAAAAAGCTGCCGGAGATCACTGTCAGCAGAAGGGCGATAGCCGAGTAACTTCCGGATCGTCTGGCGATGCCGTAGCCCCTGCCGATCCAGTGGTTCGTATGAAGAAAAAAGATCACCAGAAAGACCGAGCTGTTGAGCAAGGTACTGAATAACATCCATGCTGACATCCTTGCCTGACGAAGGAAATCGTCCGTACATCTCCATAAACTTCAACTGAATGGCAAATCCGAGACGGCCCTTGTCGGTCATACCAGACAACAGGGGAACTTGCTCAGGAGTCAACAACCAGAGATCTTTCCATTCAGTTTTATCCTGCCAGTTATCCATATGTACTCCGATATATGTAACTATCAGAAGATGCAGGTGATTTTATTCCTGTATACCACAAATGTCGTCATATTGCAGCTTCGCTCCCATTAGGCCAACCTGCTGGAACAGATACGGGCCGTGCGGCTGGGGCACATCAGTAACGCGCTGGAGCTGCAATGGTCACAACCCATGACCTACACCTCGCTGAGCTTCGAAGAACGTCTGGGGCTCCTGCTGGAGCATGAACTGCTGCAGCGTGAGGTCTCGAAGGTCAACCGGCTGCGAAGGCAGTCAAAACTGAGGCTGGATGCTCAGCCTTCACAGCTTGACTACCGGCCGGAACGGGGGCTGAACCGGCAGTTACTGGTACAGCTGCTGACAGGCGCTTATGTTCACCGTCATGAAAATGTGCTGATCACCAGGCCAACGGGATGTGGCAAAACGTACGTTGCCTGTGCCCTGGGGGAGCAGGCCTGCCAGCAGCATATGCAGGTGGTGTACTACCGGCTGACGCGACTGCTTGATGACCTGAATATCAGCCATGCCGACGGGAGCTACCAGAAACAACTGCTGCAGCTGTCGAAAAAGGACCTGCTTATCCTTGATGACTGGGGCCTTGAGAAACTGAACACCCGGCAGTCCTCAGACCTGCTGGAAGTGATGGAAGACAGATACCAGCGTGGAAGCACGATAATCATCAGCCAGTTACCGGTGAGTGAATGGTACAAACTGGTGGGTAACCCGACGGTAGCCGATGCGCTGATGGACCGGCTTCTGCATAACGGACATCGCGTTGAGCTCAGAGGTGAATCAATGCGTAAACTGGCGCAAACCGATCAGACGGGTTAAAAACTAAAGTAAGAAATAACCAGCGCGAGAAGAGCGATCGAAATCGCCGGAATCACTGACCGGAATCATCGGAATATGCAGTTAACCGCCCGTCCGGTAAAATACATTGTAACATCGGCAGTTGTACACGGAACAAGCGATGGCGTTGTTATCAGTAATGAAAACGGTAAAGAGTGTTTTCTGAAAGCGGAATTTAAGATAACCAGTGACGACCGCAGGCCAGTCGGTTTTCTCACGCATGAATGACGGGGGAAAGGATACGGCTATTCAGATCCCTGCCCTGATCGTCAGTTTCATTCTTTCGGTGGAAGTGCCCGCAGCACGGCGGCGGCCTCCGCGACCCCGCCGCTGAACGGCACCGCCAGCGTGGCGGCCACGTCCAGCGCAAAAACCCGCGTATACACCTCAATGGATCGCGCATCCTTATGTCCGGCCTGCGCCTGGATCACTTTGAGCGGCTGGCGGTGGTAAAGCATGTGCATGATGTACGAGTGGCGGAATGTGTGCGGCGTCACCGGCACTGAGAACTGCACCCCGTCATCACCGGCCCGCCTGACGGCGGCCTTCAGCCAGTTGCGCATTGTTTCGTCGGTGACGGACCAGAGCGGCTCGGTGGCAAACCAGCTTCTGACCTGATGCACGTAGCCGGCGTCGGTGAGGGGTACCAGGCGCACCGCGTCCTTCGGCGGCCGCCCGCGCCGGTTGCGGACCTTCTCCGACAAAATCCTCACGAACGGCCGTGGACCGTCCGGCTCAAAGGATTCCGGCGTCAGCGTGCAGGCCTCGCCGATGTGCGCGCCGGTGTTCCACAGCGTGCTGAACAGGAAGGGGGGGCGCCGGTCCGGCATGTAGTGACAGCGCGCTCACCTCCGGCGCCAGCAGGTAAAACGGCGTGACGCCGTTCGCGGTGGCCATGCGCCGCAGCGCCACCGCCGTGGCAAAGTCCGCGCCCGGCGCGAACGAAAGTGCGCTGACGCGTTCTGGTGAATTCTGCAGGGGGAACGGGGTTCATTATCATAAAGTTTTCACGTAGCTCGATCTGTGCATTTATCCGTAGATTAGCGCCTTATCCAAAGCCGGTAAAGGAGCCTTTTTCGTCATAAACGGCGCAGACCCGCGTGGCACAAGGCTTTGCCCCCCGATCCGGGCGTTTGTTATAATAAGCGTAATCCCAGGTGGCGTCTCAAACGCGCAGCGTTCGCGTGAGGCGCAGCTTAAGGCGGAACTCATACAACCCGCAGGAGAAGGTATACCACAGAACAGGGAGACAAGTGGGGGGATGGACTGGCATTTATCTTTTCGTGGCATGAAGCGGGGATAGCGCCCCCCTTAATGACACAGAACAGAGTGTGGAGCATGTTAAAAACGGAGCAGGGAGGGAATATATTTTTCCGGATCGGAAGACAGCATTACCCCTTTTAAAGAGATGACATTAAAATAGTCTCAAATGGAAGCAGGCGCTGTGATTATTTATCTGCCCGAATATGGAAAAGGCGCGACTAAAAAAAGAATGAAGAACGGATAAATATTTACTTCATTCTTACAGAAAAATGGAGGGAATAAATAAACACCACATCTCTCCTGAAACCATCATAATCCATTCCGGATGGTGGAAAAAATTTCACCAAGAAGAGTCAAGAAAAGGATAAATAAAAATATGAAGAAAACGGGATGAGACAATCTGGTTCTGTCGCATTAATGAGTGGTCAGGTAACATACTGTTTTTTTCAATGTTGCCTGACCATGCCTCTGATCGAAAATTCCTTTAAACGCCTGCATTATCCCTCAGATGTAATTGCCCAGTGTGTTCGCTGGTATCTGGCCGACTCCCTGAGCCTGCGCAATCTGGAGGAGATGATGGCTGAGCGGGGTATCACCGTTGAGCATTCCACGCTTCACCGCTGGGTCATCCGGCTGGTACCCCTGCTGGATAAGGCGTTTCGCCGGCATAAACGTGCCGTGGGCCGCCGGTGGCGAATGGATGAAACTTACGTTAGGGTCAGGGGGCAGTGGAAATATCTGTACCGCGCGGTCGATACCGAAGGTCAGACCATCGACTTTTTGCTGACGGCTAAACGGGATGCCGCAGCAGCCCTGCGTTTCTTCCGCAAAACCATCCGCCACCACGGAGCACCGGAGGTGGTGACCATCGATAAAAGTGGCGCCAGTACGGCGGCACTGGCCACAGCCAATGCTGGTAAATCAGAAGAAGAAATCATCACCATCAGGCAGAGCAAATACCTGAATAACCTGATTGAACAGGATCACCGGAATATCAAACGCCGGACAAAACTGATGACGGGATTCAAATCGTTCCGGCATGCACAGTGTCTCCTGGCAGGAATTGAACTGCTCCACATGATACGTAAAGGGCAATATCAGCCCCCTGCCGGGGACGGGATGTCTCCGGCAGAACAGTTTTATCTGATGGCTGTCTGAAAAACAGGGAATACACTTTTTGCCATCCTGCTGACGTTAATGCGACAGAACCTGTTACCCGACCATTTCTTAATTTGACAGAACCTGGTTAATGACCTTCCAGTTGCTACCATCAGACATATACATTATGTGTTGGCCCTTGTTTACCTTAGTAATAGAACCATTAACATGAACAGATGAACTGTAACCAGCTCGATGGTCCATAAATATGGATTTCCATTTAAGCTCGTTAGGCTCCGGGAAATAGATGTTCGGTGCCCAGTTACCATCCTGAGAGCGAACAACTACCAAATCGACGTTGTTCAATGCATTAGATATGGTCTCTGCGGTCAAATCGTTTTCGTTGACAATCGATACTATAGGCGCATTTGGGGAGGCAATCGCATGAAGATTGCTTACAGTATTGATGCACGCATCATCGTTACATGCAGCTTTTACCACGTAAGGATCATTGCAGTTCCCATAAGTATAGGAACTCTGACCAGCCTTTATTTTATCATCGCCTAATGAGTTCAGAAAGATTGAACTTTGAGCTCCCATCACATAGCAGGAAGAAAGCTGACCATTCCCCTGGGAATACTCTTCAACAAAACCAGAGGATGAGTATAACTTGCCGAATATTTCTGGAACTTCGATAACGCCAACCGTTATAGCTGTACCATCCATCATATCTGTCACCACCCCTGTAACTAGATTTCCATTTTTGGAAACATCTAATTTGTACTGATGCCCAGTTTTCCACGGTACGACAATCTGGCATTGTACTCCAGAACCTTCGTGATCGAAGTAACTGCACTCACCGCTCTTCCATCCTTTTGCCTTCCATATAGAGTAATTAAAGGCATGAACTCCATCACCCCGATTTTGTAAACCAATGTATCCTCCATCCCCTTGTTTAAAATGAAACTGGTTGGCCCAGTAGTATTTGGACTCTGTTCCGCCATCGTTACTTATCTGCTGAAAAAAAGATAATTTATTAAATTCTGAGTTGACAGGCCATGAATGGTTGACCGAAACAATCCCACCGGCTACAACCGCATGGCTTAAGGGGCTTACCAGAAATAACAACAGGACTAATGCAGTTTTTTTAATCACACAGCTCATGATTTAATTCCTTATTTAGATGCAATGAAATTTTACTTACCCTTGCAAATGCAAAAGTATTATTTTAATGTAAGTATAACAATATTAATTGATAATTTACATTAACTCTCATTCTGTGAGAAACTACATACCCTATACGAAAGCATCAATATTTTGGCTATTTTATGATATCATCAAATAAATTACAGTAACGAAAGCCAAATGCCGTCAAATCGTGGGGTTGGCATACTTATTATTGCTGCAAACATATCCGACTTCGAGTATGAAGTATTGGTGAATTAACTTAACTATTTGTTTTTATATTCACTAGTTTGGTGTAATAAAGTTATCTTAGGTGACCATTCAAATTATCACAATCTCATCTTTTGAAATCAATTTTGGAAAAATTAGAAGCGACTGTGTGACCTGCTCCCCGTTGATTGATAGGGGCCAGTTGACGCATAGGAATTTCGAGGTACTGTCGCATTAACGGCTGCGGGTCGACAGAAGGGCACTGTTGCAAAGTTCGCGATGAGGTAACCTTTTATCTGATTGAAAGACCTTAGATGTAAAAGACTCTGCTCACCAGACGCATCTCGCCCAGGAGATCGCCATAATAAAATGCTGAGGCCTGCCCTTTGCGTAGTACACGGCCATAGGTGGGTGCTTTATCCGTGTTGATGAATCGCGGGATCTGCCACTTCTTCACATTGTTGAGGATTTTATCCAGGAACCTGTATGCGGCTTTGCTGGTACGACGTAGGGAGAGATAAAAATCGATGGGGCGGCCCCTGCTGACGACTGCCCGGTATAGATAAGCCCAGCGGCCACTGACCTTTACACACGTTTCGTCAATGTGCCACGGGTTGAGATCGGAAGGGTTACGCCAGTACCAGCGCAGTCTTTTTTCCATTTCAGGCGCATCACGCTGAACCCAGCGGTAAACCTTATATATGAAACGCAACTCTTTTACCGGTAGGCAATTCCACATCCAGACTGAGTTTACCGCCCATTGCCTCTACATAGCGCTTGAGTGTGGCAACCTTGATTTCGTTTCCGCGCTGCTGAATCTGAGAAATTGAAGTACGGTTATCAGTGCGGGGACGGTCTGTCCCCTGCTGAGCAGTTCTACCTGATAGCTGCCAAAAAAACAGGCAATGCGTTTTTTGCCAGCCTGCGGCCGTTAATGCGACAGAGTCCCTCTGGATGTGACGTTTACCTTTGTTATAAAAGATATTGTGTAACATGAATTTTCTACTACTGAGCGCCTGTCCCCACAAGTGTGGGGACAGTCTTCAATATCTAAACTGACCCCAATATCTGAAATTCCTCCTTAGCATTTGAATGCTGAAATTTACTTAAGTAGCATTCTTCGTGTGTCCCTTATTCTTCTTTCTATATGAATAACTGTTTTCTCGATATCTTCACTACTTACCCTTGCGAACTTAATTGTGTTTACGATTCCATCTCTTTTAATCTTTTCTTTTCCGAGGCTCTCAAACCTGTTCTGTATTTCATTATACATATCGGCGGCAATGATTGGCTCAACCACCTGAAATATTGACTCTATTTTCTTTTGTTTTTCACTTCCAATAGTTCCTTCACCCAATTCTTTCACCTGCATTGAGAGCCCTGCCAGGGCTTCAACAGGGAGAGATATATTCGTGGTTTTTTTCATCGCTTTTTTGGTGGCCATTAACGCGAAAGTTTTAAGTGAATCCTTACTTATGTAACTGTCCGCAACATCTAACATCACATTTGAAATAAGCCATGCATTAGCCCTGTCAATTTTTTTTATGAGCCTTGATGTTTGTAACCTTTCCTGTTTCTTTAAACCAGCCTTATCCATCACGATCCCACTTAATTTTTTGCCAATAATTCCGCCTGCTGCTGAGCCGATACCTGCCCCAATAGCTGTACCTACTCCGGGAGCAATTGCCGTCCCAATTAACGCCCCGGCGCCTGCTCCTGCCATACCCGAAAAGCTACCAGCTATATAAGATGTGGTAATGTTTGTGCCATTCCTGATAACTGTACGCAATCCACGGACGGGATTAAGGGTGCTGTCGACAGCATCATGTATAGTGTCCACAACGCTTTTCATGGCATCCAGACTGTTTGCGTATCTGTTGATTACATTTCTGTCTTCTTCATGTACTGCGTCCTCAAATTTACTGAACGCAGGATCTTCTTTGGCAATAGGCGCGTACTTTGGCATGTGCCCATCGGGATCAAATAACGTCACAGGATTATTCCTGCACATCCTGAACAGGTTCAGCCCGTCCACCGTCCCCGCCGGGTCCGCGCTCAGCCATCTGCCCGCCCACGGCTGGTAGTAGCGGTAACCGTAACAGTACAGCCCCGTCGCATCACGCTCCTTCCCTGAGTATCTGGTGGTTTTGTAGTCCGCCTCCACCTCACTGCGCGCCGTCCATACCGCCGTCCCGCCGTACGGATAATACTCCTCCGCGCTGATGATATTGCCATCGCCGTCCAGCTCCAGCCCGCTGCTGCCGGTCAGGTTATCGTGGCTGTAACGTAGCTGGTCGTCAGTGATTTCAGCCGGCCTGCCGCTCTCCCAGTGCAGTACCCGCACCTGCGCACGCCCTGCCTCGCCCACCGTGATAACCTGCAGGCTTTCCGTTTCCGCGCCGCCGGTTTTTGTGCTGCGCAGCTCCAGCCCAGGCAGGTACAGCGCCCGCTGAGTCTGCGTGCTGCTGCCCGTTTTCTGCACGCTGACCTTCAGGATGCGCTGGCTGCCGCCGTCATAGCGGTAGCTCTCCCTGTCATCCGTACCGCCGTCACGCACCACCGGCGTCACCTTCAGCAGTTCATTGCGGGCCGTCCAGATGAGGCCCTGCCCCGGCTGCAGCTGCTTCTGCTGCCCGCCCGCGGTGAACAGCGCATCCACGTCTGAGGGATTGTCCGTCAGGGTGCTCAGCACGCCCCGGTTGCTGCGGTCGCTTACGGTGATTTTTGTGGTGTAACCGCTGTCCGTTGCCGGGGTATGGCGGACCTGCGTCAGGTTACCGGCTTCGTCGCAGGTGTAAGTGCGGGTATAGTTTGTGTACGCAGAGCTGTCGCCGGGAAGGGGAACGGCGGTGGCGGGGAGATTACTGCCCTGCTGCCCGGCACCGGCCCTCTCGCGCCCGGTGGCACTGACCAGCTGGTACAGGCTGTCGTAGGCGTACGTATTCTCCGGCACCACTTTCTGGTTGCGCCAGAAGCGGGTCTCTTCCGCGTCGTTGGTGATTTTCAGGACGTTGCCCACCGGGTCATACTCGTAGCGCAGGTCCTGCAGTACTTTCGCACCGGAGACATGCCCGGTGGGACGCTCCGTTTTCATCCCGGTCAACCGCTGCGTCTCCGGCTCGTATTCATACGTGGTCACCACGCCGTTGCCGTGTACCTCGCGCAGTTTCTGCCCGGCGGCCGAATATGTCAGGGAGGCGACGATGATCTGCTCTTTTCCGCCCTTCAGGGTCAGCCAGCTGCCCGACAGCAGGCCCGCCACGTCGTACGCCACCCGCTGCACGTTGCCTTTTGCATCCGTGGTGGTCAGTACAGCGCCCGTGGCGTCCGCCGTGGTCTGGGTGGCGTACGTCTCTGCCGCCAGCATGTCGTTCCACGCAGAAGCGTCAGTGCCCTGCCAGTCGGCCGTAACGTCGGGATTGTCCGCATCCTTCAGCAGACGGCGGGTGACGGAGAGCGGCACGCCGTTCAGCGCCACGCTGTTGGTCTGCACCAGACCGGCCGTGTCGTAATGACTGACGCACTGCCCGGCCAGGTTCAGGGCCTTTTCTGCTGCCGTGTTACCGGCATACACGTAGCGTTCCGTGATGCGTGACGCGCCGTCCTGCACCTGCCCGGTGATGCTGAGGGGACGCCCGGACAGTTCGTTCCCCTCGTACTGAAAGGTGGTGACCGTGCCGGCGGCGTTCACCGCACGGAAGGGGCGCCCGGCTGCGTCGCTCAGCGAGACGGCCATGCCGGCATCGGCGCTCAGGGTGATAAGCGGGATGCCCGCCAGGTCCGTAAGGTACGTGAAGTTTGCCAGCCCGCTCTCGTGCAGGCGCGGGTCGGCGCTCTGTATCAGAAAGCCGTACTCATCGTACAGATGGCGGGTGATGCGCTCATCGGTCTTCTCCGGTGCATCAGGGTGACGGCAGTACGTAATATCGCGCACGGTCAGGCCGCGGTTGTCCAGGACCGTGACCGACGGGGTTTTAGTGTGAAGAGTGTCAGTACTCATAATCAGTTATTCCTGTAAAAGAGGTAAAATACCGGCAGGCCTCGTGCCTGCCAGAGCGGTGGTCAGGCGGCATCACTTGCTTCTGTCGCCGTGTCATTTTCATCCTCGCTGACCACAAACCACGGTGTTAACAGCACCCGGCGCAGCCAGCATTTAGCCGTCTGTACCTGCCACTCCCGCCCCACAGGGTCGTAATAATGCGTGTCGGCGTACAGGTCCTGACGGGCACTGTCGTCGCTGACGAACTTCCAGCTGTCCAGGAAATACGGCTGGTAAGTACGCACGGGTTGCCCCTTGTTGTCATATTCTGTGCGGCCAGTCACGGCCCAGCGCGTATCCGTCTGTGCCGTTACCGGAACGCCGTCTGCCCCGACAGTCAGCGAGCCGTCCTCTGCCCGCAGCCAGGCTTCGCCGTCCGCCTGCCGCGCCGCAGCCTGCAGTACCCGGCCAAAGCCATCGCTGAACGTCACCTGCTGCCGGATTTGCTGCGACTCATCGCTGTCATAGCGGTCAGTGGTCAGCGTCACCACGTGCGGCGGCATCCTGTCTTTTTCTGCTGTCCAGCTGTCCACCACGTAAACCAGGCACTGCGCCACCGGCAGTGCAGCCTTCAGCGCCAGTGCCCCGTCTGCCGATTCCGGAATGGTCATGGCCGCCTCGCTGTATCCCGCGGATACACCGTTTTCCGTCCCGCTGAAACGCAATGAAGTGACCCGGCCCAGTGCATCGATGGTGACTGACCGGACGTTGTCGTTCGCATCGGTCACCCTGACCGGCGTCAGAAAGCGCCAGTCATACTCTGCGGTGGTGGTCAGCCCGGCGGCATCCTTTAACCGGGTTATCACACAGTCATGCGCATCACGGGTGACGGTCACCGCGCCGGTCAGCAGCGTTTCCCTGAGCGCCACCGGCAGTCGGAAGTGCTCAGCGGTTCCGTATGTTGCATATCCCTGACGAACGCTCCACAGCGTTTTATCCGCCTCGCCGTCACGCGGGAACAGATATCCGGTCCGGGAATAACCGGCCTCTGTCAGGTGATCGGTGCTGATATTCCCCGACAGCGAGGTGACGGCGCCCTCATCCAGCACGGCGGTTTCAGTAAACGCCTGTAAGGGGGGAAAGGCCGGCGTCCCGGTCGTTGCCTCATTCCGGCCATCCAGATACCAGACCCGTGTCTGCCCGGCCAGAACGGACGACTGCCCGTCAGACAGCAGGCCGTCGCTTTGCTGCAGCCGTTCAAGTGACAGCCCGCCTGCCGGAACGGCAGTGGCCGGGTGCGTGAATGCGTCACTGCGGCTGCTGTCCGCCAGTCCCGGCAGCCAGATACCGTTCTCCGGGGATAACAGCGTGTGCCACCGGCTCTGTTGCAGCTGCAGGCGCAGAGCCTGCTGCTGGTCGTCATAACTGGCGGCAAAAAGCGTATCCGGCAACGTATCGGGGTACGGACTTTTCGCCGGCTGAGCACGCCGCGGGTAGATGATGCTGACCTGCTTCAGCGGCTGGCCGTACACATCGCTGCTCAGCAACACCTGCTGCCTGCACTGCGGGTCGCTGCTGACCCGCTCATAGTTGTATAGCCGGTTTTCTGCTGTAGTTGCCCGGACCACCGGATAGCTTCCCTGCTCCTGAATCAGCCGCACCTGCGGGCGGACTTCCGTGACGGTGTACGGAACGCCGGCCTGGGCGCTACCATCAGCGCCGTAGAGCTCACTGCGCAGCAGCATGCCTTTCTGTCCCCGGCTCAGCCAGAAGGCCATATCAACATCCGGCAAGTATGCCTGTTCATCCTCACCGCTGCCGGTGGTGAAGCGCGGGGCGAAGCCGGTAAAGGCTGCCGCATCGCCTTTCCAGTACTCTTCCGGCAGCAATGCATCGACTGCGGACAGGCCGGTGGCATACCAGCTGCGGGTGATAGCAGGCATACTGATTTCCTGCGCCGTGCCCCGACTGGCCAGGGTGTCCGTATCACTGACCTGCACATACCCAAACCCGCGGAACTCACGCTCCCGTCCATCCCAGGCGCCGTGCCGGTAACGTACCGTGCTGACCAGCCGGTTGCCGGTGATTTCGTCAGTGGTTTCCGTGCGGCACAGCGTATGCAGGGCGAACGGCAGGTGACTGACCGGTGTCGCTTTTCTGGCCGCCAGGGCTTCCGCCTTTTCATCCAGCCAGAATTGCGCCGAACTGCGGTAATGCAGAGCGTGGGCCGCTCCCATGCTGTTATTCATCCCGTTCAGCAGCCAGGGTTTTTCTGCTGACAGATGACAGACCCAGTGTTGCGTGGCCGGATGCGGCACCGTCAGCACCAGGCTGGCGACCCCGAGCCCCTGGATATCCGCCAGCTGCAGACTGCAGGTGCGGTCATAGCGCACGCCATCCGGCAGGCTCACGCTGAACGGGGCGGCAAAGCGGTTACCACTCTGATTGAGGTAAACCAGAAGATGGTCACTGAGGGCATAAATCAGGTCGGTGGTCCCTGACCCGTCCACATCGGCCAGATAAAGCTGCTCAGGATTGAACGAGGCGGCCGGCTGGCTGAAGCCAGACAGGCTTACCGGCTGACCGAAGCGTCCGTGCCCCAGGTTCGGCCAGTAACGCACGCCGTCCGCCCGTACCTCCACCAGATGCTGCTGGCCGCTGCCGGCCATATCGCTGAAGGCGACCATCACACGGGCATCCGTACCGGGAACCGGCAGCGTGATGCCCGCAGACTGAATAACCGTCTGCGCTTTTGTCCAGCCGTCTCCGTTTCCGCCGTAAAAGCGCACGCTTTTCGGGCCAATCAGCGCAAGGTCCGCCAGACCGGAGCCTGTGATATCCGCCAGCAACGCGCGCGGATGGACATATTCCACCGGCAGGGCAGACAGCGGCGTGAAGCGCCGCCATTCCCGCTCAGCGGTGCGATCGTACTGACCCGCCACGCCCGGCGTGGTCACCACCCATTCCAGATAACCGTCGCCGTTCAGGTCAGTCAGGAGGCCGCCATCACGGAGAGCCGGTACCGACGGCAGCGGGGCAGCCTTATCCCAGGTGACGGCGTCAGGATTATCCCCCGGCAGACGTACCGGTGCCCGGTACCACCAGGCACCGTTGTCCTGGTATAAAATTCCCGCCAGCCCTTCCCCGTTCAGGTCCACCATCTGGTAGGGCTGCAGCAGATTCATTTTTTCCAGGTCATCACGCTGCTGCCAGTCCGCGTCGTCAGGTGTCGGTGGCGTGAACGTCTGCCAGCTGAAGCGCAGTGGCGGTAGGGCAATGACGGTTCCGCCCGGCTCATACGCAACCTGCTGCACGCTCTGCAGGGTGGTGACAACCGGTGACTCCCCGTAATTCAGCTGCAGCCGCGTAATCAGCTGCGGCTCGTCACTACCCTGTCCTATGCCGTCCAGTGTCGTCACGGCGTGATACATCAGCAGCTGACGGCAGAGACGACGGGTGCGTACCTCAAAACCGAATTCCCAGCCGGAAAACGCATCCTGGCGGCATGGCCAGCCACCACTGCCGGGCGTAAGCCAGCCCGGGGCCGTCTCCGGCCCTGTACCGCGCTCGCCATAGTCAAACACCAGCGTGAACAGCCAGTCACCGGCAACCGGTACGGAAGAAAGCGCCGGCAGCGCCCGCGACGCCTTCCGGTTGCCGTACCAGACCGCCGCCGGATAGCGCTGCGCCGTAGCACCCGGATGCGCCGCCTCTTCATCTTCCGTACAGCCGGTATCGTCCTCAGCCCGGTACTGCCAGTAAATCTGCTCCCCGGTCAGCGTCACCGAGGACTCCTGCAGCCAGGCGGCGGTCTGAAAAGCATTATCCGGGTTGCTGACGCGCGCCTGGGCATTGCGTCCGAACAGGTGCGCCTGCCCGTCCGGGGCGTACAGCACCCAGAAGTCCGTCCCGGCACCGCTCTGTGGAGCCCAGTACTCCAGCCGGGTGAATGTGGTTTCTGTCCGGGAGCGGTAAGCGTGGACGGTGAAATCACCGCCCAAATCCGCCCCCAAAAGCGTGGCCGCCGTACGGGTTTCCCGTGCGCCGCTGTCAGTCAGCACCGGCACCAGCGCCTCACCGTCCGGACCGGTAAATTCATCCGCGCCGTCATACGACGGGACGCCTTTACTGGTACGCAAACGAATGGCCGGCAGGTTAAGATTCCAGCCAATGCCAAACGGTCCGTTACCGGCCCGGCTGTGATAGTTGAGCGCCAGTTGCGGGGCATAGCCCCGTCCGGCGCTGACCGGCAACGGAATGCTCAGCGTGGCCGCACCGTCCTGTCCGGCGGCGGCAATGTCGCCTTTCAGCCCGGTTATCGCGCCACCGCCGGAAGGCAGCGTGGGCGGCGTCAGGCTCAGTTGCTCTGTATTTTGCATAATAAAACTCTCCACAGGCTCCCCGCAGGGAGCCTGATAACAACAAAAAGGATGATTAACTGAGGATGGTGTAACGGATATGCAGAATGATGTCCGTCAGGCTGAGTAGCAGGTCTTTCTGCCGGTCATCCGCATCCGGGAAGCTCAGCGTCAGCGTGCCGGGGCCATCCACCGGAATCCCCTCGAACGGCAGCCAGCGGCCATCATTAAAGTCCAGCTGGAACTGCCCGCTGTCGTTCATGCCGTGCGACACCGCCAGTGCATCGCAACCTTTCGCCAGCCCTTTCGGGTCGCCATAGCTGAGCACCGCACGCACGTCCTGATACGGACCGACCAGCGCCGGCAGGGTGACGCTGATTTGTTTGATGCGCTTCATTTTACCCAGTGATTCGGGGTAATCTTTAGTAATATTCAGGTCAGAAAGCGTCAGCGTGGCCTGCAACTGACCGTTCTCCCTCTTCAGTCCGTTACCCGCAGAGCCAAAGTCGCTTGTCTTGCCATCCACCAGTGAGGTGATGACGTCTGCCAGCGTCGTATCCTTATCTTTTAACTCCGTCGCATACACGTCAGACAGGCACACGGTGCGCGTCACCTCTTTCCCTCGCTGGTCTTTGTTCAGATAATCCTGCTCCATCTGTGCCAGGTTCAGCATCAGGGTCTCACCCGCCATCAGGCCGGCATAGGTTCCCTGCCAGGCGCCGGGACGGATGAAGGTCGCAGCCGCGTCGCTGAGCGCCCACTTATACGCCTCTTCCGCCATCAGGCAGCGCGAGACCGCCAGGTCATAGAACTGGTAGTAAATCGCCGCCAGTTTGCCGCGCAGCCAGTTGTAGAGCGCTTTGCTGGTGAATTTGTTCAGCAGGAAGGTCATCTGCGCCTGCGTCTGGCTCTGCTGGGTCTCCAGGTACGTTTTCTGCAGCACGGCAGCCTCGCGCCGCACCGCCAGCGCATTCAGCTGAGCGTTAATCTGCTTCACGTCAGCCTGCGCGCTGTTGCGCTGGATTTCCCACTCCTGGCGCCGGCGGCGCCAGGCTTCCGACTGGCCTATACGTTCGGCCGAGATCCGTAAAGCAGAGGCGGCAATCTCAATGCCGGTACCGATAGCCTGTGGAATGGCGCCATAGCGGCTTCCGCCAAAAGCAAAACCGTAAATATTAGGCACCGCATCCAGCCCGGCCGCAACGGTATAGGAAATGGTGGCCGTGGTGGAAAGCACCGAAGCGGACAGCGCCAGATCCATCACCTGCTTCTCGCCGGTGTTGACATCTTCATCATACAGCGCGGTGTGGCTGTCCAGGCGCGACTGCGCCCCGATGAGGCCCTCTTCCAGCGTGGCCCGCTCCGCGTCAATTTCGGCGATGTTTTTATCCTGCAGCGCAATACTCTGCAGGACCAGCTCGCAGCCCTGGGTCTGCAGCAACTCGGACAGCGCCTCCGCGTCCTGACGTTCGGTAATGCCGAGCAGCGTGCTGCCGAACTGGCTCAGCTGCCCCACCATGCCCCGGGCGCTTTCCAGAATCACCGGGAACCGGTACGCCGGCATCAGCGCGGCAGGCAGGTCGGTGCCGCCCTGCGAGGCGTTCACTGCCGCGCTGAGCAGCGCCGCCGGATCGGCCGGCGTTGCATAGATGGCCAGCGACAGCGGATTACCGTCAATGGACAGGTTATGGCGCAGGTTGTACAGACGCTGCGCCAGCGTCTGCCAGTAACCCGCCAGCTTCTCATTCTGCTGCGGCAGGAACAGGTCAGTCAGGGAGTTGGCGGTGCGCAGTTCACCAGAGGCAACCTGCCGGCGTACGGTCAGCAGCGCCTGCTGCGTGCGGGTCTGGACGGTCTGGTCCGCCGCATCGCTCAGCTGCGGACTGGCCCAGCCTGTGCCCTGCGTCATGTAAGGTTCATCACCGAGAACATCCAGCGCCTGCACGTACCACATTTTAGCCTCGTTGAGGGTGTCGCGCTCAAGCTGGCGGTAGGCCGCGTCGCCGCGGGCAATCAGCAGGTCAAGCCAGGACATAAAGGTGGTCACCTTGTAGTGCATCGGGTCGGCCTGCGCCACCGCATCCGGGTCCACCGAGTCCAGCGGGCTGGCATTCCAGCTGGTATCTTCTTCCAGCGGCCGCACGTTCCACTGCCACGGGGCCGGGGTGCCATTATCCAGATAGCCCTCCGGGCTCCAGACGTATTTAATCCACTGCGTGGCTTCGGTGAAGCGGCCTTCCTGCAGCTGGCGTTTAAACGCCATCATCGGCACGTAGTAGAACATCTCCCAGAAGTAGAGCGCGTTGGCGCCGCTGAAATCCATGGGTTCCGTCTGTGAGTCAAGAACACGGCTTGTCAGACCCCGAGTTCTTGACGAATTATCTGAAGCAGCAACAAAGAGTTGCAAGCTTTGATTGTAACTGAATGACTGCATGGTAGCTGCAGATGAGGAGAATCTGGCATCCGAATATTCCACGCCAATAAAGACACTGCCGGGTTCCCGTGTTTTGACAATATAGGGGATAAAAACAGTGACAGTTGTGGTTTCACTCTCCGAAACATGTCCCGAAGCAACCAGATCCCGGCTGCGGCTGCTGTTATCCCCATTGTCGCGGGCGCCTATCAGATAAAGCTGATACGAACCGTCACCATGCAGACTGGTGTCATAGCGGCTGAATACCACCTGCACATAGCTGCCTTCACCCAGCTTTGGTTCCTGCAACTGCTGAGTTTCCATTGACAGAACGGCATTCAGACCGGTGTTTGCCCGCGCAACCAGCTGTTTTGCGAACAGCGTGTTCACCCTGATTCGTGCGGCACCATACTGCAGGTACTGTGCGGATGTGTCGGTATGATTCAGCGTGATAACAGGAAGCGTGTCAGCGGTCACCCTGGTCAGGGTGATCCTGAATGAGTTATTACCCAGTGAGCGGCCGTCCCCTGCCGGGGCAGAGGCACTGAAGGTAAAGTCAACGTCAGCAGTATTGCCGCTGAATGCGCTCAGAGGGACCTCAATGGTTTTCTCTTTAAACAGAAACAGTGATTCATCAAACGTATATTTTGTCCGTTCCTCCGGTGTGAAATTTGCGTTTCCGGCACCGGTAACAGCAAGTTTTACATCGGTTGAATTAATGGTCGTATCCAAACGTACAAAGCTGTTAAATTCTATCTGATAATCCAAAGAATTATTTAATGCTTCTGGTGTAACTCTTATTACGTCCGGTGGAACTGAAATATTTACACCATCAGCACTCCAAAGCCCGTTATCCTGCCTTATCAATACATACGGGTGTCCTGGATCATTACCATCGTTAAAGCCAGGCCATCTGGAAAAAATATTTTCAAGTCTGAAATACACATACGGATCTTTATTAATACTTACGCATTCCGCAGAAAAATCCATCGAACCTAGATTGGTCACACTTGATGGAAGATAAAACTCGTCACCTATATTACCAGCCAGCTTCATCATATCGACAAGTGCACGGCTTCTGGCCCCCCCATAACCATTATAAATCACTCTTGCCGTTGCATTAAAAGTAAATATGGCTTTAATCTCGCCTTCTGAAACAGAGGCATCAACACCGGATACAGTACCACCAGTCATAATGGTATAATAGCCATCACCCCAGCCGTATGCAGTTTGTGTGGCAGCGGAAAAGTTAATGTTATTACTGTAATGAGAGTTCAGTATCACCGATGAATGAGTACTTAACTGAGAATAAACCGGATAAGCCAACTCTCTGGCCACTTCTCCTTCCATATTTTCAACCCGGCCATCCGGAAAAATATTTACCGCAGAGATGGTTGACGATGTCTTATTGTAACTGTCAGCTATTTTGTAAAAGAATATATAAAGTTTCTCCTGCTCCACATCCCGGGCGCAGTACATACCCGTTTCAGCAATACCGGTATTGACAGGTGGCAGAATATTCCTGTCCGGCGTGACCAGGACAGGCACACTCCATGTTCCATCATGCCGGATATGGGCATATTTCAGCAGGTACTCTGTGGACTGAGTGGTCGTGCTGCCGGATGTAACCGATACTTCACGACTTTCCACCCAGACAGCGTACAGCCTTGACTGGAAGATGACCGGACGCACCAGATCATTAACGGCGGAAATTGCCGCAGTGATTTTCTTCCAGTCGCTCCACGCGTTAGCCGGCAGTTTTCCGGCCGACATTTTTCCGATATCGGCACTGCGCCAGTAATAGTCGCCGCTGCCGGATTTTCCAATCAGCCATGTGGTACCATTCCGATCGCTGACGCTGTCATGATAACCACTGATAACATCCAGATTGGCAATATCCTCAAAACGGGTCATGTAGGTTTTGAAGGCATCTTCCACCGTATCACTGGTCAGCTGGCTCTGACTGAGCGACTGCAGCATCTCATCCATCATCCCGGTTTGGCCAATGCGCATCGTCGGGTCAATGTAATTTTCCGGATAGTAAACCAGCTCCGACACCCCGGCCCAGGTACTGTAGCGCTTGTTATACGTGTCCCAGTCGCTAAAGAACTGACGCGCCCTGACGGCGGTCTTCACCCCTTCTTCCTGACCGCCCAGCGCACGGTTCACATACAGCTGCACACTGGCGATCCCCTCTGCCACCCGGGTGGTTTTGACCTGGGCGGAGACCTGATTATCAATCAGCAGCCAGCTGTACAGTTTGTTACGGTCTGTCACCTGGTCAGGTGCGATATTTTTGATAACGTATGTACTGGCGGCGGCACTGAGCGTTTCATCCAGTACCCCCTGCAGCTGCGCGGTCTGGCGGGTGCTGAGTCCGGCCTGCAGGGCATGGCTGACAGCTACCCAGTCGCGGTACGGTGACTGGTTATTCTCATCCGTGTATTGCAGATCCATTAACGCCGTGATGGCCGCTGGCGTGATACACAGGGTACCGGTCATATCCACCCATTGCAGCGTGATGTCCACATCCGTCCAGCTGCTGAAAGTGGAAGTTTCGCTGTCATGCTGGGCCAGCCCCAGAGTAACCATCTGCTCATCCAGCATCATCACCCGGGCCAGCCGGGCTGCCGTAAGGGTTCCGCCACCCAGCGCTGACAGGATTTCCGTCGCCGATTTCCCGCATTGCTGCAGCCAGTGGTGAAAACGCGCCAGGCTGCGGATCGTGGCGATATTCTGGGGCAGCGTAGAGGCTCCGGACTGGAAGACTTCAGGATGGCTGACCGCAAGCGAAAGTTCCCCCGGAGTGATCCCCAGCCTGCTGACAGTCAGCGCCAGCTGGGCCAGAACCTGGAAGAAAGTCACCAGCGCAGTGGTCTCAGCAGGAGTATGTTCATCCTGGTCTATCAGTTTCCTGAAACCCTGCAGGGTGAGTGCCTGCGGTCTGAGTTGATCCAGCCATTGCAGGATTGCTCCTGCCATATCTGCCGAATCCAGCTGTGCCGCAGCAGCAATAAATGGGGCGGCAGCCCTGATAAACTGACTGTCATCAGCCTGGCTGAGATCCTGATTAGCCAGTCCGTTTTTCAGCGTTGACAGCATATTTTCAATATCCGGTGACAGCGAGGTACTGTAGCGTCCTGTCGTCATCAAAAATAAATCGCCGACGGTCAGATTCTGGTCTTTCAGCCATCCGCAATACAGAGAAAGAAAATTATTCAGTTCAGAAAGTGATGAACCCGTGAGGGCGCCAATTGCGACGGAAGCATAAGGTGAAACTGACAGCAAGGCGGCCAGTTCTGTAACGCTCAGATCATGCACATCTGCCAACAGCTTTATCCGGTAAAGGATGGACAGGTTGGCAATGGTACAGGTGAAGTCTGCCGGGGTGCTGCTGGCCTGTGCCAGCGACCACAAAGTATAAAGCTCGGTGTCATTTACCTGAAAAGCGCGTTTCATTACGCCGGCACGGAAAGTATCCGTGATGTCAGAAGGCTTAAGTTTAACCGTGACGCCGTCAGCTGAAAAAAGCTGACCATTTAACGCCGGGGAGTTGAACAGCCGGTTGAAAGTGCTGCTCTGATTATTGTAGCCCGTATTATTAATGGACACACCGGACAGGACCAGAGCTGCAGATGCATCAATGTCATAACGATGCATATAGGAATTCACCCAGAACAGCCCACTCATCACTTCGCGGGTAATCGTGAGGTCATTATTACTGCTTTCAATAATGGTCCGGATATCGGCCGGCGAAATGCCTGTTGCCTTGTACAGACGTATCAGCTTATCCAGCTTCAGGAGAAGCAGTGCGGTAATACTGCCGGGATTAAAGTCCGTCGTGGCTCCGCCGGAAGCGGTTTCCAGACGAAAACTGGCCCGGGAGGATATTTTTGCAGCACTGTCATTTAGCCCATAGCGGTACAGAAACAGCCCAAACTCCCCGGACAGATCGCTTTCCGTCAGCGTGAACACTGGCGACTGATAAGTTACCTCTGCCAGCGTCGGTCCCGGAATGCGGCAGAGGAAAATATCACTGCGGGGAAAATCCAGCTTGACGCTGACCTGACCATAATCCCCCCTGAAATTTACTCTGACATAAAACCTGTTATCGCCGAGATAAAAAAGATCCATATAATGAAGCTGTGATTCATAGTTGGTTCCTCTCACTCTGGTAATACGATAAGTCTGTACAGAACCGTTATCATTGATCAGAAATGAATTCAGTACATCCCCTGAATAGGCATTACTTCCGTTCATAACGTCAAGAAAAAGAGACATTTCATCGAAAGTTATTCCGTAATACCAGGCGAGAAACTGAGGGCTCTGGAATCTTTCAATATCGATTACACCAAAATTTTTATAAATAAGATCGTCTACATTATTTTCAGTAATCTCTTCTGTCAGAATATTAAACAGATCGGGTGAAATATCGGCCTGGATACTGAGCAGTGAAGCCGTATCCATTTTTGCCGCCACGGACGGGTTGCGGTGGAAGGAGGCAAACTCCGGATCCTGCAGGAGAATGGCCTGCCGGGTGGCTTCATACGGATGATGATACGGCGTCATACCGGTCTGACGGTAGGTGGAAAGCATTTCCATCACCCCGTCATAATCTTTGCCTTCTTTCGTCTGAATATTATTTAACAGCAGCTCATTTGACAGGGACAGAGTTGAGAGCTCGTCGTCCATATTTGACTGGGACAGCGACAGTGAGGCCAGGTCCGGGCGGCGCGTATCGAGGTTGTATCTGTCGCCTCTGCCATGAAGGTTCCGTGCTTCGCGATACAGTTCGGTCAGATAGCCCGCCGGCGAGAACATCGAGGCGACGGAGCCGGGCCTCACGAAGCTGCTGGCGCGCGCCGGAAACAGATCGTCATAGCTGCGCAGCATGGAAGACTGGCGGATACCCAGCCGGACCGCGTTTGTTAATTGAGGATTGGCGCGGCTCAGGATGCGGGACTCCTCCATTTTATTTTCTTTCAGCTCTGCCTGTGCCTGCTGGTAAAGAAAGTTTTTTTCACCCCAGGAAAGACTGTCGCCGGCCAGTTCTTTAACCTCAGCAAAGGAGCGTACCATAATGTCAGGCAGCGTAATCTGGCTCTCACCGGCGGATTTACTGCGTTTTTTTTTCGTTTTGTTTTTGTTAATTTTGGTCAGGATTTCATCAGCAGAATACATATCAGTTACCTTGTTATAAGTTACAGGGTTGCTCGCCCGGAAGGAGGGATATACCTTCCTCCGGAACTCATGCATTAATAAGATAAATATTATTCATGTTCTCATTAAAGATAACCCGGAAATGGAAATTAATCCGTTGCCATTATTTCAGGGGCTGTTTTAATAATTAGCGATAACTGCATATTCTGGCGGAACGTGAACGCTGTTTCTGGTTTTACGTGAAAGCGTATTCCGGCGGAAAATACCACGATTTTGCACTATGACCAGAATCACTGTTCATTTTGCCAGAATCGGTGTTGACCCGATCGGAATTGCCGTTCACGTCGCCAGAACAGGGCAGCCTGACGGCCGCAATTGAAAAACGCCGCCCCTTGCCGCCCCGGTTTCATTCCCTGTGAGCACGCTGAGGAAGAAAACAAAAAAGGCGGCCCGCCATGGCGACGCCTGCTGATAAGCCATCTGGTGTTCCGTCCTCAGAAGCGATAGCTGAGGCCCAGTGACCCCGCCGTGTCGTGGTAGCCTTTGCTTCCCACCTGCTGCACCACCGCGCCCCACACGCTCAGTCCCTGGCTCAGTTTACCCTCAACGCCGGCCTTTACCTCGCCGGCATTCCGGGTGCCCGATACCGCATCCCCTTCGCCGTTCATTCGCACGCCGGTGGTTTCCGTGTTGTGGAGCCAGTTCGCTTCCACAAACGGCTGGAACTCGCGCACTGCTCCCTTATCCTTCACGCTTGGGTCTTCCGCAACCTGGGTAGAGATTTTCATGCAAGGGGACTCATCACACGTCGCCTCAGTAGCTCGAACCCTGCCCGACCATACATCTGGCGTTTCAGCATCTTCAGTCGGTTTACATGGCCTTCAACTACACAATTACTCCATCTGCTGCTTATCGCTTCGTGTATTGCTGTTGCATCAGCCTCCATCCCGGCCGCAACGCGCTGAAGGTCAACGAGACCACTCTGACTGACGTCAACGAACCATTGATTTAGCTGGGATTTATTCTTCATCTTCAGCCTCCGGTAGAAGTCGAGTGACAGTTGTTGTGCCATTTTCAGTTGCGGTTCCGTCTGGCACATTGACTCGATGAAGCGGGTCGCATAGTTTTCTTCTCCTCTGATCATTCGCCAGGGCATTAACCAGCGACTGACCCGGGATGCTGAGGGAAGCCGCCCTGGGGCGACAACAGGATCGCTAACCTGCCTACGCCACCTGGACACAGCATCCCTGACAGTCGTTTCACTCCCGGTAAAACCAGCACCAACCATCTCCCGCCATAGCTGCCGGGCATTATGGTTACCGTTTATTCGTTGTTCCTCCAGCCATTCCTGCCACGGCTCAATAAGTCCGGGTTTTGGTGGTCTCGTTGATATTTCAGGGAAGGCTTTCGACTGTATCCACCGACGAACCGTCACCCGGGACAGCCCGGTGAGACGTGATATTTCTCTGATCCCGCAACCTTTTTTATGAAGAGAGTCGACCTCAGCCCAGCGTTGATATCGCTTATCACGCCGTTGTTGTTTAATTTTCTCAGGGCGACGTAGCGTTGCGGCAGGTGCCGGAGAAGCTTCAGTATTCTGTTTTCCGGGAGACAACTCAGTGGCAACCAGCCGTATTAATGGCATGTGTCTGTACATCATGCGCTCCAGCGCATCACCGATATTCTTCAGCAGGTGCCAGCGATCGGCCACCTGTATTGCCTGCGGTGCTCCATCGCGTGCAGCTAATGCATAGATCCCGCCACGATCGCGTGAGACAACCTGTATCTCCGGATATTTTTTGAACGTAGCGCCCTTGCAGGGCGAGCGTCACGGCTTCGCCGTTCCGGTGGGTTACATGCCCTGTTCCCCGTTTTATACTCTGCCTCATGTATATTCCCCGCCCCGCCAAACTGCTGTTCACCGTTGATGACGGCTGGAACCGCTACCTTGAAAAACACGGCGACGGCGTCAGCCAGTGGACCCGCCTTGCCGTTGAGCGCATGCTCGCCTGTGGCACCTGCGCAATGGGCATTCGCCGTTACTGCTGTGCCTCTCCTGACTGCACCCACTCACGCTTCTTCTGCCAGAGCTGCAAGTCAAAGGCCTGCAGCGCCTGCGGCATGAAGTCCACTGAGCAGTGGATTGCTGAGCAGCAGCACGTTCTGCCCGACTGCGAGTGGCAGCACATCACATTCACCATGCCACACCTGCTGTGGCCCTTCTTTAACAATAACTGGCCCCTGCTCAATGACCTGTTCCGCTGCGCCACCCGCACCATGCTGAAGTGGACCCGTAAGCAGGGTATTGAGGTGGGTATATTCTGTGCCCTCCACACTTACGGTCGCCAGCTCAATCAGCATCCTCACGTCCACGTCTCCGTCACCCGCGGCGGCCTCGACGTTAAGCACGGCGTATGGCACAGCCTCTTCTTCAAAAAGAAGGCCGTGGAGGATCTGGCGGAATGCGGTCATCCGCCTGCTGCGCAGCCGCTACGAGCGGATCATGCCCGGCATGTTGCCGGGGGTGGGCCACATCCGCGATGAGCGCCAGTGGCACCGTTATCTGCAGGCCCAGTATGGCCGTTACTGGAAGGTACACTTCGCGAAGAAGACCCGGGGGGCCTGGCACAGCGTGAAGTATCTGGGCCGGTACCTGAAGCGGCCGCCGGTGTCAGCCTCCCGTCTGCGGCACTACGGTGGCGGCGCGGTGGTCCACCACTACCTCGATCACCGCACGGGTAAGCATAAGCGCCAGACGCTGAGCCAGGAAGAGATGATCGGGCGCTATATCAGCCACGTTCCGGCGCGCCATTTTAAAATGATGCGTTACTCCGGGTCTCTGGCCAACCGAAAGCGGGGAACGCTGTTGCCCCGGGTGTATGAGGCCCTGCAGATGCAGGCGCGGGAAAAACCGGAGAAGCCGGGATTCGCCGTGCTGATGAAGGGCTTCCTGGGCACGGATCCATACAAATGTATCCTGTGCGGGGACCGGCTGCGCTTTACCGGCGCTCAGGCCGGCACGCATGCAACGGAATTGTTGTCAGAAAGGCTGCGTGGAATGGAGAAAAAGCGATGGCTGCGGATGCCTGAATTGGATCAGTGCGCCTGATAAGTGGATTTTTGGTTAAAAACACATCAGAGACGGCATTTTCATACATATACTGATGAACAACCACGTCATAAAAGGGATGAGCCGCGGTTAAATTCATGGTCAGTCGCTATCAAAAGATGCGATTCAGATTCCTAACCATGAACGGCAAGCCTGCTATGGAGCTGGCTGCCACCCGGCCAAACCCGATGATTAACGGGCATCAGGAATGGCTGGATGGCCTGATTGCGGCGGCGCGGGCAGCACTATAGTTGACTCACCTCGTGGCGACCTCAGCCGCCACGAGGTGCCTGCATGAGCCTGGCTTAATTACTCCCGGCCTCCCAGCGCAGTTTTAACCTCGTTGGCTATCTTCTCCACCTGCGGGCCGTAAATGACCTGCACATCATGATCGCTGACGCGATTAACCCCATTCGCGCCAGTGGTCATTAGGGTTTGATCCACCACTTCCTTCATCTCTTTCACCCTGACGCGCAGTCGGGTAAAGCAGCAATCGACATCCTCTATATTGGCCTCACCGCCCAGTCCGCTGATGATCACCTGGGTTCGCTCACTGGCAGAAACGGTTTTACTCTCCTGCCCTGTTTCTTCCGTTTCCCTGCCCGGCGTCTCAACCCGCATGCGCAGAATGATGAACCTGAAGCCGTAGTAATAAACCGGCACATAAATAATCCCCAGCAGAATGCTCCACCACCACTGGGTCTTGCTGCCGCCCAGGATGCCGAATACCACCAGATCGATAGCGCCGCCCTGCACGTTGCCAATCATCAGGTGCAGCATCGACATCAGCATAAATGACAGGCCGCTCAGCGCCGCGTGAAACAGATACAGCACCGGCGAGACAAATATAAAGCAGAATTCCAGCGGCTCGGTGATCCCCGTGGTGAACGAAGTCAGCGCCCCCGCCAGTACCAGCGCTTTAACCCGCTGCTTGTGTTCCGGTTTGGCGCAGTGATACATCGCCAGCGCCGCCGCTGGCAGGCCAAACATCATCACCGGGATTTTGCCCTGGGCCAGAAAACGGGTGGCGCTTCTGATGGTGTCGTCAGGAATCGATCCCGGATGAGTCAGGGAATTATTAAAGATATTCAGTGCGCCGACGATAGTCTGGTTATCAACCGTGGCGATGCCACCGATGGGCGTAAAGCGCACCGTTTCATTAAGAATGTGATGCAGGCCGGTCGGGATCAGCAGACGTTCGCTGGTGCCGTAGAGGAATGCGCCGTACTGACCGCTTTTACCAATCAGTTCGCCAACCCAGGCAATGCCCGCGCCAACGGTCGGCCAGACCATCGCCAGCAGCACGCCCATCAACGGCAGGATCGTCAGGGTGATAATCGGCACCAGTCGCCTGCCGCCAAAAAAGGCAATCGCGATGGGTAATTGGGTCTGGTAAAAACGGTTGTGAATTACAGAAGTGAGTAATCCGGCGATCACCCCGCCCAATACGCTCATGTTGTAAGTAAAAATGCCCAGCATCTGGATAAATTCTGCGGCTGTCATCATTGCCGCCGTCTGGGACATACCGTTGGATTGCAGCGCCTGTGGCGTCATGGTTTCAGCCGTCATGCCCTGTGCCGCCAGCGTGGTGGTGACGCCGATATGCATGGCGATAAAACCAATAACGGCAGAGAACGCCGCCGTGGGTTTCTCGGCCTTCGCCTGACCTATAACAATAGCGATGGCAAACAGCACCGGCAGATTGGCAAACAATGCCCCGGCAATATTGCGGATAAACCGGATGATGAGCTGAGGCAGGAACAGGTTGGCAAAAGCCTCTCCGGTGATCGCCGGGTTTTGCATAGCGGCGGCAACGCCGAGGAAGATACCGGCGGCGGCGATGACCGAAATCGGCATCATCAGTGCCTTACCGAAGGCGTGAATTTTGCTGGCAAATTCTTTCACATAAGCCTCGCTTTCTCATCAGAAAGCCTAATTATTAGTCGGCTCTGACTGGAAGGAGGGGCAAATGCATAACATACAGCGCAATTCTTTGAATCAGTTCACGCTTTAGCGATAAATCGCGCCTATCGCACCATTAAACCAATCAATTAGACAATCCGTTTACCTGATTGCACACTTATCGCATAAAAGAAGCAATAACTTCTTAACAAGACAAAAACATAACTTAAACCTGCGAAGCATTATGAAATTTAAAACAGCCATTAAACCCTACCAGGCCGCTGCGGGCGGTTGGGGATCGCTTGAAGCTACCACCCGCTTTGTTTTCGACAGCAAACAAGTTCTGATAAACATGCGCAATCTAATGCGCATGAACAAGGCTAAAGGATTCGACTGCCCGGGCTGTGCCTGGGGCGACGACAACAAAAGTACCTTCAGCTTCTGCGAGAACGGTGCCAAAGCCGTGACCTGGGAAGCCACCCGCCGCTACGTTGATGCCAGCTTTTTCGCAAAATACAGCGTCTCAGCACTTTATCATCAGAGTGATTATTTTCTTGAATATCAGGGCCGTCTGACTGAACCGCTGCGCTACAACCGCGAAACCGACCATTACGAACCAATCGGCTGGGACGACGCTTTCCGGCTGATAGCCAGCCACATCCACGCGATGGACAATCCTGACCAGATGGAGTTGTACACTTCCGGCCGCGCCAGTAATGAAGCCTCGTGGCTCTACCAGTTGTTTGGCCGGATGAACGGCAGCAACAACTTCCCTGACTGCTCCAATATGTGCCATGAGGCCAGCGGCGCGGGTCTGAAACGCAGCATTGGCGTGGGAAAAGGCACTATCCGTCTCGACGATTTTGACCATGCCGACGCCATATTTGTATTCGGTCAGAATCCCGGAACTAACCATCCACGTATGCTGCACAGCCTGCGTCACGCAGCCGATCATGGCGCGAAAATTGTCACCTTTAACACCCTGCGCGAACGCGGACTGGAGCGTTTTGCCGATCCGCAAAAGCCGCTTGAAGTGGTGACCAGCAAAGCCGGTACCATCAGTTCCACCTATTATCAGCCCAACCTGGGCGGCGATATGGCGGCGATCCGCGGCATGGTGAAAGCCCTGTCTGAAACCCATCACGCGCTGGTGGCTGAAGGCAAAGAAGGCTTGTTCGATCAGGTGTTTATCAACGCCAAAACCGAAGGGATAGAGGCGTATCTTGCTGCCGTTGAGGCAACCAGCTGGCAGCAGATTGAGCAACAATCAGGCCTGACCGAGCGGCAGCTGCGTGAAGCGGCAGCCATTTACCAGAGCGCTGAACGGGTAATCTGCACCTGGGCGATGGGCATTACCCAGCATAAACACTCAGTGGATACCGTGCGTGAAATCGTTAACCTGCAGCTGCTGTTTGGCCAACTCGGCAAAAAAGGCGCAGGCCTGTGCCCGGTCCGTGGTCACAGCAACGTGCAGGGTAACCGCACCATGGGGATCGACGAGAAACCAGCCAAAGCTTTCCTCGACAGCATGGCAAACCATTTTGGCTTTGAGCCACCACGTGAACCCGGCCATAACACCGTGGAAGCGCTGGAAGCAATGCTGCGTGACGAGATCAAAGTGCTGATCGCGCTGGGTGGAAACCTGGCCGCTGCAGCACCAGACAGCCCACGAACTGAAGAAGCACTGCGCCGCTGTGGACTGACCGTGCAGATCAGCACCAAGCTGAACCGCAGCCATCTTTGTCCGGGCGCGATTGATGCGCTTATCCTGCCTACGCTGGGGCGTACCGAACAGGATATTCAGGCCAGTGGCCCGCAATTTATTACCGTTGAAGACTCCTTCAGCATGGTGCACGCCTCAGAAGGCGTCGGTAAACCCATTGCCGACACGCAGCGATCTGAAACGGCGATTATCGCCGGGATCGCTGATGCCGTGCTGGGCAAAGAGAAACTGGACTGGTTAGCGCTGGCGGCGGACTATAATAAAATCCGCGATCACATCGCAGCTACCATTCCTGGCTTCAGCGATTTCAACGCAAAATGTGATATTAAAGGTGGATTCTATCTGGGTAACGCCGCTGCTGAGTTCCGCTTTAACACACTGAACAATAAAGCGCAGTTCAGTGCAGCCAGCCTTCCTGACTCTCTGTTCCCACAGCTGGGCGACGACGTTAAAGTACCGTTCACTCTGCAGACGCTGCGTTCCCACGACCAGTACAACACCACCATTTACGGTCTGGACGATCGTTATCGCGGCGTGTACGGTCAGCGTGAAGTGCTGTTTATCCATCCTGAAGATATGGAAAAAATGGGTCTCGCCGCCGGTGACGATGTGGATATCGAAACGTTGTGGAATGATGGCATAACCCGCAAAGTCTTCGGTTTCAAGCTGGTGCCTTACAACATTCCGAAAGGCAATCTGGCTGCCTACTATCCGGAAACCAACCCGCTGGTCCCCCTTTCCAGCTATGGTGACGTCAGCGGCACGCCAACTTCGAAATCTGTTCCGGTGAAAATCACCCTCTCGCAGGTAAAAACAGGCCTGCGAATCGCCTGACAAACGGGGTCATTTGCCTTAAACAAAGCCGGGATATCCCGGCTTTTTACTTGCCGCGAGGCGGTTAATCGCGTAAAACTGTCTGCCGCTCTTAGGCCACGAAAACTGTTGAGATTATGTTCCAGGATAACCCGCTGCTCGCGCAGCTCAAAGAGAAACTCCACTCCCAGACGCCGCGTGTTGAGGGTGTGGTGAAAGGCACCGAGAAAGGCTTCGGCTTTCTCGAAGTAGACTCGCAGAAAAGCTACTTCATTCCGCCTCCGTTCATGAAAAAAGTCATGCACGGTGACCGCGTGATTGCCGTGCTGCAGACCGACAAGGATCGTGAAGTTGCCGATCCGGAAAAACTGGTTGAACCTTTCCTGACTCGTTTTGTTGGCCGCGTGCAGAAGAAAGACGATCGTCTGTCGATTGTTCCCGATCATCCGCTGCTGAAAGACGCTATCCAGTGTCGCGCCGACCGCAATGTCAAGCATGACTTCCAGGCGGGCGACTGGGCAGTTGCCGAGATGCGCCGTCACCCGCTGAAGGGCGACCGCACTTTCTACGCCGAGCTTACCGCTTTTATCACCACCGCTGACGACCATCTTGCCCCGTGGTGGGTAACGCTTTCCCGTCACAACCTGGAGCGTGAAGCCCCCGAAGCCGTGACCGGTGAAATGCTGGACGAACAGCTGGAGCGTGAAGACCTGACCGCGCTGGAATTCGTCACCATCGACAGCGCCAGCACCGAAGATATGGATGATGCACTGTTTGTGGAAGAGACGCCGGAAGGCACTCTGCGCCTGACTGTCGCCATTGCCGATCCTACTGCTTACGTTGCCGCCAACAGCGAACTGGATGCCATTGCAGCCGAACGCTCGTTCACCAATTACCTGCCAGGCTTCAACATTCCGATGCTGCCGCGCCAGCTGTCTGACGACATCTGTTCGCTGCGCCCTGACCAGCGCCGTCCGGTACTGGCCTGTCGCGTAACCGTTGCGGCTGATGGCACGCTGAGCGAAGAGATCACCTTCTTTGCCGCCTGGATCGAATCCAAAGCCAAGCTGGCCTACGACAACGTCTCTGACTGGCTGGAAAACAGCGGCGAATGGCAGCCAGAAAGTGAAGCGGTAGCGAATCAGATCCGCCTGCTGCACCGTCTCTGCCTTTCCCGTGCTGAATGGCGTCAGACCCACGCGCTGGTATTTAAGGATCGTCCGGACTTCCGCTTCCTGCTGGGCGAAAAAGGCGAAGTGCTGGATATCATCGCCGAACACCGCCGCATCGCGAACCGCATCGTCGAAGAAGCGATGATCACCGCCAATATCTGTGCCGCCACCGTGTTGCGCGAGAAGCTGGGCTTCGGTGTGTATAACGTTCACCTTGGCTTTGATCCCGAGAAAGCTGAACAGGCTGCAGCCGTGCTGGAAAATCATGGCGTGAAGGTCGATCCGCTGGCTATCGCCACGCTGGAAGGCTTCCGCGCGCTGCGTCGCGATTTGGATTCTCATCCAACGCAGTTCCTTGACAGCCGCATCCGTCGCTTCCAGTCGTTTGCTGAAATCAGCATCGCACCAGGTCCGCACTTTGGTTTGGGTCTGGAAGCGTATGCCACCTGGACGTCACCTATTCGTAAGTATGGCGATATGATCAACCACCGCCTGCTGAAAGCAATGATCAAAGGTGAAGCAGCCGAACGCCCTCAGGATGAGATTACCGTGAAGATGGGCGAACGCCGCCGCCTGAACCGCATGGCAGAACGTGATGTCGGTGACTGGCTGTATTCGCGCTTTCTGCAGAAATCGGCAGGAACCGACGAGCGTTTCGCTGCGGAAATCATTGATGTTTCCCGTGGTGGCATGCGCGTACGCCTGACCGCCAACGGCGCGGTAGCCTTTATCCCTGCCCCGTTCATCCACGCCGTGCGTGATGAGCTGGTATGCAGCCAGGAAAACGGCACCGTGCAGATCAAAGGTGAAGTGGTCTATCGTGTGACGGACGTGATTGAAGTCACCATCGCTGAAGTCCGCATGGAAACCCGCAGCGTGGTGGCACGTCCAGCATAACGTTTCAACAGGCGGGATAACGTCGATTATCCCGCCTGCTTCCCTCCCGCAACCATGCAGGGAACTAAACATTCTTTACTCTCATTAGTGCGGCAATGTTGCTGTTACTTATGAAAAAAAACCGATAGCAACCACTCAGTCGTCAATATACTCATCGCTACTACCCTCAAAGCTGTTTACCACTTAAAGCAGGTTTCTCAGGCAAATCTCCGCAGTAAATTCTCCATCCGGAGCTTCGATCGGGGCATTTTATTCGCCGGGTTGTTTTACCGTTTAAAAATATATACAACATACATCTTGAGATTATGCTGGTTGCCGAATACTGTTGCTAAAATAAGAAGATACAGCCTGCATTGCATCCTTCGAGGAGAACCAGATGACCGATGACCAAGGGCAATCGTTACTTGATACCTATTTTGGTACTACCCGCCCTCATTGGCGTTTAACGGCCGACAGCGATGCCCTTTTGTTTGCTGAAGATGAATCAGCCAGTACGCATATAGCTGTCGCCCTCACCGCGAGCCAGGCCAGCCTGCTGCGGGCAATGACAGTGATCACCAGCAGCGTAAATATTACGATTTCCTTATATGGGGAACCGCTGTCGCTGCATCTGGTTGGCAGAAAGGTTAATCAATCTGAATGGGCGGGCAGCGCTTCGGCGTGGGGAGATACCTCTTCCGTGGCCCGCGATCTGGTGCTGGCTCTCTCTTTCGCCGAGCAGGTGGTTTCCGAAGCCAACTCGGTGATCGTGATCCTCGATCAGCGGGGAAATATCCAGCGTTTTAACCGCAAGAGTGAGGAGTATACCGGGCTTAAGGAGCAGGAAGTGATAGGCCGCAACGTCTTCCAGCTGTTTATGACCAGGCAGGAAGCCGCCGCTTCGCGCCGCAATATCAGCGGTTTTTTCCGCGACGGCAGCTCTTACGAGGTGGAACGCTGGATCAAGACCAAAAAAGGCCAGCGGCTGTTCCTGTTCCGCAACAAGTTCGTCCACAGCGGCAGCGGTAAAAACGAAATTTATCTGATCTGTTCAGGCACAGATATTACCGAAGAACGACGGGCGCAGGAGCGCCTGCGGGTTCTGGCCAACACCGATACCATTACCGGTTTGCCCAACCGTAACGCGATCAACCACTCCATCGCCGAGGCGCTGGAACACCGGGTTGATCAGCAGATTGGCATCGTCTATCTCGATCTGGATAACTTTAAAAAGGTCAACGATGCCTATGGCCATATGTTCGGCGATCAGCTGTTGCAAGCGGTCTCACTGGCGATCCTCAGCTGTCTGGAGAAGGATCAGACGCTGGCCCGACTGGGAGGCGATGAGTTTATCGTGCTGGCAACCACGGCCAGCCAGGCATCGCTGGAGGCAATGGCTTCACGCATTCTGGACCGGCTTAAGCAGCCGTTCCGCATCGGCCTGATTGAAGTGTACTCGGGCTGTTCAATTGGCATTGCCGTCAGCCCCCAGCATGGCGAAGACCGCGAGAGCCTGATACGGAACGCCGACACGGCAATGTATACCGCCAAGGAGAATGGCCGCGGCAAGTTCTGTATTTTCAGTGCCGAGATGAACCAGCGCGTCTTTGAGTATCTCTGGCTGGATACCAACCTGCGCAAAGCGCTGGACCAGAATCAGCTGATTATTCACTATCAGCCAAAGTTGGATCATGCAGGCAATGTACACAGCGTCGAAGCACTGGTGCGCTGGCTCTCTCCAGAACGCGGGCTGGCCTCACCGGGTAATTTTATCTCCTATGCCGAAGAGTCAGGCCTGATTGTGCCGCTTGGCCGTTGGGTGATGTTAACCGCACTGGCGCAGATCGTTCACTGGCGAGAGAAAGGGATCAACCTGCGCGTGGCGGTAAACGTTTCACCCCGTCAGCTGATCGACCAGAGTATCTACTCAGACCTGAAACTCGCGCTGGATCAGGCAAAGCTGGAGGACTGCCCGATCGATATCGAACTGACCGAAAGCAGCCTGATCGAAAACGAGCAGCAGGCGCTGGCGCTGATGGAGCAGTTCCAGCAGCTGGGAGCAGAAGTGCATCTTGACGATTTCGGTACCGGCTACTCTTCCCTCTCTCAACTGGCAAGAGTGCCGATAAACGCCATCAAGCTGGATCAAAGTTTTGTGCGCGGTGTGAATAATCAGCCGGTTTCGCAGTCGCTGGTTCGCGCTATCGTCGCAGTGGCCAAAGCGCTGGATTTGCAGGTTATTGCCGAGGGAATTGAAACGGTGGAGGAAGAGTCGTTCGTGATGGCGAGCGGTGTCGATGCTCGCCAGGGGTTCTTATATGCCAGGCCGATGCCTGCAGAGGAGCTTGAGCAGTGGCTGGCTAAGCGTCCTGCCCGCTAGATTATCCGGCTTTGCGCATCGTCTGAGAGCTGTGACGATTCTGCAACTGCACCAGACGTTCCATATAGGCGATATCCTTAGGCTCAATGGTAAACGCAAAGTCGACCCAGTCTTCAGTGATATCCATCAGCTCAGCCCGCGTCAGCTGCAGCACCCGCTGACGCGCCTTCAGCATGGCTCTGACACCATTCAGTTTCGGCTGCAGAGTGTCAATGAAGGTGCGTGTGGCATGGTAGCCTTCGCCCGGCTGGAACAGCTTGTCAACCAGGCCACGTGTTTCAAACCATTCTGCCGTATGTGATTCTCCTTCACAGATCAGTTCTTCTGCCAGTTTCATTCCGGAACGACGGGCAACCAGAGAATAGCCACCCATGCCGGGAAACAGGTTGAAAGCTATCTCCGGGAAGCCCATCCTTGCAGTGTCCTGCGCCAGAATAAAATGGTGGGCCAGCGCAGCCTCGAACCCACCCCCTAATGCACTGCCTTCAATCATCGCGATGGTGACCGCCCCGGTATCAAATCCTCTGGCCGCCGCGTGAATGCAATCCACGCAGGCCCGTGCGTAAGCTCTTAACGCCTCACGCCGTCCGTTCTTGATTGATTCAACAAAGAACCGCAGATCGCCGCCGGCATTAAACATCGTCGGCACCAGTGAGCCGGTTACCCAGAAATCAATGGGTAAGCCAGAACGCTGGGCGGCATAGCTGAGGTTCATGATCTCTTCGATCAGTTCGTGGTTAAAACTCGGGCGCGGTTGTGCCCGCAGCAACATCCACAGGGTACGTCGGCCTTCTTCATAGTAAGCGGAGATCTGTGTGGTTTGTCCAACTTCGCTAAAGAGCCTGCAGGTAGTCTGATTAATTACTGTCATAGTCTCATCCTCTGTTTGTGGGAGCGCTTAAGCGCGTTTCCAGCGTAATCCAGAGTGTGAGTTCACTAAACGGGCATTTGATTTTTAAGATAAAACAGTAAGAATTATCTCCTTGCCAGCGCCTGAAAAACAAGGAGGGGCAGATAACCAATTTCAGTTAAAACTGTTGCCGGGATTATGTTAACAGCACTGATCTGATTATTTTCCCTGACCATACCAGGCATTACTTCCGTGTTTACGCAAATAATGGCAGTCCAGTAATGGCTGTTGTATGGACGGTAATGCGGGTGACAGCTGTTGGCTGAAAATCCCCATATACGCCACCTCTTCCAGCACCACGGCAGAATGGACTGCTTTTTCAGGAGTGGCTCCCCAGCAAAACGGCCCGTGTGAATTGACCAGTGCGGCAGGCACTGCCAGCGGATCCAGATCACGCTGATGGAAAGTTTCGATAATCACCTGCCCCGTTTCCCACTCATAGCGGCTCTGGATCTCTTCCGGGGTCATCTGTCGGGTGCAGGGGATCGCCCCATAAAAATCATCAGCGTGGGTGGTTCCCCAGGCGGGAATATCCAGACCGGCCTGCGCCCAGATAGTCGCGTGACGGGAGTGCGTGTGGACAATACTGCCAACGTTGGGCCAGGCGAGATACAGCGCCCGGTGGGTATCCGTATCGGATGAAGGGCGCATTTTTCCCTCAATCACTTTACCGCTGGCAACGTCAACCACCACCATATCGTCACGCTGCATGTTGGTGTAACTTACGCCTGAGGGTTTAATCACCATCAGCCCTGACTCGCGGTCTACCGCACTGACGTTGCCCCAGGTGAACACCACCAGCCCATGATGAGGTAACGCAAGATTGGCTTCCAGCACCTGTTGTTTCAGTAATTCCAGCATTCTGTTTCTCCGCAGGCAATTTAGTCCATTTTCCTCTGAGGGTCTCTGGCTGGGTATGGAGACAATGGCTGGATGCGCGGCAGTATTTGGCTGGAGAGCCGGAAATGCGCGTTGTGATTTAAGATTTTTTACCTGTAAAAATAACCAGAGGTCCATACAATATTAATGTGCAATAGCACCAGGGATGATAGTTAGAAGCTAAACTAAACAATGGTATCTCTGCAGTGTAATTTATGGAGAAGTGATTATGACAATAACTGCAAAACGCATTACTGCGGGCCTGCTGGCCGCAACTTTAGTGCTTTCTCTGAGCGCGTGCTCTCACTGGTCGAAGCGCGATCGCAATACCGCGATTGGCGCTGGTGCTGGTGCTATCGGTGGTTCTATTCTGTCCAATGGAAGTGGTCTGGGCACGGTAGGCGGCGCTGCGGTAGGTGGGATTATCGGACATCAAATCAGCCGTTAATCCTGGTGATATTCTCTGAACAATAAAAAAACAAGTCAGGCTACAGCAACGCATCTACACAAAAAGGGGCCGCGATCTTTCGCAGCCCCTTTTGCATTGCGTCACCACCTCAGCCACCTGTCAGTTTGACTTTATGTCCTTTGGCTTCAAGCAGCGTTTTAAGCAGGTCGCGCTTGTCACCCTGGATCTCAATAACGCCACCTTTGACCGAACCGCCACAGCCGCACTTCTTTTTCAGTTCTGCCGCCAGCTTGTCCAGTTCCCCATCCTCCAGATCCAGTCCGGTGACCAGGCAAACGCCCTTACCTTTTCTGCCGCTGGTCTGTCGCTGGATGCGCACTATACCGTCACCCTTTGGCCGCTGTACCTGCTCTTTTGGCTGATCAATCCGCCCGCTTTCGGTGGAGTAAACCAGCCTGTTGTTATCAGCCATTATGCCTCCTGTAACGATGCAAGTATGCCGGCAAGCGCGGCAGCCGGATCGGTGGCCTGAGTAATCGGACGCCCGATCACCATATAGTCCACGCCTGCCTGCTTAGCCTGCTGTGGTGTCATGATGCGGCGCTGGTCACCCGCATCGCTTCCTGCCGGGCGGATACCCGGCGTAACCAGGCGGAAATCTGCGCCCAGTGCATGCTTAAAGCGAACGGCCTCCTGCGCTGAGCAGACAACGCCGTCCAGCCCACATTTCTGCGTTAATCTTGCCAGACGTTCCGCATGGTCTGCAGGCGAAAGCTCAATACCGATATCTCTCAGATCCTGGGCCTCCATACTGGTCAGTACGGTGACAGCAATCAGCAAAGGCGCATCCTTCCCAAACGGCAGCAGCGCTTCACGGGCCGCAGTCATCATGCGCGCGCCGCCGCTGGCATGCACATTAACCATCCACACACCAAGATCTGCCGCGGCAGCCACGGCATGTGCCGTAGTGTTGGGAATGTCATGGAATTTCAGATCGAGGAACACTTCAAAGTCACGCTGTTGCAGATCGCGTACCAGCTGAGGCCCAAACAAGGTAAACATCTCTTTGCCCACTTTAAGCCGGCAGCTACGCGGGTCGATCTGGTCAACAAAAGCCAGTGCACTGTTGCGATCGGCATAATCGAGCGCGACCAGAATCGGAGAACCGGTTACCTGAGGTGACTGCATGGAAAAACCCTCTGAATATGAAGCACCGCAAGGCGCAAGAGATAAACGGCAAGCATTCTACCTGCGGACTCCACAAATTCACAGTTTACCGTCAGAGTTTTCGCCTGTTTCGCCCTGCCAGACGAAGTGAACACTGAAGTAACAGACAACTGTTTATGTCGACATTTTCAGTATGTTGTAACTAAAGAACACCGAAAAACAACGGCCACTTCCCTTGCAGGATTACTGACCGTCGAGTCCGCGAATCGGTTTAACGGATGACCAGGCCCGGCATGAAGGACAGTGCCAGTAAAGCGCATGGGCGGTGAAACCACATTTGTTGCAGCGGTAACGAGGTTTAGTGCGGATTTGCTCACCCACCATATCCCGCAGCACCATCAGGCTGTCTTTCGCCCTGCCTTCTTCCGCTTCGTTAAGGTGGAAGTCCATCAGCCGGTGGAACACACGCATGGTTGGATGGCGCTGCAGTTGACGATTGATGTAAAGCTGTGCCACTTCCCCACCTTCGTCGTGCTCAATCACATCGGACAGATAAAGTTCGGCCACCGCGCCAGTGTTCTCCTCAACACAACGTTTGAGGTACTCCGCCCAGGCCTCCGGCTGTTTCAGCTGTATGTAGCAGGTTTCCAGCATTTCCAGCGTTTCACTGACCAGCTCTTTATCCTGCTCAATGACCCGCTGCAGGAAGCCAACAGCTTTGCCGTACTCCCCTTTCGCCATGTAGATGCGGCCCATCATGATCGACACCCTGGCGCTCTGACGGTCGGCAGCCTCGCCTTTTTTCAGCAGGTTCATGGCACGATCGAGATCGTCGCTGCTCATCGCCTGTAATGCCAGTTCGCAGTAGAAGTGAGCAATTTCCATCCGCTGGCGATCTTTGCCCATCTTCACCAGCCGTTCTGCCACTTCAATCGCTTTCGGCCAGTCACTGGTGGCCTGATGAATAATCAGCAGCTGCTGCAGTGCTCCCACCCGGAAGTCAGTCTCATCAACCAGTTGGCTGAACATCTCTTCTGCTCGATCGTAAAAACCTGCCGCCATGTAATCGCGTCCCAGCTGCTGCACGGCGAGTAAACGCTGATCGTAAGTCAGCGAGGCACTTTCCATCAGCGCCTGGTGAATGCGGATGGCCCTGTCCACCTCTCCCCGGGAGCGAAACAAGTTTCCTAACGTCAGGTGAGCTTCAACCGTTCCACTGTCCTCCTTGAGCATATCAAGGAACAGATCGACCGCTTTATCCTGCTGGTTGGAAAGCAGGAAGTTCACCCCCGCCACGTAATCCCGTGACAGCCGGCTGGCTTCCTGTTGCTTATCCTGTTGCGCACTCCTGCGCCCCATATACCAGCCATAGGCCGCGGCAACGGGTAATAACAGAAACAGCAGTTCCAACATATAAAATTATTCCTTAACGACCGGAACGGGTGACGTTGTCACTGGTTCTTCAACCTGCCCCAGCTGTTGCTGCAGGCGTTTAAGTTTGCGTTGCGAGTTTGCCAGGGAAACACGAAGGCGCAGCCAGAAAAGGCCGCAAATTGCCCAACCAAGCACAAACCCAGCGGCAAACAGTATTGCCACCAGCGTGGAAACCCGATATTGGCCCTGTGCAAGCAGGTAGTTAAAACTGACAACCTGATCGTTATGTGCCCCGAGGGTAATGGAGATAATGAAGATCACTAAAACCAGTAAAAAAATCAGCAAATATTTCACAGTCCGTCCCATAGTCTGGTGATAACCAGATGAATTATGCCAAAAAAATCGCCCTGTTGCTTGCCTGATGCATCAACAAAAGCCGGGACCGTTAAATTTCCTTGTCCACGATTAAGTTATGGGGGCAAAAGCCAGAATAACAATCACTGCTCTTCTCGTTGATGAATCTCCTGTTGCTCAGCAGGCGGCACGGTCAGCGGCCCACAGTAGCGCTGAACCAGCCAGGTGGCGAGCGTCACCAGTACCCAACTGATTAGCGTGGATGTGACCAGATCGCGCGGCCAGTGCATACCCAGTAACAGGCGGCTACCCATCACCCCGACCGCCCAGGCAAATATCACGATTAACGTGACGATCCTGCGCCGGGGCCACAGCAATCCTGTCGCCAGCAGCGCCCAACTGGCAGCAAACATGGTATGGCCTGACGGGAAGGCATAACCGGTTTCAAACTCCCAATGAGATTTCAGCCAGCCTGGCATCCGGCTGTCGCTGGCTATTGCTTCGCGGACCAGTGCGCTGCGGTGTTTGCGTTTTTGTTCATAGAATGTTTTTTCATTCAGACCGTGATTTTGTTCCAGCCAGAGCACGTAAGGCCGGGGTTCCTGCACCTGGTCTTTAATAAAGGTTTTGGTTTGTTGCCCGATAAGGATCGCCAGGATCATAATCACCAGCAACAATACCGCAGGCTTCAGGCGATAGCGCAGGCACCACAGAAACCAGGCGCATAATATGGCGCTGCTCAGCGTTCCCCACGGACTGGTCACCGTTTCAGTCAGCCAGAACAGCATCTGGTGACCCAACCCCATCTCCACTGGATGCCACTGCCAGCCAGATACCCAGACGCTGAGCGGCATAATCAGCAGCAGCAAGGCTCCCAGCGTGGTGCGTTTAACGATGTCGAGCATAATTCTCCCTGTCCTGTTCGGGCCTTAAGGCCATTTTTAGCTGACAATATGAGAAAAAATAATAACATACTGGCTGAGATGGTGATAATTGTGCGTTATCACAACAATCGCTCTAAGACGTTAACCGCCCTGATGCTGATTGTGGCAAAATAAGCGCAACTGAGTGTCAGCTAGCTGACCACGCACTGCCATGAGGGCAGAGCAATCTTGAGTATCTGGAGAGTCACATGCAGCTTAAACGGGTAGCAGAAGCCAAACTGCCCACACCATGGGGAGATTTCCTGATGGTTGGTTTTGAAGAACTGGCAACCGGTCACGACCATGTGGCCCTGGTTTATGGCGATATCAGCAACAGCGAGCCGGTTCTGGCCCGTGTGCATTCTGAATGTCTGACGGGCGATGCCCTGTTCAGCCTGCGCTGTGACTGTGGTTTTCAGCTGGAAGCGGCGCTGAATCATATCGCTGAAGAGGGTCGCGGTGTGCTGCTTTATCATCGTCAGGAAGGTCGTAACATCGGCCTGCTGAATAAAATTCGCGCCTATGCTCTGCAGGACAAAGGGTATGACACGGTAGAAGCGAACCACCAGTTGGGCTTCGCCGCCGACGAGCGGGATTTCACCCTGTGTGCCGATATGTTTAAACTGCTGGGAGTGAATGAAGTTCGCCTGCTGACAAATAACCCGCGTAAAGTCGAAATCCTCAGCGAAGCGGGAATTAACATTGTTGAGCGTGTTCCGCTGATAGTTGGGCGCAATCCTGAAAACGCTCATTATCTGGATACCAAGGCGGCCAAAATGGGCCATCTGCTGTCGAAAGAGTGAGTCACTGTTGATCAAAACCACACGGGTCAAATTCAGACTGCCAATACCGCCTTCCCTGGCGTGAGGCACAACATTTACGGCCTGTGTTCCTTTCCTGTCAGTGTCTTAGCCTTAGCAGAACTAATTCAGCATATTACGAATTACGTAGTGCAGAATGCCATCGTTCTGGTAATAGGTCAGTTCATTGCCGGTGTCGATGCGGCAGCGGGTTTCCAGCGTCTCTTTATCGCCATTCACTCTGGTCAGCGTCACGGTCACCGTGCCACCGGGTTTAAGTTGTGACAGATTTTCCACATCAATCTGTTCATCACCGGTCAGCTTCAGCGTTTTCCTGGTAACGCCCTGCGGGAACTCCAGCGGCAGGATCCCCATGCCAATCAGATTTGAACGGTGAATACGCTCAAAGGATTCAGCGATAACTACCCTGACGCCTAACAGACGCGGCCCTTTCGCTGCCCAGTCACGGCTTGAACCCGAGCCATACTCCTTACCGGCGATCACCGCCAGTGGCGTCGACTGCTGCTGATACTTCATGGCAGCATCGTAAATAGCCAGCTGTTCATTGCCGGGAATAAATCGGGTGATGCCACCCTCCACACCGGGAACCATTTCATTTTTGATACGGATATTGGCGAATGTGCCGCGCATCATCACTTCATGATTCCCCCTGCGTGAACCGTAGGAGTTAAAATCAGCCCGTTCAACGCCATGATCCAGCAGATAACGCCCTGCCGGACTGTCGGCTTTGATGCTCCCGGCTGGCGAGATATGGTCGGTGGTGACGGAATCACCCAGCATCGCAAGGATTCTGGCCCCCTGAATATCTTCCACCGGCTCGGGCTCTTTGCCCATCTCATCAAAGAACGGCGACAAACGAATGTAGGTTGAGCCTTCATCCCAGTCGTAAGTTGCCGCCTCGCTGACTTTTATCTGCTGCCACTCAGGCGTGCCTTCAAAGACTTCGGCATACTCCTTATGGAACATATCGGTGGAGACCATCTGCACGGCTTCAGCAATCTCTTCCGGCGAAGGCCAGATATCTTTCAGGTAAACCGGCTTGCCTGTTTTATCCTCACCGAGCGGGTCTTTCTGAAGGTTAATATTCATATTCCCGGCGAGCGCGTAAGCCACCACCAGCGGTGGCGATGCCAGCCAGTTCGTTTTGACATAAGGATGGATACGGCCTTCGAAGTTACGGTTACCCGAAAGCACCGCGCCAACAGTCAGATCGCCCTCTTTGATAGCGGACTCAATCTCAGCCGGCAACGGCCCGGAGTTGCCGATACAGGTTGTGCAGCCATACCCAACCAGATTAAAGCCCAGCTTATCCAGATAAGGCGTCAGTCTGGCCGTAGCCAGATAGTCGGAAACCACTTTCGACCCGGGAGCCAGAGAAGCCTTCACCCATGGCTGACGTTTCAGACCCAGCGTCACGGCTTTTTTCGCCAGCAGTCCGGCAGCCATCAGTACGCTCGGGTTGGAAGTATTGGTACAGGAAGTAATCGCAGAAATGACCACCGCACCGTCTTGCAGTGTATGCTGCAGCCCGGTAGTGCTATCGGTATAGCTGACAGCCTTATGCTGTTTCTGAGCCTGGTTGACCTCAAGCTCGTTGCTGGCCTGAAATGCCTTCGGCACATCGCCAAGAGAAACTCGGTCCTGAGGACGTTTCGGACCTGCAAGGCTGGCTTCGACCTCTTTCATATCCAGCGCCAGTGAGCTGGTGAAGATCGGTTCGTCACCCGGATTACGCCACATGCCCTGCTCTTTAGCATAAGCTTCTACCAGCGCAACCTCTCCAACCGTTCTGCCAGTCAGCGTCATGTAACCCAATGTGACATCATCAACCGGGAAAAAGCCGCAGGTGGCACCGTACTCAGGTGACATGTTCGCAATGGTTGCACGGTCGGCCAGCGGCAGATCGTCCAGCCCGTCGCCATAGAACTCAACGAATTTCCCGACCACGCCATGCTTACGCAGCATCTGGGTAACGGTCAGAACCAGGTCGGTTGCGGTGATCCCCGGCTTTAATTTTCCGGTGAGCTTGAATCCCACCACGTCCGGTATCAACATGGAAACGGGCTGGCCCAGCATGGCAGCTTCCGCCTCAATCCCGCCCACGCCCCAACCCAGCACGCCAAGCGCATTGATCATAGTGGTGTGGGAGTCGGTACCGACCAGCGTGTCCGGATAGGCAAACGCCTCTCCGTCCTGCTTTTCATGCCAGACCGCCTTTCCCAGATACTCAAGGTTAACCTGGTGACAGATACCGGTTCCCGGTGGCACCACGCTGAATTTGTTAAAGGCCTTTTGCCCCCAACGCAGAAATACGTAGCGCTCGTGGTTACGCTCCATTTCCAGCCGGACGTTCTCTTCGAAAGCATCATCATCGCCGAAGTGGTCAACGGTAACAGAGTGGTCGATAACCAAATCGACTGGCGAGAGCGGATTAACTTTTGCCACGTCGCCACCGAGCCGCTTAACGGCTTCACGCATTGCGGCGAGATCGACCACGGCAGGTACGCCGGTAAAGTCCTGCATCAGTACACGGGCAGGACGATAAGCAATCTCACGGTCGGCATGAGCCTGCTTCAGCCAGCCGGCCAGTGCATAAATATCTTCTTCTGTTACGGAATCTTCATCCTGCCAGCGCAGGAGATTTTCAAGCAAAACTTTCAGGGATTTGGGCAGGCGGGAAAGGTCACCAAGGTGTGCTTCAGCTTTCGGCAGACTGTAATAATTATAGTGCTGGCCTTGCACATTCAGTCTGGCCCTGACCGTTTGGTGTAGGGTGGATGACATTGCTCCTCCTTTATTTGTCTTATCATAACCTGAGTAATTACATGGTCTGATGTAAAGATAGTACAAACAGGAGGTAACGTTTTGATAACAACATGAAATGATACCTGGAGCAACATCCGGTAAAACAAAAACGCCCCGCTGTATCAGGCAGCGAGGCGTTATTATGAGAATTCTTTTTATTTTATATATGCATTATTAATGCATCATCATTCCCAGCCAAAGCAGGCTTGTCCAGAATAAGGCAGAAAAAGTCCAGGTGCTGAACCAGGTCATTTGAGTTAAATTCATTTTATGCCCCCACTCAGGTCGAAATGACCATAAATGTACTGCTTCGAAACCGTTGCTATTGCAAACCAGCTTCACCGTTTATTGATGGTTTTCCCATCAGCAGGCGACAACGTGCCTTGACCAATAACAGGGTCAATAAGTTAGTTCTAAGTTTTTGAATTTTTAATGTCCGACCAGAAGCCGGTAAAGTACTGCTTAATTACTTACTTTTTTTTATCGATCATCACTTTTTTTATCGATCATCGAATCGATAAAACTGCGCTGCAGTTCACTCAGGCCCCAGGAGTCAGGAACAATCACTTCGTCCGTTTTTTTGCCTTTGCAATAACGCTCTTTGATTTTGCTTTGCTGCTGTGGCTTACGATTCAAAGTCTCCAGGTGCATCATTATCCCCAAATGCGCCAAATCATTAAGGCGGCAGCGATCCAGAATACAGCTGAACCAGCGAAAACGGCCATCCACGCTTTGCGTTTCAGGTTTGCATTACGCTGAACCGGTACGATCTTGTGCCCGAAGTCGGGTTGTACAGATAGTCTTGTAGTCATAGTTTTTGATAATCACTCTCATTAGGAACGATTGTTTGAACCAATCAGAAATTAGGATGAATCCTAAACATTTTACGGAGCGAGATCCAGTCATTTTTATTGAACTAAACGATTAACGGTATTCATCAAAGCAGAAAACCTAAATTGATTGTCCTTAAGCAAACTTAAGTCAATTAATGACTTCTTAAGTCAAATAACCCCGAAGACATCCCCTCTCAGATCCATTAATTACTCAAGTCACCTTTACTTACCCTTACGAAGCGCCTGTTCCAGCGACTCTTTAACTGGAGTATGGGAATGTTCTTAGAGGAGTGCAAAGCCGCACGGTAAAAAGTGTGTACCATTTCTCATTTAATGAATAACAAAGAAAAAACATGTGATACATGTTTCATTTACGTAAAAAGAATAAAAAGCTTTCATTGATGGGAGTAATAGAAAGGGACAATCAAACGATTCAGGGCCAAAGATTGGCCCTGATAATAACACTAATATTCACGAGGGAAATTATCTGGCAGGCAACTTGATATCTTTAAACATGGCTTCAATATCTTCATTCGAACGCAAACCTACAGCAGTATCAACAACATCGCGGGTCAGATGAGGAGCAAAACGCTGTATAAAGTCGTACATATAGCTTCTGAGGAAGGTGCTGCGGCGGAAGCCAATCTTGGTTGTACTGTAGGTAAAGACATCCGTTGCTTCAATTCTCACCAGGTCGGGATCGGAGACAGGATCAACCGCCATGCTGGCAATGACGCCAACACCCAGTCCAAGACGTACATACGTTTTGATAACATCTGCATCCGTCGCAGTGAAGACAATCCTTGGTGTCAGCCCCGCGCGATTAAAGGCCGTGTCCAGTTCTGATCGGCCCGTGAAACCGAAGGTATAGGTGACCAGCGGGTAGTCCGCAAGTTCCTCGATCGACACTTTCTCTTTACCCGCCAGTGGATGGTCGGGGGTAACGACGATGGCGCGGTTCCAGTGATAGCAAGGCAGCATGATTAAGTCGTCATACAGATGCAGGGCTTCGGTGGCGATGGCAAAGTCGGCATTACCCTTAGAAACGGCTTCGGCGATTTGCGTTGGCGATCCCTGATGCATATGCAGAGAAACCCGTGGATAGCGTTCGATAAAGCCTTTAATCACATTTGGCAGCGCATAGCGCGCCTGCGTATGCGTGGTAGCAACGTAGAGCGAGCCTTTATCCGGCCAGGTGTGCTCCCCCGCCACGGATTTGATCGCATCCACTTTGGAGAGAACTTCACGGGCAATGCGGATAATTTCCTGACCGGCTGGCGTAACCTGAGTCAGGTGCTTGCCGCTGCGGGCGAATATCTGGATACCCAGCTCATCCTCCAGCATGCGCACCTGCTTACTGATACCAGGTTGGGAGGTATAAAGCCCTTCAGCCGTTGAAGAGACATTCAGGTTATGGTTAACCACTTCAACGATATAACGCAGCTGCTGCAATTTCATGTTCATTCCATCCAGGGTTGAAGCCACGCGCCGGTTACCCGCGCTAACAGTTGCGGATGATCCACTGCACTGGGGAAATCCGGTCTAATGCGATTTGATAATAAGGAAAGGTATATCTATAACAACTATACCAAAAAAGCCTGGAATGTATAGCACAGTAAAGAGAGGGAGAAAAGGAAGGGCCGACAACAGCCGGCCCCTGAGGACTATTTTTTACCTGCTGCCTTGCTGGCCGCTTCCCATTTACCGTCGACGTAAAATGCCGACCAGCCAGTTGCCTTCCCGTCTTTCTCGGTGCTGACATACTGCTGTTTGGTTTTGCGGCTGAAGCGCACTACCGATTTATTGCCTTCATCGTCCGCTGCCGGAGCATCCGCCAGGTAGCTGAGCTTCTCAGGCAAACGGTCGCGGAAGCGCTGCAGCTCTTCCACCAGCGGGGCACGTGTTTCCCTGGATTTAGGGAAAGTGTTAGCCGCCAGAAAGACACCTGCTGCTCCGTCGCGCAGGACGAAGTAAGCATCCGATTTCTCGCAGGTAAGTTCTGGCAGCGGAACCGGATCTTCTTTCGGTGGCGCAACGTCACCATTACGCAGGATCTTACGGGTGTTTTTGCACTCGTCGTTGGTACAGGCCATATACTTACCGAAACGCCCCATCTTCAGGTGCATTTCAGAGCCGCACTTCTCACACTCAACGACAGGGCCGTCATAGCCTTTGATCCGGAACTCGCCCTGCTCGATTTCGTAACCATCACAGCCCGGATTGTTACCACAGACGTGCAGCTTACGCTGGTTATCGATCAGGTAGCTGTCCATTGCCGTGCCACACTTGTTGCAGCGATGGCGGGCGCGCAGCGCGTTAGTTTCCGCATCATCCCCTTCGAGAATATTCAGCACTTCATTCTCTGGAATCAGGTTAATAGTCTGTTTGCAGCGCTCTTTTGGCGGCAGCGCATAACCTGAGCAGCCCAGGAATACGCCGGTACTGGCAGTACGGATGCCCATTTTACGGCCGCAGGTCGGACAATCGATAGAGGTCAGGATCATCTGGTTCGGCTGCATGCCGCCCTCTTCCGGATCCTTATCCGCCTTCTCCAGCTGCTGGCTGAAATCGGTAAAGAACTTATCCAGCACGCCTTTCCACTGCGCTTCGTTATTGGCAACTTTGTCCAGATTGTCTTCCATGTGCGCGGTGAAATCGTAATTCATCAGCTCACGGAAATTCTCTTCCAGACGGTCGGTGACAATTTCGCCCATTTTTTCGGCGTAGAAACGGCGGCTTTCAACCCGCACATAGCCACGATCCTGAATGGTCGAAATGATGGAAGCATAGGTGGAAGGACGGCCAATGCCACGTTTTTCCAGCTCGCGAACCAGTGAGGCTTCGCTGAAGCGTGCAGGCGGCTTGGTGAAGTGCTGACTTGGCTTCAGCTGCAGCAGCTTAAGCTCTTCGCCCACGTCCACCGCCGGCAGGGTGCGATCTTCATCACCTTTACGCAGCGCAGGCATCACTCTGGTCCAGCCGTCAAAGCGCAGGGTACGGCCTTTCGCTTTAAGTTTGAAGTCACCGGCCGCTACGGTCAGCGTGGTGGAGTCGTACTGGGCTGGCATCATCTGGCAGGCCACAAACTGGCGCCAGATCAGCTGATAGAGCTTCTGTGCATCGGCTTCCATGTCCTTCAACTGCTCGGACTGCACGCCAACGTCGGAAGGACGAATCGCTTCATGCGCTTCCTGGGAATTGTCTTTACTGGCATAGACGTTTGGCGCTTTTGGCAGGTATTTCCCACCGAATTCGCTTTCAATGTAACCACGCGCCATGCTCACCGCATCCTGACTGAGGTTAGTCGAGTCAGTACGCATATAGGTAATGTGGCCAGCTTCATACAGACGCTGCGCCATCATCATGGTTTTCTTCACGCCGTAGCCCAGACGGGTACTTGCCGCCTGCTGCAGCGTGGAAGTGATAAAGGGTGCACCCGGCTTGCTGCTGGTTGGCTTGTCTTCACGATCGGCCACCACATAACGGGCTTTTTCCAGCAGGCTGACTGCCGCCTGAGTCTGCTCACCGTTAACCGGACGGAACGGCTTGTCATGCTGATGGGTCACTTCCATCGGCAGATCGCTGCCTTTCGGCGTGTTCAGATCGGCGTGCAGCTCCCAGTACTCTTCCGGGACGAACGCTTTAATTTCGCGCTCACGCTCGACCACCAGACGCACAGCAACGGACTGTACGCGGCCTGCAGAAAGGCCTCGGGCAATTTTCTTCCACAGCAGCGGGGAGACCATATACCCCACCACGCGGTCCATAAACCGGCGCGCCTGTTGCGCATTCACCCTGTCAATGTTCAGCTCGCCCGGCTTTTCAAAAGCCTGACGGATTGCATTCTTGGTAATTTCGTTAAACACCACGCGACTGAAGCGCGAATCATCGCCACCGATCACTTCCCGCAGGTGCCAGGCAATGGCTTCCCCTTCGCGGTCAAGGTCCGTTGCGAGATAGATGTGGTCAGCGTTCTGCGCCAGCGATTGCAGTTCGGAAACCACTTTTTCTTTACCGGGCAGGATCTGGTAGTTCGCTTCCCAGCCGTGATAAGGATCAACGCCCATGCGGTTAACCAGCGCCGCTTTTTCGTCCTTTTTCACCTTTTTGGTGGTTTTACTGGTTGTAGAGTCAGCGCTCTTTTTAACTGTTGATCCACTGGTCGGCAAATCACGAATATGACCGACGCTGGACTTCACCACGTAGTCATTTCCAAGATATTTATTGATCGTTTTGGCTTTTGCCGGGGACTCAACTATTACGAGAGCTTTTCCCATATTTACCTTTACCTGATTAAAACATCCGAGAGTAAATTGTGCCGTCTGCCCTGGGCAAACCTGCCGCGTCAAAGATATGGCTGCCGGATTTCAGTTTTTCAACCCGGTGACTTTTTACCAGATTGAAGCTACCTGCTCAGGAAGCCAACCTGCTGATTAACGACACCTTTTACAACCTGTAGAGCGAACTGCTCACAAAGCGTGAAGCCTGTTTTACGCCCGGAACCCGAAACGCCCACACTCTACCTGATAAAATCTGATACGCAACTTAATTAGCATCTGCCCGACGTTTCCGCCAGAAACTGGGGTAAAAAGAGTTACATGGCCCATGCTGCTACAAACATTGCGGTTTTGTTTATCGCGGACGTAATATATTGAGCGATAGAACCACTATAAAGGAGAGAACGGTGAATCAAACTGAGGCTGTTGACAAGGCCACCTTGTTGCTTAAAGCGAACGAGATGATTGCGCAGCATGAGCACTATTTCGAGGGATTAGCGGCCACGGACGTGGAGCAGAAAGGCGATGTACTGGTGTTTCGCGGTGAGTATTTCCTCGATGAACATGGGCTGCCCGGAGAGAAAAGTACCCTGGTGTTTAACGTGTTTAAATTTCTGGCGGTCGAGCTTTCGCCCCGTTATCACCTGATAAAATAACGCCCGCAGCGCGGGCGTTAGGATTACGCTGAATTTTATCGGTTACAACAGCGGCTTCTCACCACGCTGCCAGAGCCGTAACAGCAGACGTTCCGCGCTACTGGCGGCGCTCTGGGTAAAACGGTCCATCATTTTCTTGCGGCGGGTAAAGCGTACCGAGATCACTTCACGACCATTCATCTGATCAATGATCAAATCGTCGCTGGTGCCGATGGCGTCAACCAGCCCCTTTTCCAGCGCCTGAGTACCAAACCAGTGTTCACCGGTAGCGACATTGTCGATATCCAGCGAAGGGCGCATCTGGTGAACAAACTGTTTGAACAGCAGATGAGTTTCATTGAGGTCTTCACGGAATTTTTCACGTCCCTGCTCAGTGTTTTCACCAAACAGCGTCAGCGTGCGTTTGTATTCCCCGGCGGTATGCAGCTCAACGTCAATTTCGTTGCGCTTCAACAGGCGGTTGAAGTTCGGAATTTGTGCCACAACGCCAATTGAACCGATGATGGAGAATGGCGCTGCCACGATACGGTCGGCAACGCAGGCCATCATATAACCGCCACTCGCAGCAACTTTATCCACCGCTACGGTCAGACGGATACCTTTCTCACGCAGGCGCTGCAGTTGGGAAGAAGCCAGACCGTATCCGTGCACTACTCCACCCGGGCTTTCCAGACGCAGCAGCACTTCATCTTCCGGTTTCGCCACGGCCATCACCGCAGAGATCTCTTCACGCAGTGAGGAGACTTCATGGGCATCCATGCTGCCTTTAAAATCAATCACGAACAGCGTGGGCTTGCCGCTGTCTGATTTCAGCCCCTGCTTTGTACACTGTTTGGCGGTTTTGGCCTCATGCTTCTCTTTCTTCTTCTGCTCTTTGTGCCACAGTTTCTGATCCTGGTGCTTCATCTTCGCCAGCATCATCTCATCTTTCATTTCCTGGTAGCGTTCGCCCAGATGCGTCAGCTTCAACTGACCGCCCTGTGCCCGCTTGCGCATGGCCAGTTGAGTTATCAGGATAGCAATCACGGCAATCGCCACTACTACCGTGACCGTTTTGGCCAGAAATAGCCCATAATAAGAGAGTAGTTCCACTCATTCCGCCTTATTTAACATCGTATTGTACAGTCGCCAGTGTAGCCGAGTCGCTGGCTGGCGTCGCCCGAATCCCGTCGCCTGTGGGATGTTTTACCGTGGGATGACATTGAACTGATAATCATTTTCAGGCATAAAGCACATTATTCATTGCGGGCAAGGGGTTAACGGCGGTGCTGTGCCAGCCCTGCATCTCATTATTACCGCCAGAGGACTTCTTCGTGCACTATCAACCGAAAAGCAATTTGCTGAGCGATCGTATCATCCTTGTCACCGGAGCCAGCGACGGGATTGGCCGGGAAGCCGCGCTGACCTATGCACGCTATGGCGCTAAGGTTCTGCTGCTTGGACGTAATCCGCAAAAACTACAGGCTGTGGCGGATGAGATTGTCGCCAGGGGGAACCCCACTCCATACTGGTTTATTCTCGATCTGGAGACGGCTACGCCGGAACGCTGCCATCAGCTGGCCAGCGAAGTGGCAGAGAAAGTCTCGCTGCTGGACGGTGTACTGCACAATGCCGGTTTACTGGGCGAAATCGTGCCGATGGATCAGCAGGATCCGGTGGTCTGGCAGCAGGTCATGCGGGTGAACATTGATGCCACTTTCTTCCTGACTCAGGCTCTGCTACCGCTGCTGCTGAAATCCGCCTCGGGTTCGCTGGTGTTCACCACCTCCAGCGTCGGACGTCAGGGTCGTGCGGGTTGGGGAGCCTATTCCGTTTCCAAATTTGCCACCGAAGGCATGATGCAGGTGCTGGCCGAAGAGTATGGCCCGCATAACCTGCGGGTAAACTGCATCAATCCTGGCGGCACCCGTACCAAAATGCGGGCCAGCGCGTTCCCGCAGGAAGACGCCAGTAAATTAAAAACGCCGGCTGATATTATGTCGCTCTATCTCTATCTGATGGGCGACGACAGTAAAAGGAAGACCGGGATCAGCTTTGATGCCCAGCCGGGCCGTAAACCCGGAGCAGCAGAATAATGGCCGACGATCGTCACCAGCAACGCCAGCAGCGGCTGAAGGAAAAGGTGGATGCCCGTATTGCGGCTGCTACCGATTCGCGCGGTATTCTTATGGTGTTCACCGGCAATGGAAAAGGCAAAACCACCGCAGCCTTCGGAACCGCGACGCGGGCTGTCGGCCACCAGAAACGGGTGGGTGTGATTCAGTTTATCAAAGGTGAATGGCCAAACGGCGAACGCAATCTGCTGGAGCCGCACGGCGTGGAATTTCAGGTGATGTCTACCGGTTTCACCTGGGATACCCAGAATCGCGAATGGGATACCGCTGCCTGCCTGGCAGTCTGGCAGCACGCCAAACGCATGTTAACGGACGAGACGCTGGATCTGGTGGTACTGGATGAGCTGACTTATATGGTCAGTTTTGACTATCTGCCGCTGGAAGACGTGCTGGAAGCACTGGCGGGTCGTCCGTTGCTGCAGAGTGTGATCGTCACCGGCCGCGGCTGTCATCGCGATCTGGTGGAAATGGCCGATACCGTCACGGAAATGCGTCCGGTACGCCATGCTTTTGATGCAGGCATTCAGGCTCAACAGGGCATTGACTGGTAATAACTCATCCTGCAGGCGAAAAAAAAGGGTGAATATTTCACCCTTTTCACGTTTATCGTGCTGTTAACGCTTGCTGGCCGGACGGCGGCTGCCGGTTGACTGTGCGTGGCGCTTAACGGCGCGACGGATCTGATTCGCTTTGGTACGGCGACGATCTTTCTCGACCGGCACTTTACTGGTGGTTTCTGGTGGCAGACCAACCAGTTCACGCAGGTAATTAGTCGGAGCCAGATCCAGCTCGGTATAGCCACCGCGCGGTAAGCCTTTAGGCAGATCGATATCACCGTAGCGGGTACGGATCAGTCGGCTGACCTGCACACCCACGGACTCCCACAGCCGACGCACTTCGCGGTTACGGCCTTCAGTCAGGGTCACGCTGTACCACTGGTTGATACCTTCACCGCCGCTGAACTTCAGCGTTTTGAACGCGGCCGGCCCATCTTCCAGCTGCACGCCACGGCTCAGTTGCTTCAGCTTATCGTTATCAACCTGGCCGAAGACGCGAACCGCATATTCTCTTTCCACTTCACGGCTTGGGTGCATCAGGCGATTTGCCAGCTCACCGTCAGTGGTGAACAGCAGCAGGCCGCAGGTGTTCACATCCAGACGCCCTACGGCAATCCAGCGTGCGCCACGCAGCTTTGGCAGACGGTCGAAGACGGTTGGGCGACCTTCCGGATCGTTTCGGGTACATAACTCGCCTTCCGGCTTGTAATAAGCCAGCACGCGGCAGACTTCTTCTGTGGATTCCGCAACGGAGACCAGGTGGCCATCAATACGGATTTTCAGAGCTTTGCTCGGCTCAACACGGTCACCCAGTGTGGCCAGCTTGCCGTCCACACTAACCCGTCCGGCAGAAATCATGGTTTCAATCTCACGGCGGGAACCGTGCCCGGCGCGCGCCAGGACTTTCTGTAATTTTTCGCTCATGGAGCTACCTCTGTGTCGCCTTCCCAGGCGTCATGCTGTACGTCAACACGCCAGGCCAGAAACGAGTCGGGCCAGGCGTATTGTAGAGATTTCCTGGGTCAGCCCTGTCTGAACAGGCAGCTGTTCCCTCTTAATCGTGGCCGCACATACTACACGATTTTTCAGATAAAGGATGCTGATTAATAAGATCTCCGCTAACAAGCTTTGGCGATACGTGCGCCATGCCGGTGAAATCTTCCGGCGTAAAGCTTGCCATTACTGGTATTCGTAATGAATGGAATAAGCGCCCGTGCGTGGCAATCGCTTCAAACGCTGGCGCGGTAGAAGGAATGTCAGGCGGTGCGATTTATAATCATGATGACACCATCGGCGGCGTGATAGTCGGCTATAACCGCCAGGTGAGAAAACACAATTCAGCAGTTCCTGTTAAGGATGTCTCTGACTACATTCCCTGTCAGGATTTTAAGAGTAGCTGACTAAGTCAACTTCTTAATAAAATAATTAACACGCCCGATTAAATGAGATTTAAATGCATCTTATATTTATTTAGCGGCCGCCAGAATAATGTTCTCTGGCGGGCGTTTTTATTTACAGGAAAGGTTGCACATCCCCCATCCCTTCCCTGACCACCACCGGGCTGTTTTCAGTCAGGTCGATCACCGTTGTTGGGTGCTGCCCCAGATAGCCACCGTGGATGATCAAATCCACCAGCTTACCAATGGTGTCCTGAATAGCCTCCGGATCGGATTCCGTAAAATCATTGCCCGGCAGCATCAGCGAAGTCGACATCAGTGGCTCATTCAGCGCTTCAAGCAGCGCCAACGCAATCGGATTCGACGGCACGCGCAAGCCTATGGTTTTCCTCTTTTCGCTCATCAGACGGCGTGGCACTTCCTTGGTGGCTTTCAGGATGAAGGTATAGTTGCCCGGCGTGTTATTTTTAATCAGCCGGAAAGCCGTATTGTCCACATGAGCATAAGTAGACAGCTCCGACAGATCCCGACACATCAGCGTAAAGTTGTGATTGCCATCCAGCTGCCTGATGCGACAGATGCGCTCCATAGCATTCTTGTCTTCCAGCTTGCAGCCCAGCGCGTAGCCAGAATCCGTTGGGTAGACAATAACACTGCCTTTATGCAGCAACTCTACCGCCTGCTTGATCAGGCGTGGCTGCGGGTTTTCCGGGTGAATATAAAAAAATTGACTCATAACAAACCTCTTGTTTGCCGCGCAGCGGGCGGATCAAACTTGTGCAATTTCCGGGAAGCGCAGCCAGACGGCCTCAACGCCACCCGGCAGCCATAATTTTTTTCCCAACTCGATCCACGGACAGGGCTGATGGAAGTCAGAACCCTGCGACGCAGCCAGCTGGTAGTCCTGCGCATAGCGCGCCAGCTGGGTACGCTCATTGGGCGCCTGCTGACACTGTGCCACTTCCATTGCGTCGCCGCCCTCCTCACTGAAGTGGGCGATCAAACGCTTCAGCCATTTTGCCGACAGGCCGTAACGGCCCGGATGGGCCAGTACCGCACGTCCACCAGAATGATGAATGGCATCAATGGCTTGTTTAATTGTACACCACTGTGGCGGGGCATAACCGGTTTTGCCTCTGGCGAGGTAGTTTTTAAACACCTGCGCCATGTTGTCAGCTTTGCCCTGAGCGATCAGGAAGCGGGCGAAATGCCCCCGGGTGATCGCCCCGCCCTCAGCCAGCGCCATCGCGCCTGCCAGGCTGCCTGGAATATGGGCTTTTTCCAGCCGTTCTGCGATTAACTCTGCACGCGCCAGTCGCCGGTCAGTCTGTTCCTTCAAAAAAGCGGTCAGCTCCGGATGCTCAGTGGCCACACCCAGACCAACAATGTGAATCTCATGATTTTCCCACAGAGAAGAGACTTCCACCCCGGCGATCAGCTGCAAAGGGAGCTGATGCCTCGCAATCGCCTCACGCGCGGACGGAATGCCATCCACGGTATCGTGATCGGTGATAGCCAGCACGCCCACGCGATGCTCGACCGCGCGCAGCACCAATTCTTCCGGGGTAAGTAAGCCATCAGAGGCGCGGGTGTGACTGTGGAGATCGTATACGGGCCAGGGATCTAACGGGGTTGGATCTGTCAAAACTGCTCCGGCATCGGCGGATAAATGTCGCAGCATGATACCGGGATTTCGCTCCGGAGGAAAAAGAGTATTGACTTTTTGGCGGCGAACCAGTTAACTAGTACGCAAGTTCACATGCAAGGGTATCTGAATCATGACTATGACACATTTAATGATGACTGGTTGGTGGCGCACTTCTCCCTGAACGGGCGAAGGAGTCATGCACGCAACCAGACGTTGTGCAGATACCCAAGCCCGCCTAACGCGGGCTTTTTTTTAAGCAAATTTCAGAGAACTGACCTCATGCAAAATGCCAAACCTACAGTGAAGTTGATTACCGGCAACGCACCTTACCGCGAGGATCCGGCCGCCGTTTTTCATCAGCTGTGTGGTGCCCGCCCGGCCACGCTGTTGCTCGAATCCGCTGACATTGACAGCAAGCGTAATCTGAAAAGCCTGCTGATTGTCGACAGTGCTCTGCGCATTAAAGCACTGGGAAATACCGTTACCGTGCAGGCGCTGTCAGAGAATGGCCGCGCGATCCTGCCCCTGCTGGATGTCGCATTGCCTGCAAGCGTGATCAGCACCGTCCGCCCCGATGGCCGTGAGCTGACCTTTCCGGCCAACACAGAAGTGCAGGATGAAGATTCACGGCTGAAGTCGATATCCGTTTTTGATGCGCTGCGTCTGATCCCGCATCTGGTTAACAGCCCTGAAGAAGAGCGCGAAGCTATGCTGCTCGGCGGCCTGTTTGCTTATGACCTGGTGGCCGGGTTTGAGAACCTGCCAGAGCTGAACAACGACCAACGCTGCCCGGACTACTGTTTCTATCTGGCTGAAACGCTGCTGGTCATTGACCACCAGAGCCAGACAGCCCGCCTGCAGGCCAGCCTGTTTACCTCCACGCCGGGCGAATTTTTACGCCTGCAGAGCCGTATAGAACAGCTCCATGCGCAGATGCTGCAGCCCGCTCATCCACTCCCGGTCCAGCCGGTTGAAAAAATGACGCTGAGCTGCAACCAGAGCGATGAAGAGTACTGCAACGTGGTTCGTGAGCTGCAGGAAGCCATCCGCGTTGGCGAAATTTTCCAGGTGGTGCCGTCACGCCGTTTCTCACTGCCTTGCCCTTCTCCGCTGGCAGCTTATGACACGCTGAAAAACAGCAACCCAAGCCCGTATATGTTCTTTATGCAGGATCAGGACTTCAGCCTGTTCGGTGCCTCACCGGAAAGCTCACTGAAGTATGATGCCGCCAGCCGCCAGATTGAGATCTACCCAATTGCCGGTACCCGTCCGCGCGGACGCCATGCCGACGGTTCTCTGGACCGCGATCTGGACAGCCGCATTGAACTGGAAATGCGCACCGACCATAAAGAACTGGCCGAGCACCTGATGCTGGTTGACCTGGCACGTAACGATCTGGCACGCATCTGCACATCGGGCAGCCGCTACGTTGCTGACCTGACCAAAGTTGACCGCTACTCCTTTGTGATGCACCTGGTATCCCGCGTGGTCGGCCAGCTGCGTGAAGATCTGGACGTGCTGCACGCTTACAGCGCCTGCATGAACATGGGCACGCTGAGCGGTGCGCCGAAAGTTCGCGCCATGCAGCTGATTGCCGGAGCCGAAGGCACCCGTCGCGGCAGCTACGGCGGCGCGGTGGGCTACTTCACGGCCAGCGGCGATTTGGATACCTGTATCGTTATTCGTTCAGCTTACGTTGAAGACGGTGTCGCTACCGTTCAGGCCGGGGCTGGTGTGGTGCTGGATTCTGTTCCGCAAGCGGAAGCGGATGAGAGCCGTAATAAAGCCCGCGCCGTTCTTCGCGCTATCGCCACGGCCCATCACTGCAAGGAGATTTTCTGATGGCTGATATTCTGCTGCTCGACAACATTGACTCCTTTACCTATAACCTGGTTGACCAGTTACGTGCGTTTGGCCATAACGTGGTGATTTACCGTAACAATGTACCGGCAGAAACGTTAATCGACCGCCTGCAGAACATGGAAAATCCGGTGCTGATGCTGTCACCAGGTCCGGGAGCCCCTTCTGAAGCAGGCTGCATGCCGGAACTGCTGCAGCGCCTGCGCGGCCGTCTGCCGATTATCGGTATCTGTCTGGGCCATCAGGCGATTGTGGAAACCTACGGCGGCCACGTGGGGCAGGCTGGTGAAATCCTGCACGGTAAAGCCTCAGGCATTACCCATGATGATCTGGGCATGTTTGCCGGGCTGAGCAACCCGCTGCCGGTGGCGCGTTATCACTCTCTGGTGGGCAGCAATGTCCCGGCAGAACTGATCGTCAACGCTACTTTTAACGGCATGGTAATGGCTGTCCGTCACGATGCCGATCGCGTCTGCGGATTCCAGTTCCATCCGGAATCCATTCTGACCACCCAGGGCGCACGCCTTCTGGAACAAACACTCGCCTGGGCGCTGGCGTAATAAGGAGACCCCGATGAACGAGATTCTGGAAAAACTTTATCAGGCTCAGACCCTGACCCAGGCGGAAAGCCATCAGCTGTTCTCGGCAATCATAACCGGTCAGCTGGCGCCGACCCAGCTTGCTGCCGCGCTGATTGCGATGAAAGTTCGCGGTGAGCGCCCGGAAGAGATTGCCGGTGCTGCCACGGCGCTGCTGGAAGATGCCAAACCTTTCCCGCGTCCTGACTACGCCTTCGCGGATATCGTCGGGACCGGCGGTGACGGCAGCAACAGCATTAATATCTCCACCGCCAGCGCCTTTGTGGCGTCTGCCTGTGGTCTGAAAGTGGCCAAGCACGGCAACCGCAGCGTTTCCAGCAAATCCGGTTCTTCCGATCTGCTGGCGGCGTTTGGCATCAGTCTGGATCTGCCAGCAGAAAAAGCTCGCCAGGCACTGGACGATCTCAACGTCTGCTTCCTGTTCGCGCCCCAGTACCACACCGGCTTTCGTCATGCCATGCCGGTACGCCAGCAGTTGAAGACCCGCACACTGTTTAACGTACTCGGCCCGCTGATCAACCCGGCGCGCCCTCCTCTGGCAGTGATTGGCGTTTACAGCCCTGAACTGGTGCTGCCAGTGGCAAAAACGCTGAAAATGCTGGGCTACCAGCGTGCGGCGGTGGTCCACGGCGGCGGGATGGATGAGGTTGCCCTGCACGCTAAAACCCACGTGGCAGAACTGCGTGAAGGCGAGATCACCAGCTACCAGCTGACGCCGGAAGACTTCGGCCTGAGTTTCCACCCGCAGGAGGCGCTGGCGGGCGGCACACCTGAAGAAAACCGTGACATTCTGACACGATTACTCCAGGGTAAAGGCGAGCGCGCGCACGAGGAGGCCGTTGCGGCTAACGTGGCGCTGCTGCTGAAGATTTTCGGCAATGAAGATTTACGGGAAAATGCCCGGACGGCGCTGAGCGTCATCCGCAGTGGTCAGGCTTACGAGCAAGTTGTCGCACTGGCAGCAAGAGGATAATCATGCAGGAAACCGTACTTAACAAAATTGTTCAGGACAAAGCCATCTGGCTGACAGAACGCCAGCAGCAACAGCCGCTGTCGACTTTCCAAAACGAGATCGCACCGTCCACCCGCAGCTTTTATCACGCGCTGCAGGGTGCCAGGACCGTGTTTATTCTTGAATGTAAGAAAGCTTCGCCTTCAAAGGGGCTGATTCGGGAAGATTTTGATCCGGCGACTATCGCGGGCGTTTACCGGCATTACGCTTCGGCAGTTTCTGTGCTGACCGACGAGAAATATTTCCAGGGAAGCTTTGATTTTCTTCCCATAGTCAGCGCGGCGATTACTCAGCCAGTGCTGTGCAAAGATTTTATCATTGATCCTTATCAGATCTACCTGGCGCGTTTCTGCCAGGCCGATGCGATCCTGCTGATGCTTTCCGTGCTGAATGATGAGCAGTATCGCCAGCTGTCCGCCGTGGCGCACAGCCTGAATATGGGCGTGCTGACTGAAGTGATCAGCGATGAAGAGCTGGAGCGTGCCACCGCACTGGGCGCAAAAGTGATTGGGATTAATAACCGCGATCTGCGCGACCTGTCCATCGATCTGGACCGTACCCGCCGCCTGGCCCCGAAAGTATCCCATGGGGTAACGGTGATCAGCGAATCCGGCATTAACAGTTATGCGCAGGTACGTGAGCTGAGCCACTTTGCCAACGGCTTCCTGATTGGCTCAGCGCTGATGTCAGAAGCTGACCTCGCAGCCGCGGTGCGTCGTGTGATTATCGGCGATAATAAAGTCTGTGGCCTTTCCCGAGCGGAAGATGCGCTTAGCGCACTTGAAGCCGGTGCCATTTACGGCGGCCTTATCTTTGCCGAAGGCTCTCCACGCAAAGTGAGCATTGAACAAGCCAGAACGGTCCAGGCTGCTGCAGCGCTGAAATATGTTGGTGTATTCCGCAATAACGCCATCAGTGACATTGTCACGACGGCTCAGGCGCTTAATCTGCAGGTCGTTCAACTGCATGGCGACGAAGATCAGGCTTTTGTGGCCGAACTGCGCAGCCTGCTGCCCGCAGAGGTGAAAATCTGGAAAGCCTTCAGCATTAAAGATGCCCTGCCAGCCCGCGACTGGCCGCACGTTGACCGCTATGTATTTGATAACGGAAACGGCGGCAGCGGCAAACGCTTTGACTGGAGCCTGCTCAGCGGCCAGCAGCTGGACAACGTCCTGCTGGCTGGCGGACTGGGAGCGGATAACTGTGTTGAAGCCGCTCAGCTGGGCTGTGCCGGTTTAGATTTCAATTCCGGCGTGGAAAGCGCGCCCGGAATCAAAGATGCCTCGAAGATTGCCTCAGTCTTTCAAACGCTGAAGGCGTACTGACCGTCCGGAGCCGCCTGCGGTTCCGTTAGCGAAAAGAGAAGCGATATGACCTTACTGAACCCCTATTTCGGCGAATTTGGCGGCATGTATGTGCCACAAATCCTGATGCCAGCCCTGCGCCAGCTGGAAGAAGCCTTTGTCAGCGCTCAGCGCGATCCGAAGTTTCAGGCCGAGTTTACTGACCTGCTGAAAAACTATGCCGGTCGCCCGACAGCCCTGACATTGTGTAAGAACCTGACCAAAGGCACTAAAACCCGTCTCTACCTGAAGCGTGAAGATCTGCTGCACGGGGGTGCGCACAAAACAAACCAGGTGCTGGGTCAGGCCCTGCTGGCTAAGCGCATGGGCAAAACCGAAATCATTGCCGAAACCGGCGCCGGGCAGCACGGTGTGGCCTCCGCTCTGGCCAGCGCGCTGCTGGGACTGAAGTGCCGCATCTATATGGGCGCGAAAGACATTGAGCGCCAGTCGCCTAACGTCTTCAGAATGAAGCTGATGGGCGCGGAAGTGATCCCGGTGCACAGTGGCTCATCCACGCTGAAAGATGCCTGTAACGAAGCGCTGCGTGACTGGTCTGGCAGCTATGACAACGCCCATTACATGCTGGGTACTGCAGCCGGCCCACACCCTTTCCCGACCATCGTACGTGAATTCCAGCGGATGATTGGCGAAGAGACTAAAGTGCAGATTCAGGAACGCGAAGGCCGCCTGCCGGATGCGGTCATTGCCTGTGTCGGCGGTGGCTCCAATGCTATCGGCATGTTCGCCGACTTTATCGATGAAACGTCTGTTGGTCTGATTGGCGTTGAACCTGCCGGTCACGGCATTGAAAGTGGGGAACACGGCGCGCCACTGAAGCACGGTCGCGTGGGGATCTACTTTGGCATGAAAGCCCCAATGATGCAGACCGACGACGGGCAGATCGAAGAGTCCTACTCTATCTCGGCCGGTCTGGACTTCCCGTCAGTGGGACCGCAGCACGCTTATCTGAACAGTACCGGTCGTGCTGACTATGTGTCGATTACCGATGATGAAGCCCTTGATGCCTTCAAAATGCTGTGCCGCAGCGAAGGGATTATCCCGGCGCTGGAATCGTCGCACGCACTGGCTCATGCGCTGAAAATGATGCGCGAAGCACCAGAAAAAGAGCAGCTTCTGGTGGTTAACCTTTCCGGCCGCGGCGATAAAGACATTTTCACCGTTCACGACATTCTGACCGCTAAGGGAGAAATCTGATGGAACGTTACGATCGGCTTTTTACACGCCTGAAAGCACGCAAAGAAGGCGCATTCGTGCCATTCGTCACGCTGGGCGATCCCACACCTGAGCTGTCGCTGCAGATTATTGATGCGCTGGTTGAAGGCGGTGCCGACGCGCTGGAGCTGGGTATTCCCTTCTCTGACCCGCTGGCCGACGGCCCGACCATCCAGAATGCCACCCTGCGTGCATTTGCAGCAGGCGTGACACCGTCACAGTGTTTTGAGATGCTGACCGCCATTCGACAGAAATACCCGGAGATCCCGATTGGCCTGCTGATGTATGCCAACCTGGTCTTCTCCAACGGCATTGATAACTTCTATAGCCGCTGCCAGCAGGCCGGTGTCGATTCCGTGCTGGTTGCGGATGTGCCGGTTGAAGAGTCAGCGCCGTTCCGCCAGTCAGCGATGCGTCACAACATCGCGCCTATCTTCATCTGCCCGCCGAATGCTGATGATGATCTGCTGCGTGAGATCGCTTCACATGGTCGCGGTTATACCTACCTGCTCTCGCGCGCTGGCGTCACCGGCTCTGAAACCCGTGGTGAAAGCCTGTCGTTACAGCACCTGGTGACTAAACTGACCGAATATAATGCCGCGCCGTCGGTACAGGGCTTTGGCATTTCTGAGCCAGGCCAGGTGCAAGAAGCGCTGGCGGCCGGCGCTGCCGGTGCCATATCCGGTTCTGCCATCGTGAAAATCATCGAGAAAAATCACGCCAATCCTCCGGTTATGCTGGCTGAACTGAAGGCTTTCGTCTCCGGTCTAAAAGCCGCCACGCGCTAATCCCCTTGCTCAGTGCCTTACCTCTCACGGTAAGGCATTATTTTCCCACTCTTTATGGCCTTATCCGATTGCGAATTTTCCGCTCAGGACTAAGCTTCTTTTACAGAGCGATTCTGTAATCACGGCGAAGGCCAATCGAGAATGACAGGGAGAATGACAATGAAGTTGATGAAAATCCTGACCGGCATGGTTATTGCGGCAGTAGTGGCTGTTTCGGTCAGCGCCTGTGCGCCGACAGCAACCAAAGAAGGCACCGGCGGCTATCTTGATGACACGGTGATCACCACTAAAGTCAAAGGCGAGCTGTTGAAAGATGATTCGCTGAAATCGACTGAAATCAACGTGGAAACCTTTAAAGGCCGCGTACAGCTGAGTGGGTTTGTCAGCTCACCGCAGATGGCTAACCGTGCCGTTACCATTACCCGCAGTGTGAAAGGCGTCACCTCGGTGACTAATAACATGCAGATAAAGTAAGTTGCTGCACCATGTAAAAAGCCGCCCTGAGGCGGCTTTTTTTACGCCCGCTGAAGGCGGTCAGAAGCGATAACCTGCCCCGAAGAAGAACACAAACGGGTTGATATTCGTGTCGATACTCTGATGACCCGCCGGAGAGTCAAAGCCGACTTTGGTTTTGATATTCATGTACCACAGGGAGGCATTGAGCATCCAGTCCGGCGTCAGCTGATAATCCAGACCGAGCTGACCTGCCACACCCCAGGAATTTTTTACGCTCAGATTGCTTAACCCGGCATCACGCCCGGTCTGGTTGAAATCGTTGTCATAGAACATGGTGTAGTTAACACCGATACCGGCGTAAGGCTGCCATTTGCTGGTATTACCCATAAAGTACCACTGAGCCATCAGTGTAGGTGGCAGCTGGTGCACGGTAGCCAGTGTACCGGTCGCCTCCAGACCCACTTTATGGCGAAATGGCGTGGCTCCCAGCAGCTCAATACCGATGTTATCGGTCGCCATATAGGTAAAAGTCAGGCCCAGCTGAGTATTGTTGTCGACGTTGAACTCACCCAGCCCCAGCACATTGTCAGAGCCACCGGTTGGACGGACGGTTGCAGTACCTGCACGCATGAAAAAATCGCCAGCCTGATGGGCTGAAGCGACCGCCGGCAGCAGAGTCACTACCGCCAGAGCCAATGCTGTTAATTTCATAACCACTCCTTTGCATGTCATTAAGCGTTTTTACGCAATTGCTTACTGTTATCTGCGCCATCTTTACCTTTATTTGCAGAAAGGTCATGCAAATCATTTCTTTCATTCTCCTTAAAAAACAATGATTTGATTTGGATCAATTTCTACAATCATCCTGGTGAAGACGTTTTGCTTAATGGAGTCTCTAACCTGCCAGAGCGCGCCAGGGTCTGCCGCAACGGTTTGAGCCGATAATGCCTTCTTTAATTGAAAGTTATGTAAGTCAGGGTGCCAGGTTGCCGCCAGACCATGTACAATCGCCGGATCGCTAATACCGGCTTTTCAAGGAGTGTACATGTCTTTCACGGCAGGTTCGTTATACCGTGACACGGGGAACTTTTTTCGCCATCAGCTGATTACCATCGTGCTGATTTCGCTACTGACCTCATTTATCACCGTCCTGATCGGCCACGCGCTGACGCCAGGCGCCGATCAGCTCTCCCTTCTGACGGAAGGCGACAGCGGCTCGCGCATGAGCCTGCTGGAGATGGTGCAGAATATGTCACCTGACCAGCAGCGTATCCTGTTACGTGCTTCTGCAGCCGGAACCTTAGCTTCTCTGGTGGGGAATACCCTGCTGCTGGGTGCCATGCTGAGCCTGATCCCGATGGTCTCTGCCGGACAGCGCATCAGCGCGCTTCGGGCGATTGGGGCTTCTGCGCCGATGCTGCCTCGCCTGCTGCTGTTGGTGTTTATCATGACTCTGGTGGTGCAACTGGGCTTTATGGTGCTGGTCGTGCCTGGCGTGATCCTCGCTATCGTGCTGGCGCTGGCACCGATAATCCTCGCTACCGAAAAGATCAGCATCTTCGCGGCCATGCGCAGCAGCATGCGTCTGGTGTGGAGCCAGATGAAGATCGTTGCCCCTGGCGTGGCCGTCTGGCTGCTGGCAAAAATTGCCGTATTGCTGCTGGCATCCTCGCTGACCGTGCTGCCAGCCAACGTCGCGTCAGTGGTGCTGAACGCCCTGAGTAACCTTATTTCGGCCATACTGATTATCTATCTTTATCGCCTGTATATGCTGTTACGTTAATGGTGATTGCGTGCCCTGCGGGGCACGCAATGATAACGTGATGTTTTGCCCCAGTCTGGTATTTGGAAGCCTTTATGAAGCAGTTACTTGATTTCCTCCCGCTCGTGGTCTTTTTCATCTTTTACAAACTGTACGACATCTTTGTCGCCTCTGGTGCGCTGATTGTCGCCACCGCTCTGGCGCTGGTTGCCAGCTGGATAATGTTCCGCAAAGTAGAAAAAATGACCATCTTCACCTTCGTGCTGGTCGCGGTGTTCGGCACCCTGACGCTGGTGTTCCATAACGATGAGTTCATCAAATGGAAAGTCACGGTGATCTACTCCCTGTTCGGGCTGGCGCTGCTGTTCAGCCAGTTCTGGATGAAGCAGCCGCTGATCCAGACCATGCTGGGGAAAGAGCTGAAGCTGCCGGAATTTGCCTGGCGTAAGCTGAATGTGGCCTGGGCGCTGTTTTTCTTCGCCTGCGGGATAGCAAATATTTACGTCGCTTTTTGGTTATCTCAGGAATTTTGGGTTAATTTTAAAGTGTTCGGCCTGACCGGCCTGACCCTGCTCTTTACCCTCATCAGCGGCCTGTATATCTACCGCCTGATGCCACAAGAAGAAAAATAAACCTCAGAGCCCGGCATCAGTCGGGCCACCCTCCCATTATCTGGAAGCAAGCAATGAACGACGATAAAAACAGACTCCCGCAGGGCGAAATGGTGCTGCGGACGCTGGCCATGCCTGCGGATACCAACGCCAACGGGGATATTTTTGGCGGCTGGCTGATGTCACAGATGGATATGGGCGGAGCAATTCTGGCCAAGGAGATTGCCGGAGGACGTGTGGTCACCGTGCGTGCGGACGGCATGACCTTCCTCAAACCGGTCGCGGTGGGAGATGTGGTGAGCTGTCATGCCCGCTGCATTCGTACCGGGAAAAGTTCGATCACTATTAATATCGAAGTGTGGATCAAGAAAGTCTCTTCCGAGCCAATCGGCCAGCGCTATTGCACCACCGAAGCGGTGTTTATCTATGTCGCGGTGGATAATGAAGGCAAATCCCGCGAGCTGCCCGCCGATAAGATGCATTTCCAGCCGGATGTGCAGAACTGAAAAAAAAGCCGGATTTTCCGGCTTTTTCTTTATTCGATGCTGGTGCCACCGTCAATTTTGAAGACGATGTTCATGGTCAGGCCTTTGCCCGGCTTACCGGCTTCATATCGCCACTTCTTCATAGCCAGTTTTACTTCACGCTCAAACATATTCCGCGGCTCGGCAGAGAGAATGCGGATGTTGTCGACCTGACCTGAACTGTCCACGTCAAACTGAACCCGCACTCGCCCTTCCATCCGCAGTGCAAAGGCACGGGCCGGATAACCCGGTTTGCCCACGCTGATAGCTTTCGGCCCCGTTGAGGCCACAGCAGAAGGCGCTGGTGAGGTTTTGGGTGCAGTAGACGGCTTAGGCGCGGTCGCCATCTTGTCTTCATTAAACGGCGATGCCTGACGCGGCTCCGTGCGGGGTTTCACCTCTTTCTTCGGCTTCACCACTTCTTTTTTTACCGGCTTTGGCTTGGGCTTAGGCACGGGTTTTGGAATGGGCACTGGCTCAGGTTTGGGCGGCTCCGGCTCCGGCTCCGGCTCCGGCTTCGGAACGGGTTCGGGTTCAGGCTCTGCAACAGGTTCTGGAGCAGGCTGAGGAGCGGGCTGAGGCTCTGGCTGCACTTCAGGCGCAACCATCGAGACGCTGATGGGCTGAGACGCTTTCGGCACTTCGACTACCTGGTGAAAAGAAGCATAAAGTATTCCCCCAATCACTACCGCGTGCAGTCCCACAGAGAACAACATCGGCAGCGATATACGGCGGGGTAAAGAATTTTCTGTCAGCGTCGTCATAATCTTTCTGCTGTAAGTATTGAAACGTAAGTTTAAATGCAAATAGCAATCAGTTTCAATAACCCAGCCGCGCTGGCAGCGTGATTTCGTCAGAAAAGTGCCCGAAACTGACCGTAATCAGGCCGCGACTATCTTTCGTTTGCAGAAAGGTGAACGATGACTTAACGTGATCGCCGAATCTTACTGACCCGACAGGAGTTGTAAACGTGCTCTACGTAATTTACGCAGAAGATAATGCTGATTCACTGGAAAAGCGTACCGCCGTGCGCCCTGCCCATCTCGCACGTCTGCAGCTGTTGCAGGACGAAGGCCGGTTGATTGTGGCCGGACCGATGCCCGCCGTGGACAGCAATGACCCGGGCGTGGCTGGTTTCAGCGGCTCAACGGTGATTGCCGAGTTCGCGTCGCTGGAAGAGGCGCAATCATGGGCGCAGGATGACCCTTATATTGCCGCCGGAGTTTATAAGCAGGTTGCAGTCAAGCCCTTCAAACGGGTGTTTTAACCGCAAGTTTGCTTTCCCTGTGCGGTAAATGCACAGGGAAAAGTGCCCACTCAGGCAGGTCAGAACAGCTGATTGATAAACAGAACAGAACGTCGCTGCTGCTGGTTTACCTGATGACGGATGGCGTGCATACGACCATAACGTCTTGACTGCCCCTCCAGCCAGCGTGCCCGACGACGCTGGATCTGACGCGACATACGCCAGCGTGCGACTTCATTTCTGCTCCGTCTCATTTTACCCTCTGAGGTCAAAAAACTCGCGCAGCAGTATAAACCTTTCTGTTCTCATGCCAGGTCCGATGACTTTAAACCGGAAAAGGTTTCGCATGCTGTCATCTGCACGTAAACTCCCTGTATTCAAGCGCGAACGGGATTTCCACTGACATGTCGACTTTTTATACTGTACTCAGCTGGCTGCTGATTTTTGGCTACTGGCTGCTGATCGCGGGTGTGACGCTGCGTATTTTAATGAAACGCCGTGCCGTCCCTTCCGCCATGGCCTGGCTGCTGATTATCTATATCCTGCCGCTTGTCGGGATCATAGCCTATCTCTCCTTTGGAGAACTGCATCTGGGGAAGCGGCGGGCGGAGCGCGCGCGCACCATGTGGCCCTCCACGGCTAAATGGCTGAACGATTTAAAATCCTGTCACCAGATTTTTGCCGGGGACAACAGCGACGTTGCCCGCTCCCTGTTTCAGCTGTGCGAGAACCGTCAGGGCGTGGCGGGTGTGAAAGGCAATCAGTTGCAGCTGCTGACCTCAACTGAAGACACTATGCAGGCGTTAATCCGCGATATTCAGCTGGCGCGTCATAATATTGAGATGGTGTTCTATATCTGGCAGCCGGGCGGACTGGCGGATGAGGTGGCGGAATCGTTGATGGCCGCAGCAAGGCGCGGCGTGCATTGCCGCTTAATGCTGGATTCAGCCGGAAGCGTACAGTTTTTCCGCAGCCCGTGGGCCGCGATGATGCGCAATGCCGGGATCGACGTGGTAGAGTCACTTAAAGTCAGCCTGCTGCGCGTGTTTCTGCGCCGCATGGACCTGCGCCAGCACCGCAAAGTGGTTTTAATCGATAACTATATTGCTTACACCGGCAGCATGAACCTTGTTGACCCGCGCTATTTTAAACAGGATGCGGGCGTCGGCCAGTGGGTGGATTTAATGGCGCGTATGGAAGGCCCGGTTGCCACCACCATGGGGATTATCTACTCCTGCGACTGGGAGATTGAAACCGGCAAGCGCATTCTGCCGCCGCCGCCGGATGGCAACGTGATGCCTTTCGAGCAGGAAAGCGGCCATACCATTCAGGTGATTGCTTCCGGCCCAGGCTTCCCGGAAGACCTGATCCATCAGGCTCTGCTGACCGCAGTCTATTCCGCGCGCGAACAGCTGATCATGACAACGCCCTACTTTGTCCCCAGCGATGACCTGCTGCACGCCATCTGCACCGCTGCACTGCGTGGTGTCGACGTCAGCATCATTGTGCCGCGCCGCAATGATTCAATGCTGGTTGGCTGGGCAAGCCGTGCGTTCTTCGCTGAACTGCTGGAAGCCGGGGTTAAAATTTACCAGTTTGAAGACGGTCTGCTGCATACCAAAAGCGTGCTGGTCGATGGGCAGCTGAGCCTGGTCGGCACGGTGAACCTGGATATGCGCAGCCTGTGGCTGAATTTTGAGATCACGCTGGTGATTGATGATGACGGTTTCGGCGACGACCTGGCCCGCGTTCAGGACGATTATATCGCCCGCTCGCGGCTGGTAGATGGCAAACGCTGGTCCCGGCGTGCTTACTGGCAGCGGATTGTCGAACGACTGTTTTACTTCTTCAGTCCGTTGCTGTAAAACGAGCGGAATTGCACAGCGCCCGACGGGCATTATGGGAAATGTTATGGATTTAAATAACCGCCTTACCGAAGATGAAACCCTGGAACAGGCTTACGATATTTTTCTGGAGCTGGCAGGTGACAACCTCGACCCGGCCGATATCATTCTGTTCAATCTTCAGTTTGAAGAACGCGGCGGCGCAGAGCTGTTTGATCCTTCAGAAGACTGGGCTGAGCATGTTGATTTTGACCTGAACCCGGACTTCTTCTCCGAAGTGGTGATTGGGCTGGGTGAAGTGGATGGCGATCCGATTACGGACGTGTTTGCCCGCGTACTGCTGTGCCGTGAGAAAGACCACAAGCTGTGCCATATTTTGTGGCACGAGTAACGTTTGAGTAAATCAGCGGCTGCGTGATGAAGGCCACTCATAAACAGGCAAACAACGCCATTTATGGCAGCCCGACTCGCGCCGTCCATGGCGCGAGACGCTTTCCCGACCGGTGTTCCCCACGCCTCAGACTTCAGCGAAAATCACCTTACAGCGGGTCCACTTTCAGGCAGGAGACGGCATGACGGAAGCTGCCTTCCAGCAGCGGACGTGTTTTGGCACACTCCGGCCCGGCAATCGGACAGCGGGTGCGGAACACGCAGCCTGACGGCGGATTAATTGGCGAAGGCAGTTCTCCTTCCAGCAGCTGGATAACCTTATTCTTCTCCAGATCCGGATCGGGAATGGGCACAGCTGACATCAGCGCGCGCGTATAAGGATGCTGCGGATTCTGATAAACCTCATTGTAGGTTCCCAGCTCCACCGCATGGCCCAGATACATCACCAGCACGCGATCGGAGATGTGCTTCACCACCGCCAGGTCGTGGGCGATGAAGATCAGTGACAGCCCCATCTCTCGCTGCAGCTTCTGCAGCAAATTCACCACCTGCGCCTGAATTGACACATCCAGCGCCGAAACTGGCTCATCACAGATAATCAACTTTGGTTCAAGGATCAGCGCGCGGGCGATACCAATACGCTGGCACTGGCCACCGGAGAACTCGTGAGGATAACGGTTAATCAGGTTAGGCAATAAGCCCACCTTCATCATCATCGTTTTCACCCGCTCCTTCACTTCCTGCCGCGCCATCTCAGGATGATAGGTGCGCAGCGGCTCGGCGATGATGTCCCCGATGGTCATGCGTGGGTTAAGCGAAGCCAGTGGATCCTGAAAAATCATCTGGATATCGCTACGCGCCTTGCGCCACTCTTCCTCACTCTGCCCCAGCAGATCGCGTCCCAGCCAGGCCACACGCCCTTCGGTCGCCTTCACCAGGCCGATAATGGCGCGGGCCAGCGTAGATTTGCCACAACCGGACTCACCCACCACGCCAAGCGTCTCCCCTTCATAAAGACGCAGGCTGACGCCATCTACCGCTTTCAGAGTCTTTGGCGGCTGCCAGAACCACTGACGGCCATCTTTAATGTCGAAATGTACCTTCAGGTCGGCAATTTCTAACAGGACTTTCTTTTCAGCTACCGCACTCATACCAGTTCCTCCGCGGGTTTGAAGCAGGCACGCAGACGACCTTCACCAAACGGCGTCAGCGGTGGTGCAGTGGAACAGATTTCCATCGCGTGCGGACAGCGTGGCTGGAACGGGCAGCCTTGCGGCAGGCGCAGCAGGTTTGGCGGATTGCCCGGAATGGTGGTCAGGGATTCCCCTTCAGCATCCAGACGCGGCACCGCGTTAAGCAGGCCAATCGAATACGGATGAGTCGGTTGATAAAACACATCACGCGCCTTGCCGTATTCCATGGTTCTTCCGGCATACATCACCAGCACCTGGTCACAAATTCCGGCTACGACGCCTAAATCGTGGGTGATCATGATGATCGCGGTGTTGAACTCTCTTTTCAGATCGTTCAGCAACGTCATGATTTGTGCCTGGACCGTAACGTCCAGCGCGGTGGTTGGCTCATCGGCAATCAGCAACTTTGGCCGGCACAGCAGCGCCATAGCAATCATCACGCGCTGACGCATCCCACCGGAAAACTCGTGCGGGTACATTTTCATGCGCTTGCGGGCTTCCGGCATTTTTACCGCGTCCAGCATCCGCACCGACTCTTCAAAAGCCTGGGCACTGGTTATGCCTTTGTGCAACTTCAGCACTTCCATCAGCTGCTCGCCAACGCGCATATATGGGTTCAGTGAAGTCATTGGATCCTGGAAAATCATTGCAATCTGCTCGGCACGCAGGCTGTTAAGCTGCTTCTCCGGCAGGTTGAGGATCTCTTTACCGTTAAACAGCGCAGAGCCGCCAATGCGGCCATTGCTGGCCAGCAGGCCCATCAGGGCAAATGCCATCTGCGACTTACCGGAACCTGACTCACCCACAATGCCCAGGGTTTCACCGGCACGCAGGCTGAAGTTCAGGTCGTTTACCGCCGGGACATCACCATCCGGCGTGCCAAAGGTTACCCGCAGATCCTTCACGTCCAGCAGACGTTCGCTTCCCGCTTGTTTAGCCATTGCTGGCTGCAGTTCAGTTACGCTCATCGGGAAACTCCTTAACGATCTTTCGGGTCGAGGGCATCACGCAGGCCATCGCCGATAAAGTTGAAACAGAACAGCGTAACCACCAGGAATCCCGCCGGGAACAGCAGCAGCCACGGCGACACCTCCATTGAGTTAGCACCATCGCTGAGCAAAGCACCCCAGCTGCTCAGCGGCTCCTGCGTACCCAGCCCAAGGAAGCTGAGGAAGGATTCGAACAGGATCATGCTTGGCACCAGCAGCGAGGCATACACCACAACCACGCCGAGGACGTTCGGCACGATATGCCGCAGCACAATACTGGCGGTGGAAACGCCACCAACGTGGGCCGCTTCAATAAACTCTTTGCGCTTGAGGCTCAGCGTCTGGCCACGGACGATACGCGCCATATCCAGCCAGGAAACCAGCCCGATAGCGACGAAGATCAGCAAAATATTACGGCCAAAGAAGGTCACCAGCAGGATCACAAAGAACATAAACGGGAAGGAGTTGAGGATCTCCAGCAGGCGCATCATCACCGAGTCTGTTTTACCGCCCAGGTAACCGGCCAGCGAGCCATACAGCGTGCCCACCAGCACCGCCACCAGCGCAGAAGCAATCCCCACCATCAGCGAGATACGGCCACCAATCGCCACGCGCACCAGCAGGTCACGACCTGATGAATCGGTACCGAAGTAGTGTTTTGAAGCCATGTCCGGAGCGGCAGACATCATACCCCAGTCAGTATCGTCATAGGTAAACGAGGAGAGCATCGGGGCGAAGATCACAAACAGTGCAATCACAACCAGCACAATCAGGCTGCCCAGCGCGGCGCGGTTATGGATAAAGCGACGACGGGCGTCCTGCCACAAACTGCGGCCTTCGACCTCCAGCTTTTCACTGAAGGCATCGAGAGCTTCGCTATTTTTTTTACTCAACATCATGGCGAGCTCCGGATCAGTAACGAATTTTCGGATCGATAACCGCATACAGCACGTCAACGATCGCATTGAAAAGAATGGTCAGCACGCCCACCAGAATGGTCAGGCTCAGCACCAGCGAGTAGTCGCGGTTCAGCGCGCCGTTAACGAACAGCTGGCCGATACCCGGCAATCCGTAGATGGTTTCAATCACCATCGAGCCGGTGATAATGCCGACGAAGGCCGGACCAAGATAAGACATCACTGGCAGCATCGCAGGCTTCAGCGCGTGGCGCAGGACAATGCGGTGCATTGGCAACCCTTTCGCCCGCGCGGTGCGGATAAAGTTGGAGTGCAGCACTTCAATCATCGAGCCACGGGTTATACGCGCGATACTGGCGATATAGGCCAGCGACAGCGCCACCATTGGCAGGATCATGTATTTCACCTCACCGCCGTTCCAGCCGCCACCCGGCAGCCATTTCAGGGCAATCGCGAAGATCAGCACCAGCAGCGGTGCGACCACGAAGCTGGGGATCACCACCCCGGTCATCGCCACACCCATCACCACGAAATCCCATTTGCTGTTCTGTTTAAGGGCCGCAATCACCCCTGCCGACACCCCAATGATGATCGCCAGAATAAAGGCGGCCAGGCCGAGTTTGGCGGAAACCGGGAAAGCATGGCCGACCAGATAGTTAACCGAATAGTCTTTGTATTTGAACGACGGTCCGAAATCACCGTGGGCCAGCTGCACCAGATAGTCGGTGTACTGTTTCCAGATCGGATCGTTCAGATGGTATTTGGCTTCGATATTCGCCATCACTTCTGGCGACAGCGTACGCTCACCGGTAAAAGGACTCCCAGGTGCAAGACGCATCATAAAGAAGGAGATAGTAATCAGAATGAGTAACGTCGGAATCGCTTCCAGAAAACGACGTAAAATAAACTTTAACATTGCCCGTACCTGCTGGCTTGTGCCTCAGCACTGCTTAAAATAGACACGCTGAGGGAAGGTCGCCCTTCCCCCCATTTTTGCCATTAATGTTTGATGATATACAGATTTTTGTCATACACGTTGTCGAGGGCGTCTTTACCGGTGTAGCCACCAACGTAGGTTTTCACCAGGCGGGCGTTCACGTAGTAATAGACAGGCACGATAACCGAGTCTTTATCCAGAACCTGCTCAGCTTTTGCGTACAGCTGGCTACGGGCTTTCTCATCACTGGCCTGAGCCGCATCCGCCATCACCTTATCGAACTCTGCCGATTTATAGTGAGAAGTGTTGTTGCTGCTGTTAGAGAGCATAGTATTCAGGAACGAGGTTGGCTCGTTATAGTCCGCACACCAGGCTGCGCGGGAAACATCGAAGTTACCCTGATGACGGGTATCCAGGAAAGTTTTCCACTCCTGGTTGTTCAGCTTGATGTTCACGCCGAGGTTTTTCTTCCAGATTGAAGAGGCCGCAATCGCCAGCTTTTTATGCAGGTCGGAAGTGTTGTACAGCAGTTCGAAGGTCAGCGGTTTGTCCGCCGTGTAACCTGCTTCGGCCAGCAGTTTTTTCGCTTCTTCGTTACGTTTATCCTGTGACCAGTTGAACCACTCAGGTTTGATCAGCTCGGCACCGTCGGTAGCTGGCGGTGTGTAGCTCCAGGCAGGCAGCTGCCCCTGAGCCAGCACTTTGTTGACCATGATGTCACGGTCCAGGCCCAGCTTCAGCGCGGCACGGACGCGAGGATCGGTGAATGGCGCTTTTTGGTTGTTGATTTCGTAGTAATAAGTACACAGGTACGGGTCAACATGCAGCTCTTTCGGGTTATCGCGCTGCAGCTTTTTAAACAGCTCGATTGGCATGTTGTTGTAAGTCATGTCGCTGCCGTCGTTACTGAAGTAGCGGTTAACATCGCTCACTTCAGAAGAAATTGGCAGGAAGGTCACTTTATCCAGCTTGGTGTTGGCGTTGTCCCAGTAATCCGGGTTACGCACCAGCACGATACGCTCGTTAATCACGTGGGTCTGCAGTTTAAAGGCCCCGTTGCCCACCCAGTTTTCCGGCTGGGTCCACTTCTCGCCGAATTTATCGATCGCTGGCTTGTAAACCGGAGACATGGACGGGTGGATCAGCAGTTTGTAGAAGTAAGGCACGGATTCACTCAGGGTCACCTGCAAAGTGTGAGCATCCAGTGCTTTCACGCCGAGTGTATCAGCTGTTTTTTTACCGGCGATGATGTCGTCAATATTTTCCAGATGACCATATTGCAGATAGCTGGCGTAAGGGGAGGCCGTTTTCGGGTCAGCCAGACGCTGCCAGCTATACACGAAGTCCTGAGCAGTGACAGGCTCGCCGTTGGACCATTTAGCCGTGTTACGCAGGTGGAAGGTCCAGACTTTGCCGTCTTTGTTTTCCCAGCTTTCAGCCACGCCCGGGACCGGGTGGCCCTGAGTATCACTGATCACCAGTCCTTCCAGCAGATCACGACTGACGTTGGATTCCGGCACGCCTTCAATTTTGTGCGGGTCAAGTGACTGAACTTCGTCGCCGTTGCCTTTAACCAGTTCCTGTTTAGGTGCCAGCTCAACGCCAGCCGGAACCGTTGCCGCCACGGCCATATTGCCTGCAAGTGCAGTCAGAACGCCCAGTGCAATCAGGCTTTTTTTCGTGATGTTGGTCATAGTGATCCTACTCCAGTTTTTATCATTGCCAATGTGCTCAAAACCATCAGCGACCCCCGTTAACCGGGTAATCTTCCCGGAGCGCCGGAACGACGACGCTCAGAGTCGTTTTTGCTTTACCCTTTACTATCAATTCTATACGGGCGGCAAAATCCCACCCGCTCTTAATGCTTGATGATGTAGTAATACCGGAGGTTGGTCAGATCCTGCGGATCTTTGCCGGTGAATCCGCCAACCGACGGCTTGATCAGACGTGCGCTGACCCGGTAATACACCGGGACAATCGCCGAATCATTATCCAACTGCTGCTCTGCCTGCTGATAGAGTTCTGCCCGCTGCTGGTCGTTGGCAACCGTGAGCGTTTTTGCCATCAGCGCATCAAATGCTTTGCTGCTGTAAAAAGCGGTATTGCTGGAAGAGTTGCTCACCATGATGTTGAGGAAAGTGGAAGGCTCGTTATAGTCAGAGCACCATGTCGCACGCGCCACGTCAAAATTGCCCTGATGACGGGTATCCAGCATGGTTTTCCACTCCTGGTTGTTTAACGCCACGTTGGCACCCAGGTTCTTTTTCCACATTGAGGCGGCGGCAATCGCCTGCTTCTGATTCACGTCGGAAGTGTTGTACAGCAGGCTGAAGCTCAGCGGCTTCTCTGCGCTGTATCCGGCTTCGGCCAGTAATTTCTTCGCCTGCTCGTTACGTTGTTGCTGCGTCAGCTTCATCCACTCAGGCTGCTGCAGCTTTGCACCATTGATAAATGGTGGCGTGAAGGTACCCGCCGGGATCTGCCCCTGGGCCATAATTTTTTCGGCAATTATGTTGCGGTCGAGCGTTAATTTCACCGCCGTACGCACGCGCGGATCGTTAAACGGCGGGCGTTTGTTATTCAGCTCATAATAGAAAGTACAAAGCAGCGGGCTGACGTGAACCTGAGTTCCCAATGTTTTTTTCAGCGTCGGGAACTGTTCAGGCGGCAGCGTGCTACCGGAGATGTCAATTTCACCGCTGCGATAACGATTCACGTCGGTAGAAGCAGAGGTAATCGGCAGGAAGGTGCCGGTATCAATCACGGTGTTGCCGTTATCCCAGTAAAGCGGATTGCGCTTAACCACGATCTTCTCGTTAATCACCCAGTCACTGAGCGTATACGCACCGTTGCCAACGTAGTGGCCCGGCATCGTCCATTTTTCACCCCACTTCTCCAGCACATTGCGGTTAACAGGCATCAGTGAGGTATGGGCTGCCAGCGCGAGAAGATAAGGCACCGGCTCGCTCAGCGTGACCTGCAGATGATGGTCATCCAGAGCTTTAACGCCCAGCGTATCCGGAGATTTTTTGCCCGCCAGAACATCGTCAATGTTGGTGAGATGCGCATACTGCAGATAACTGGCATAAGGAGAAGCCGTTTTGGGATCGGCCAGTCGCTGCCAGCTGTAAACGAAATCACTGGCGGTTACCGGATCACCATTGCTCCACTTCGCCTCTTTTCTGAGTGTGAACGTCCAGACTTTGCCCTGCTCGTTGCTCCAGCTTTCCGCCACGCCCGGCACCACCTGCCCGATATTGTCTGTAGTGACCAGCCCTTCCAGCAAATTGAGGATAATATCGCTCTCAGGCACCCCTTCAATCTTCTGAGGATCGAGAGAAGAGACTTCGCCGCTATTATTAATCACTATGGACTGCTTCGGAGCCAGTGTGATACCCGCAGGTACCGTCGCGGCGTAAGAGGCGCTGGCATAAATAGCCAGGTTAACAACAATGGCCAGGTTGAGGCGCTGGCGGGCAAACGGAATACATTTCATTAAGGGCGATTAACCTGTGTTCTTGAACCTGTCCCGGTCCGGAAAAAGCCAAACGTAGTTGCACATCCGATGCCAATTTTTACAAACGCTACCGAAAACTAGCAGAACGCCGTTTTCTAAGCCAAAGCAAAATGACGGAAATGTTAAGTAATTCTCTTTTATCATGAGAATTTTCGCAGGAGAAGTGTTATTTAATGTTGAGAAATAAGGATTAAGCCAATGAAAAACATCAACTAAATTCAAATAAGATACTTATTCATTCAGGGCAAACAGGGATTTTGTTCACAAATTGAACGAGTTACTGCCGTTAAACTGCATTTCGGACTGATATCCCGCACCAGATGCATTTGTCAGCAAAATAACCTACCCGCATGGTATCTGACAGGCATTAAAGACTGTGATGAAATTAACATTCAAGGAATAATTTCTGCGGTAGCAGGGATTTGCAGTAATTACATTAATAACAGCGAGGCGCTGTTAAGCAACACGAATAATTGCACCATTATCAATCGCAAAACACGCATATCGCACTATTATGGTGCCTCATTTTGCAGCAAACAGAAAAAAAGCGCAGATTATGCGCTTTAATATCGACTTTCCAGTGACTGATATTTCAGTTAACCAGCCCCGGGAAAAGGGCTTTCACGCCGGTGACCACAAATTCAATTCCCAGCGCCATCAGCAGCAAGCCCATGATACGGGTGATCACGTTAATCCCGGTCTGCCCTAACACCCTTACCATCAGGGGGGCCGCACGGAATAACAGCCAGCAGCAGAAGGCAAAAAGCGCAATCGCCAGGCTGAAGCCGATCAGGTTCTGCCAGCTGTGGTAGCGGGTGCTCCAGACAATAGTCGAGCTGATTGCACCCGGACCCGCCATCAGTGGCAACGCAAGAGGCACCACACCAATGCTCTCTCTGATCGCCGTTTCTGACTTTTCCTGTTTGTTCTGCTTATCTTCCCCCAGCTTGCCGCTGATCATCGACATAGCGATGGTCACCACCAGAATCCCCCCGGCGATGCGGAATGAATCAATTGAGATCCCAAAGAATTGCAGAATAATGTCGCCCAGAAACAGCGAGGTCCACAGGATTATCGCTACCGACAGGTTGGCGGTCATGTTGGTTTTATTTCGCGCAGCTGGCACCTGGTAGCTGGTCATACTGATAAAAACCGGAATGATGCCGAACGGGTTGACCAGGGCAAAGAGCCCGACGAAAAATTTGATATAGACCGATAAGTCGAAAAGTGCCGGGTTCACGCTGAGCTCCTGCAAGGACTAATTAACGTGGCTAATTTAATGTAAAATCATCTCGCTTACCATGGCAAAAAGAAGATATTTTCGCCTGTTTTATCACCAGTTATCCGGTCATAAAAACTGCATTTCCGGATTTTATTAGCACTACACCCCTTCAGTATTACTGGCAGAATAATTTCATTCACCTGCCAGGCTGTGAAGTGGCGCACAACCTGAAGCTGAAAGGAGTCAGCTTGGAGCAAACTTGACTCAGATCAAAATTAAACTACTCCATTGTGAGTAAGATTTATTCCAACACACGGACCTGTTGAGTACTGCACATCTCCCCGGACAGGGAGTAATGCGAAGACTCTTTCAGTAAACCTGTAGAACTTATTCCAGATAATTCAAGTAAAGTCACACTGCCTTAACAGCACATTAACCGCCCGTGGCTATACTCGTTAGTTCTGACTTGTTTACTAATAGAGTTTAAACTTCCATCAGGAGATGCATTATGGCCGTTACTAATGTTGCTGAACTTAACGCACTGGTTGAACGTGTTAAAAAAGCACAGCGCGAATATGCCAATTTCACTCAAGAACAAGTAGATAAGATCTTCCGCGCCGCCGCTCTGGCAGCCGCTGATGCCCGCATCCCGCTGGCAAAAATGGCGGTAGCAGAATCCGGAATGGGGATAGTTGAAGATAAAGTCATCAAAAACCATTTCGCATCCGAATACATCTACAACGCCTACAAAGACGAAAAAACCTGCGGTATCCTCAGCACTGATGAGACTTTCGGTACCATCACCATTGCCGAGCCTACCGGCCTGATCTGCGGTATCGTTCCTACCACCAACCCAACCTCTACGGCTATTTTTAAAGCGCTGATCAGTCTGAAAACCCGTAACGGGATTATTTTCTCTCCACATCCACGTGCCAAAGACGCGACCAACAAAGCGGCAGATATCGTGCTGCAGGCTGCGATTGCCGCAGGCGCACCGAAAGACATTATTGGCTGGATTGATGTGCCTTCCGTTGAGCTGTCTAATCAGCTAATGCACCACCCTGATATCAACCTGATCCTCGCTACTGGCGGCCCGGGCATGGTGAAAGCCGCATACAGCTCTGGTAAACCAGCCATTGGTGTGGGCGCGGGTAATACCCCGGTTGTGATTGATGAAACCGCCGATATCAAACGTGCTGTGGCTTCGATCCTGATGTCCAAAACCTTCGATAACGGCGTTATCTGTGCTTCAGAGCAGTCAGTTATCGTGGTGGATTCCGTGTATGAAGCAGTCCGTGAGCGCTTCGCCAGCCACGGTGGCTACCTGCTGCAGGGCAAAGACCTGAAAGCGGTTCAGGATGTGATCCTGAAAAATGGCGCGCTGAATGCGGCCATCGTAGGCCAGCCAGCGGTGAAAATTGCTGAGATCGCCGGTATCACCGTACCAGCCAGCACCAAAATTCTGATTGGTGAAGTGAAACTGGTCGACGAAACTGAACCTTTCGCTCACGAAAAACTCTCCCCTACTCTGGCGATGTACCGCGCGAAAGATTTCGAAGATGCCGTCAGCAAAGCCGAAAAACTGGTTGCGATGGGCGGTATCGGTCACACCTCCTGCCTGTACACCGACCAGGATAATGAGCGCGAACGTGTGAACTTCTTTGGCGACAAAATGAAGACTGCACGTATCCTGATCAACACCCCGGCTTCTCAGGGTGGTATCGGCGACCTGTATAACTTTAAACTGGCGCCGTCACTGACGCTGGGCTGTGGTTCCTGGGGTGGTAACTCCATTTCTGAAAACGTCGGACCTAAACATCTGATCAACAAGAAAACCGTGGCTAAGCGAGCAGAGAATATGTTGTGGCACAAACTTCCTAAGTCCATCTACTTCCGCCGTGGTTCATTGCCAATCGCCATGGAAGAAGTGGCTACCGATGGTGCCAAACGCGCCTTCATTGTTACCGACCGTTTCCTGTTCAATAACGGTTATGCTGACCAGATTGTTGCCGTACTGAAATCACACGGCATCGAAACTGAAGTGTTCTTCGAAGTGGAAGCTGACCCAACGCTGAGCATCGTGCGGAAAGGCGCTGAACAGATGAACTCCTTCAAGCCCGATGTGATTATCGCTCTGGGCGGTGGTTCCCCAATGGATGCAGCTAAAATCATGTGGGTAATGTACGAGCATCCGGAAACCGCATTCGAAGAGCTGGCGCTGCGCTTTATGGACATCCGTAAACGTATCTACAAGTTCCCGAAAATGGGCGTGAAGGCTAAAATGATCGCCATCACCACGACTTCCGGTACCGGCTCTGAAGTTACGCCATTTGCGGTAGTGACCGATGATGCCACCGGCCAGAAATACCCACTGGCTGACTACGCTCTGACTCCGGATATGGCCATCGTCGATGCCAACCTGGTGATGAACATGCCTAAGTCGCTGTGTGCCTTTGGTGGCCTGGATGCGGTGACTCATGCGCTGGAAGCTTACGTCTCCGTGCTGGCGAATGAATACTCTGACGGTCAGGCGCTGCAGGCTCTGAAACTGCTGCAGGAAAATCTGCCAGCCAGCTATAACGAAGGGGCGAAAAACCCGGTTGCCCGTGAGCGTGTGCACAATGCCGCCACCATCGCTGGTATCGCCTTCGCTAACGCCTTCCTGGGTGTCTGTCACTCCATGGCCCACAAACTGGGTTCAGAGTTCCATATCCCACACGGTCTGGCGAATGCCCTGCTGATCAGTAACGTCATCCGCTACAACGCCAATGACAACCCGACCAAGCAGACAGCATTCAGCCAGTACGACCGCCCACAGGCACGTCGCCGCTACGCTGAGATTGCAGATCACCTCCGCCTGAGCGCACCTGGTGACCGTACCGCGCAGAAAATTGAGAAACTGTTGCTGTGGCTGGAAGGAATGAAAGCCGAGCTGGGTATTCCTAAATCAATCCGGGAAGCTGGCGTGCAGGAAGCTGACTTCCTGGCGAAGGTTGATAAGCTGGCTGAAGATGCCTTCGATGACCAGTGTACCGGTGCTAACCCGCGTTACCCACTGATTGCCGAACTGAAACAAATCATGCTCGATACCTTCTACGGTCGCGAATATGCCGAACCGTTCGCCAACATGGCGGAAGCGGCAGTTGCTCAACCGGTTGATGCTAAGAAAAAAGTTAAAAAGTAAAAGTAGTTTAAAAAAAACCCGCCATCCGGCGGGTTTTTTATTTGTCTGACCCGTAAGAAAAACTAATCAACCACTGAAATAAAAACCCGGTTAACAATACCGGGCGAATGAATAATTCAGACCGACTATTTTAGTGCTTATTTAATGCCGTGTTCGCCATGTACTGCCCTCAGGCATCCCTGCTCGATAGCCACTTTGTAATGCTTACGGCACACCGAGACATAACGCTCATTACCGCCAATAACAACCTGCTCACCCTCTTTGAAAGGAGCACCGTTTTCATCCAGTCTTAATACCATCCCGGCTTTTCTGCCGCAGTGGCAAACTGTTTTTAATTCAACAAGCTTATCTGACCAGGCAAGCAAATACTGGCTTCCGCCAAATAATTCCCCGCGAAAGTCTGTACGCAGCCCATAACACAGTACAGGTATATCGAGATTATCCACCACGTCTGATAGCGCTTTTACCTGGTCTCGGGTCAGAAACTGGCATTCATCAACCAGCACGCAGTGAACCGGTTCCATCTGATTCTCGGCATTAATTTCAGCAAAAAGTGCTGTCTCGTTATTAAACAGTTTTGCCGGAGATGAAAGGCCAATACGTGAACTAACCTTACCGGAACCGAAGCGGTTATCGATCTCCGCAGTATAGACCAGCGTACGCATGCCGCGCTCCTGGTAGTTATACGAAGACTGCAGTAAAGCGGTAGATTTTCCCGCGTTCATCGCGGAATAATAGAAATAAAGCTGAGCCATCAGGCCTCACTCCGGGTAAAAAAAGGGTAACAGGATGGCATGAATTGTACCACAGCCCTGCGCCAGCGGGAGACCTTAATGAAGCCCGCAAAAGGCATTTAACGATTAAAAAAAACAGAAATAACCCTGCTAATATTCGCAGAATTTTCTTAAGGTTAGCAAGATAACCCCGGTAAAATGCTTTATTTCTGCCCGTTAATTATTTTGCTGAACAAATGAGTCGCCGACAGATTTTATCTGCAACCGGACAGGGGAATGAACAACGTTGTTATTCAGAGAATGTTAATTTCCCGTCATGTTAATAGTCATTCTGCTAAATCAAATGGTTTTGTTATTCTGAATTACTTACAAAATTAACTATTGCAGTTCGTATTGCCGCACTCTATTATTATCAGGCAGAACATTCCCCCACCCATTATAATTTTTGAGATCAGGAACATGAGCGAAGCACTTAAAATTTTGAACAACATCCGTACCCTGCGCGCGCAGGCACGAGAATGTTCTCTGGAAACTCTGGAAGAGATGCTGGAGAAACTGGAAGTTGTGGTTAACGAGCGCCGCGACGAAGAGAGCCACGCTCAGGCTGAAATCGAAGAGCGTACCCGCAAGCTGCAGCAGTATCGTGATATGCTGATTGCTGACGGTATCGATCCAAATGAATTGCTGTCCACTCTGGCAGCGGCTAAAGCACCGGGTAAAGCAAAACGCGCTGCCCGTCCTGCCAAATATAGCTACGTTGATGAAAATGGCGAAAGCCGCACCTGGACAGGCCAAGGACGCACTCCTGCCGTGATTAAAAAAGCAATTGAAGAACAAGGCAAGAAGCTGGAAGATTTCATGCTGTAATGCTGGCAACCGATGCTGTCAGAAGACCCCATCCCTGAGATGGGGTTTTTTATTTGGCCCCCCACCAATTTCCTGGCCCTTTTTTAAAGCAAAAAAAGGAAGCCGCAGCTTCCTGTTTTTTTTATTTTTACCGCACGGTTTTAAACCTGATAGTAAGAACGATACCAGTTAACGAACAGCTGGATCCCTTCTTCCACACCGGTCTGGGGTTTAAATCCAATAGCGTTATATAAAGCAGTAGTATCCGCACTGGTTTCCAGCACATCGCCTGGCTGCATCGGCATCATATTTTTGTTAGCAGAAAGGCCTAATGCCTTCTCAAGCGCTTCGATATAAGCCATCAGCGTAACCGGATTACTGTTACCGATATTATAAACCCGGTACGGAGCAGAACTGCTGGCAGGGCTGCCCTCTTCTACTGTCCACTCAGCATCCGGCGACGGAATGACATCCTGTAGCCTGACTATGGCTTCCGCTATATCGTCGATATAGGTGAAGTCTCGTCGCATCTGGCCATTGTTATAAACATCAATCTGTTCACCCGCCAACATTGCACGGGTGAATTTAAACAGAGCCATATCCGGCCTTCCCCATGGCCCGTACACGGTGAAAAAGCGCAGTCCGGTAGTCGGGATACCATAGAGATGTGAATAAGTATGAGACATCAGCTCATTGGCTTTTTTGGTCGCGGCATACAGCGAGACCGGATGATCAACAGCATCATCAGTAGAGAAAGGTAATTTGCGGTTAAGACCGTAAACGGAACTTGAAGACGCATAGAGCAGATGGCCCACTTTATTGTGGCGGCACCCTTCAAGTACGTTCAGATGACCAATCAGGTTAGCATCAGCATAGGCTAACGGATTATCCAGCGAATAGCGGACACCAGCCTGAGCACCCAGATGGATAACGCGGTCAAAGCCCTGCTCACCAAAGAGTGAGGCCATGCCTTCTCTGTCAGCAAGATCGAGCTGGATAAAGGAAAATGCAGAATGAGGCTTGAGTAATTCAAGACGGGCAAGCTTCAGCTTTACGTCGTAGTAATCGTTCAGGTTGTCGATTCCGACAACCTGGTGACCGGCGCTGAGCAGGCGTTCCGCAACGTGGAAACCTATAAATCCTGCCGCACCGGTAACCAGATATTTCATACTGCCCTCATTAATTATGCAACTTGAATAGAAGCACCGCGGCCGATTGCATAATAAACAAAACCGCGTTTGCTGACTCTTTCTGGATCATACAGGTTACGACCATCAAAAATCACGGGTTCTTTCAGAGCATTTTTAATGACGTCGAAATCCGGCGCGCGGAAATTCTGCCATTCAGTACAGATAACCAGGCCATCAGCACCCTGCAGAGCGGCTTCTTTGGTTCCCATCAGCTTCAGATCGCTGCGATGTCCATAGATGCGCTGAGCTTCGTCCATCGCTTCCGGATCGAAAGCCTGCACGCTGGCACCGGCCTGCCACAGTGACTCCATCAGCACGCGGCTGGAAGCTTCACGCATATCATCGGTGTTTGGCTTGAATGACAGGCCCCACAGCGCAAAGGTTTTGCCCTGCAGATCGTCGCCAAAGTGACGTTTGATAAAGGCGGGCAGCTTGGTCTTCTGAGAGTCGTTAACGTCCTCAACAGCCTGCAGCAGGCGTGGCTTATAGCCAATCTGCTCGGCTGTACGGATCAACGCCTGCACGTCTTTCGGGAAGCATGAACCACCGTAGCCGCAGCCAGGGTAGATGAACGAGTAACCGATACGGGAATCAGAACCGATACCCTGACGAACTTTCTCGACATCCGCTCCCAGACGTTCAGCCAGGTTGGAAATCTCATTCATAAAGCTGATTTTAGTTGCCAGCATGCAGTTAGCGGCATATTTGGTCAGCTCAGCACTGCGGATATCCATCAGGATCATACGATCGTGATTACGGTTAAACGGCTCGTAAAGTTCACGCAGAAGTTCAACAACGTCATCATTGTCGGTACCCACAACAATACGCTCAGGACGCATGCAGTCAGCAACGGCTGCACCTTCCTTGAGGAATTCCGGATTTGAGACCACGTCAAAGGCAATCTCAACACCACGTGCTTTCAGCGTTTCAGTCATCACGGCGCGAACGCGGTCCGCAGTGCCGACAGGAACGGTTGATTTGTCGATAACGACTTTATGATCGTTCATGTGCTGTGCAATCGTGCGGGCCACTGCAGTAACGTATTTCAGGTCAGCAGACCCGTCTTCGTCCGGTGGCGTACCCACAGCGATAAACTGCATGATACCGTGATTCACACCCTCTTCCGCGTTGGTGGAAAACTTGAGGCGACCCGCCTCATAGTTTTGCATCACCAGAGGCGTCAGACCCGGTTCAAAAATAGGAATGATCCCTTTCTTCAGATTCTCGACTTTCTTTTCGTCGACATCGATGCAAAGAACGTCATGTCCGACTTCGGCCAGAACCGCAGCCTGAACCAGACCAACATAGCCGATACCAAATACGGTGACTTTCATTGAATTGTCCCGGTTAGAAATTAAATTTACTTTTTATTACCAACAGTGCTTTCCAGCCACTCTTTAAAGTCGCTGCCCAGCGTATTGTGCCGCACGCCATACTCGACGAAAGCCTGCATATAACCCAGTTTGTTACCGCAGTCGTGGCTCACGCCTTTCAGGTGGTAAGCTTCAACGGTTTCTTTATCCATCAGCATCGCGATGGAGTCTGTCAGCTGGATCTCATCGCCTGCGCCCGGAGGAGTCTTGGCCAGCAGTGGCCAGATGTCTGCAGACAGAACGTAGCGACCCACAACCGCAAGGTTGGATGGTGCTTTGTCTGCTTTAGGTTTCTCTACCACGCCCACCATCGGCGCGCTCTGACCTGCGGACAGTTCAGCGCCCTGGCAGTCAACCACACCGTAAGCGGTTACATCGGCAACGGGCTCAACCATAATCTGGCTGTGACCGGTTTCATCAAAGCGACGCATCATGTCGGCAAGGTTATCCTTCGCCAGGTTTGATTCGTACTCATCAATGATTACGTCTGGCAGAATGACCGCGACTGGCTCATTACCCACAACCGGGTAAGCACACATCACCGCATGGCCCAGACCTTTTGCCAGACCCTGACGAACCTGCATAATGGTGACGTGAGGTGGACAGATAGACTGGATCTCTTCCAGCAGCTGACGCTTAACACGTTTTTCCAGCATCGCTTCCAGCTCAAAACTGGTGTCGAAGTGGTTTTCAATCGAGTTTTTAGATGAGTGCGTGACCAGCACAATCTCAGTGATCCCTGCTGCGATGCACTCGTTAACGACATACTGAATTAACGGCTTATCAACCAGCGGCAACATCTCTTTTGGAATCGCTTTGGTTGCAGGCAACATACGCGTTCCCAAACCTGCTACCGGGATAACCGCTTTTTTTACTTTGGACTTATAGGCAGACATCTAAGTACCTCTCTTTATAGGCCGTTCAAGTTATTACTTGATATGTCGAGTTAAAAAACGAATTGAGTATACCAGTGGAACCCTGACGGATTTATCCTGGATAAACCATTTCAGCGCAAATTAAGACTATTACCTAAGTGTAAAGCTTATCTCTGGCCCTGTCTGCGGGGCTCAGCGATAAAATAATGCGGGTTGGTCAATCTGTGGACAACATCAGGCGCAGCCTGCCGCCAGCGCCCCATACCTGACACTGCCAGGCGTCACATCTCTGACTTATTTGGTTGAGATGTGTATTGCCTAAAGTACCAAGGGGCACGCCATTGCTGAGTTGTATTTGGTTTGTATTAATATTGAGCGTGGCATTCAGCCCTGCAGAAACGAGGATCAGATTTTTTAACCCCTGGTGATAGTAACCCACCAATAAAGGGAACTGTCCTTTCAGATTTGCCTGACGTAAAAGCAGGTTAACCTGTTTTAACAATCTATTTAATTCCGGCAGGCGTTGCGCCTGACCCGACAATTGATCCTGTAACAGCCCGTTGAATAATGCGCGTAATAACAAGGCTGCCAGGACGCCATTATCTCCTGCCCTTGTGACATCCAGACAATAAAACGCCAGATCTTTTTCCGACAAGGCAGCCACATCAAGAACCAGTCCTGGCTGTTCAGCCATGGTTAACTGGCGATAATTGATCCGGCAATTGGCAATGGTCTGCTGCACAGGAGGCTGAAGTTGTTTGAGCAATTTGGCCGCCGCCTGCGGGTCACGCACCAGCGCATCCCAGTCCTGAAACAGCTGTTCATCTTCTTCCACTTTAGAGGTAAACATGGAGGGATAAAGACATTCGTAAACCGCCTGGCGCAGACGTCCAAGATCTTTCAGCGGTTTAAGCAGCACATCCTGCACTCCAAGGCGCAGCACGTGAGCGATATCAGACATATTTTCCGTGGCGGAGATCACCAGTACGGGGACGGGATTGCCATTACTGCGCAGATGCTCAACCAGCCTGATACCATCCATACGCGGCATCGCCAGGTCACAGATAACCAAATCATGTGCCTGATGCTTCATTTTTTCGAGGGCGTTAAGTCCGTCATCTGCCAGCGTAATGACAGCACCGAGTGCAGACAGATAATTATCCAGCAGAGAGCGGAAAACGACTTCGTCTTCAACGATCAGGATCTGTTTTCCACTTAATGGCTTCTCCATTATCCCCCCTTATACACCGGTAAAGACAATAGTGGCTCATAATCCACAATCGCGCCTCCCTGATTTGCCCGAAGTACGATCATTTCGCACCCGGCAATTCATGTTGACGGACTAACGGCAGCAGCTCATCCATTTTCTTCTCCACGGCGAGTTTTCCTGCCTCTATCGCTTCTTCCGCACGATGGAAATCCAGCGTAGAAATCTGCGGGCAGAAAGGTTGGATCAGCACATCCGGAGGATCGCCCGCCATACGGTTGCGCTTGACGCGGTTCTCTAGTACCTGAATAGAAGTGGACATGATTTCCATCGCGGCCGGCGTCTGGTTAACTTTGCGCTGGGCGACTCTGGCCAGGCTTTGGCGCAATCTGCCGCCCCAGCTGGTTGAGGCTGCGGTGGTTTGGTCTTCCACCGACTGTGGCGTGATGGATAATAAGTCCTGCTGCATTAAGTGTGCATCGTGCTGAAGATCCACCGCGATGACAATGTCAGCGCCGAGCGCGCGGGTTAACGAGATAGGCACAGGGTTGACTACCGCGCCGTCCACCAGCCAGTAGCCGTTCCAGGCGACCGGAGCCAGCAGCCCCGGCATACTGCACGACGCTCGCACAGCCTGATGCAGATCGCCTTCGGTCAGCCAGAGTTCACGGCCGGTACTCAGGTTGGTGGTGACCGCGCCGAACGGCATGGCACACTGCTCAATATGATCGTTTTTCACCAGGCGGCGCACATGATTGAAAACACGTTCACCTCGCAGCAGGCCACCGCGACGCCAGGAGAAGTCCATCAGGCGGATAACGTCCCAGTAGCTGAAGGAGCGAACCCAGGTTTCCAGTCGCGGCAGGCGGTCGCTGGCATAGGCAGCGCCGACTAATGCTCCAACGGAACATCCGGCCACCACGTCTACCTTAATCCCGGCCCTTTCCAGCGCGTTGATCACGCCTATATGGGCCCATCCCTTGGCCGCTCCGGAACCCAGTGCCAGCCCTATTTTAACCTGTCTCATTCACCCTCTGGTACCCGTTTGACTTACAAATGGCATCATTAACGCCGCTCAGTTAACATGATGCCCAAACCCGCATTAAAACCCTATCTGGAGTTAACGTGTCAGACCCTTGCCCCTGCTGTAGCGGATCGGAGTATAGCTTATGTTGCCAACCCTGGCTGGACGGTGTGGCTTTCCCCCCTACACCGGAGGCGCTGATGCGCTCCCGCTATACCGCTTACGCCCGTCAGGATGCCGGTTACCTGATTGACACCTGGCATCCATCCTGCGAAGCAGAACGTTTTCGTACCAGCCTTGAGCAGAGCTTTGCCGTTACGAAGTGGCTTAGTTTACATATAATTACCACAGAAGTACCGGGAGATAACTCTGAAGGTTTTGTGACCTTCTGTGCTCGTTTCTCTGAAAATCAGCAGGAAAGTTTTATTCATGAACGTTCCCGCTTTCTTCGACTGGAGCAACGCTGGTACTATATCGACGGAACATACCCTGACACAGGGCGAAATGACCGGTGCCCGTGCGGTTCCGGCAAAAAATTCAAAAAATGTTGCGGGTAGCCAACTGCCCCTCATCTGACCCCAAGTTGCTACGACAGGATTACCATCGCAATGCAAGCGCAAACACTGCAACGAAAAGTTTTACGGACCATTTGCCCGGACGCAAAAGGCCTGATCGCCAAGATCACCAATATTTGCTACAAGCACGAGCTTAACATTGTGCAGAACAATGAGTTTGTCGATCACCGCACCGGTCGCTTCTTTATGCGTACCGAGCTGGAAGGGATCTTCAACGATGGCACGCTGCTGGCCGATCTTGACAGCGCGCTGCCAGCCGGGTCTTTCCGCGAGCTGAACCCGGCCGGACGCCGCCGTATTGTGATCCTGGTGACCAAAGAAGCGCACTGCCTGGGCGATTTGCTGATGAAGAGCACCTATGGCGGGTTGGACGTAGAGATCGCGGCTGTTATTGGTAACCATGAAACGCTGCGCACGCTGGTAGAACGCTTTGATATCCCGTTTATTCTGGTCAGCCATGAAGGCTTAACCCGCGAAGAGCACGATAACAATATGGCTGCGGAAATCGACCGTTACCAGCCTGATTATGTGGTTCTGGCCAAGTATATGCGCGTTTTAACGCCTGCTTTCGTGCAGCGTTATCCTAACCAGATCATCAATATCCACCACTCATTCCTGCCAGCCTTTATCGGTGCGCGCCCTTATCACCAGGCATACGAGCGCGGAGTGAAGATCATCGGCGCAACCGCTCACTACGTGAATGATAATCTGGATGAAGGTCCAATCATCATGCAGGACGTGATCCATGTGGATCATACCTACACAGCTGAAGATATGATGCGCGCCGGTCGCGACGTCGAGAAAAACGCGCTGAGCCGTGCCCTTTACCAGGTGCTGGCGCAGCGCGTATTTGTTTACGGCAACCGCACCATCATCCTTTAACCTGGTGAAAGACTGCTGTTTTGTCTGACAAAACAGCAGTCCGGGCAAAAAAACGGCAAACGAAACAATTTCTTTGCTGACGGGCTTTACAGCCACATTTCATCTGATATGATGCGCCCCACTTAAGCAACCAGCAGCAAGGCCAGCAGGTTGTGTACAGCAAACGTTTTACCCCTGGTGGGGTTCCCGAGCGGCCAAAGGGAGCAGACTGTAAATCTGCCGTCATCGACTTCGAAGGTTCGAATCCTTCCCCCACCACCATCTCAGACGTCCCCATACCTAAATCCTTTGCACGTTCCATCATGTTCCCTCACAAAAACACAGTCAGCCACCAACATTAAACACCCGCTTCCCTCACTTTCAGTTCATCCCCACATCTGCTACCATTCCACTCACTTTTTCCTCCCGATACGGCCGCCGAAATGAAATTTGTTTCTTTTAATATCAATGGGCTGCGCGCCCGTCCTCATCAACTGGAAGCCATCATCGACCAGCATCAGCCAGACGTCATTGGCCTGCAGGAAACCAAAGTTCACGATGACATGTTCCCGCTGGCAGACGTGGCTAAACTGGGTTACCACGTGTTTTATCATGGCCAGAAAGGCCATTATGGTGTGGCGCTGCTGACTAAAGAACAACCGATAATGGTCCGCCGTGGCTTCCCCGGTGATGAAGAGGGCGCACAGCGTCGCCTGATCATGGCTGATATCCCCAGCCCGATGGGCAACATCACGGTGATCAATGGCTACTTTCCCCAGGGCGAAAGCCGTGACCATGCCACAAAATTTCCGGCTAAAGAGAAATTCTATCGCGACCTGCAAAACTATCTTGAGCAGGAGCAGAACGCTGAAAACCCGGTGTTGATCATGGGTGATATGAATATCAGCTCGACCGATCTGGATATCGGCATTGGCGAAGAGAACCGTAAGCGCTGGCTGCGTACCGGCAAATGTTCATTCCTGCCAGAAGAGCGTGAGTGGATGGTTCGCCTGATGAACTGGGGTCTGGTGGATACCTGGCGCGCAGAGAACGCAGAAGTGAATGACCGTTTCTCGTGGTTCGATTACCGTTCAAAAGGCTTTGATGATAACCGCGGGCTGCGTATCGACCTGGTGCTGGCCAGCAAGCCACTGGCAGAGCGCTGTGTGGCAACCGGCATCGATTATGATATCCGCAGCATGGAGAAGCCATCTGACCACGCGCCAATCTGGGCGCAGTTCAGCTTCTGACCATGAAGAATTCCCCCGGTGCATAGCCGGGGGGCCTGAGTTACCTGATGGTTTTCCAGATCAGATTATTCGTGCCGAAAGATTTTTCATCACGCGCACACTGCAGCAGCATCCCTTCCATTTTCACTACAGAACCTTCCGTGTAGCTCCGGTTCTCATAAGTGCAGCAGGTCTGGCAAGGTGGCTGGTTGTTATTCTGCCTCTGCGTCCAGACTTCAGGCGGCATATCCACCATAACATCCGCATCAGGGCCGCTGCTGGTAGTGGTGTTACCGCGATAGCCAGTGCCGCTCTCATAGCTGCTACCGTGACCGGTACTCAGCCTCTGTTCAGCCGCCAGCAGAGGCTGACTGCAAAGCAGCAGACCCGCCAGCATCATCACACCCGTTCTTTTCATCATTCAGTTTCCTTTGCTTTTGCCGTTTTACGCCTGGGCTTTTTGTTCTCCGCCTCAGGGGCTGGCAACCCACGAAACGCATGGGCAGCAGGCTGCTGTCGTGCCTGAAAAATCAGATTATGCAGCGTCTCCACCAGCGGCTGCATAAACCCCTGATAGCTGCACTGCTTCTCACTGATTTTGGTCAGCGTGGACTCCCAGTGGGCGGTCATATCCGGTCGCGCGGCCATTTCCGGCAGCGAGTGGATTAGCGCCCGCCCGGCGGGACTGGAATGAATATAGCGCCCTTTCTTGAATAAGAACGAGCGTTTGAACAGCAATTCAATGATCCCGGCGCGCGTGGCCTCTGTTCCTAAACCATCGGTCGCACGCAGCACTTTCTTTAGATCTTTATCCTGCACAAAGCGGGCAATCCCGGTCATTGCTGACAGCAGGGTGGCATCGGTAAACGGACGCGGTGGCTGCGTTTGCTTCTCCACCACTTCTCCCCGCTCGCACAGCAGCTCATCCCCTTTCGCCACCACCGGCAGCGGCGTGCCGTCATTTTCCTCATCACGTTCTTTGCTGCCCAGCAGTGCGCGCCAGCCAGCTTCGGCGAGAAAACGGGCTTTGGCAACGAATTTACCGCCCGCGATATCCAGCTCGATAACGCATTTACGATAAACCGCATCCGGGCAGAACTGCATCAGATACTGAGTCGCCACCAGCCGGTAAATGTTATTTTCATTTTCGGTCAGTCTGATTTGATTGCTGCGCGCTGTCGGGATGATCGCATGGTGAGCATCGACCTTTTTATCATCCCAGCAGCGGTTTTTCCGGTCGGTATCAAAATCCGCTGGCGGCGTAATATCAGGTTGATGGGCATTGATGGCGTTTAAAACGGCATGCCGCCCGGCAAAATGTTCGTCCGGCAGATAGCGGCTGTCCGAACGTGGATAGGTAATCAGCTTATGGGTTTCATAGAGTTTCTGACAGGTATCAAGCACCGTCTGCGCGCTGAGGCCAAAACGTTTAGCCGCTTCGATTTGCAGGCTCGACAGCGAGAACGGCAGCGGCGCGGTGTCATTTTCGCGCTTATCGTTATAGCTGGTGACGAAAGCAGGCTGCCCGCCAATACGGGCCACCACATGGTCCGCCAGCGGGCGATGCAACAAGCGCCCTTCTTCATCCTGGTAAGGCTCACAGGAATCACTGGGCTGCCAGAGGGCAACAAAACGCTCCTCTTTCGGTGTGACAATATGCGCCTTCACTTCAAAAAAGTCTTTCGGGATGAAATTCTCAATCTCTTCATCACGACGGACCACCAGCCCGAGCACCGGCGTCTGCACTCTTCCAACCGAAAGCAAGCCATCATAGCCAGCGTTACGACCAAGCAGAGTATATGCGCGGGTCATGTTGATGCCGTAGAGCCAGTCAGCACGAGCCCTGGCCAGCGCCGAGACACACAAAGGAATAAACTCGCGATTCTCTCGCAGTCGCTCCACCGCGCGCTCAACGGCGGAAGGGTTGAGGTCGTTAATCAGGCAGCGTTGCACCTTTTCGCGCTTCTCCGGCGGCAACGCCAGATAATCCAGCACTTCATCCACCAGCAGTTGCCCTTCCCGATCCGGGTCACCGGCGTGGATCACTTCGCTGGCCTGCTCCAGCAGCCCTTTAATCACGTTGAGCTGCTTTGCCACTGACGGGCGCGGTTGCAGCTGCCACTTCTCCGGAACGATCGGCAGATCGGCCAAAGACCAGCGGGCAAAACGGCTGTTATAGCTGTCCGGCTGGGCCTGCTCAAGCAGGTGTCCCACACACCAGGTCACCATATGATCGCTGCCGCAGGCTATAAAGCCATCACCCCGGCGATGAGGTTTCGGTAAAACATCCGCAATAGCGCGGGCGAGGCTTGGTTTTTCGGCAATGAACAAACGCATCCGGCAGTGACTTCCTTCAGGAAACTATTTCAATTAAAGCATGCCCTTCGCGGGCTGGCAGCAGTTCCCCAATCGCGTTCAGGGTGATCCCCATCGCGCTGGCACTGTCGGTGACCGTGGCTTCAGCCTCAGGGGTCACGGCCAGCAGCAGACCGCCTGAGGTTTGTGGATCGCACAGCAGCTTACGCTGTTCATCACTCATTGCGCCAATTAAATGACCATAGCTGGCAAAATTGCGCTCCGTGCCGCCCGGAACACAGCCCTGAGCGATGTATTCATCCACACCTGCCAGTCGCGGAACCTGGCTGAACCAGACATCAGCCTGCACGCCAGAGCCCTGGCAAATTTCGCTCAGGTGGCCCAGCAGGCCAAAGCCGGTTACATCGGTCATCGCCGTCACACCGGCGATCTCAGAGAAAGCAGCACCGGCGCTATTCAGCTGGCACATCACCGTGGTCGCCAGCCCCTGATGTTCTGGTTTCAGCCTGGATTTTTTCTCTGCGGTGGTCAGCACGCCAATCCCCAGAGGTTTGGTCAGGAAGAGTTTGCAACCGACCTGTGCCGAACTGTTCTTTTTCACTTTCTGCGGATCGATAATGCCGGTAACCGCCAGCCCGAAAATCGGTTCTGGCGCATCAATAGAATGGCCGCCAGCGAGTGAAATCCCGGCATCGCGGCACACGCTGCGCCCGCCCTCGATTACCTTTCGCGCAACTTCAGGCGCCAGTTTATCAACAGGCCAGCCCAGAATAGCAATCGCCATGATCGGTTTCCCGCCCATGGCATAGATATCACTGATAGCATTAGTGGCCGCGATTCGGCCAAAATCAAAGGGATCGTCGACTATCGGCATAAAGAAGTCGGTAGTGCTGACAATCGCGGTGCCATTGCCCAGATCGTAGACTGCGGCATCATCAAGTGTTTCATTTCCGACCAGCAGCTTTGGGTCGTGCAGCAGCGCATGATCGCTGTGCAGGATTTTTTCCAGCACGCCAGGGGAAATTTTACAGCCGCAACCGGCTCCGTGACTGTATTGTGTCAGGCGAATAGCATCATTGTTCATGGGCAACATCCCTCAAAGTTTACCGGCGTTATGGTAACGTTTTCGACAGTCAGAGGTAAGGCTCTGACCTGTCGTTCGCTCAATATCCCGACAAATTGCAGGGCCGCTCACAACCTTGCCTGTAATGGGGGCGTTTGTCTTTCAGAAATAACTGACAAACGGTGCCGTGTCCGGAGGGATAATGGTGGTGGAAGATTTCAGCTCCGGGGTTCCCAGATAGAGGAAACCAACGATGGCATCCTGCTCGCGACAGTTAAAAGCTTTACGCACCGCTTCATGCCCGGTCCATGCGCCACTGCGCCAGATGCCGTTGAAGCCCTGAGCGACTGCCGCCATCTGCATCGCCATTACCGCACAGCCAGCAGAAACGACCTGCTCCCAGCGCGGAACTTTGTGATGCTCTTCGCAATGCGCCACCACGGTAATGATCATCGGCGCGCGAAAAGGCGACTGTTTTGCTTTGTCGATGGCCTTCTCATCCATGCTGTCATTTCGTGCTGCGGTTTCCAGCAGATCGCTGAAACGCTCGCGGCCCTGATTTTCGACAATAATAAACCGCCATGGCTGTAGCGTTCCATGGTCCGGTGCACGCATACCAGCGCGAAGAATGTTTTCCAACGCCTCGCCTGCCGGTGCTGGTTCACTCAACCGTGATGCTGAACGACGGTTAACCACTAAATCAAGTGCATCCATAACTGACTCCTGATAATGATTTTCATTTAGCTGAAACTAGCACAGGATGATGATTTGTTACAGCATCGCGCTTTTTCCTGCTGACAATTTCGCCCCTGCTATTTAGGATGTGACCAACACCACCCTGTTTGCGCCGTTTTACTTTTCAACTGGCGGACGCAGCGGGCTTTTTTACCGCTATTATGGAGATCATATGCGCATCTTGTGGCGAGCGATCGCTGGTTTTTTCAAATGGACATGGCGACTGCTGAATTTCGTCCGCGAGTTTATCCTCAACCTGTTTCTGGTGTTGTTGATCCTGGTTTGTGTCGGTATTTACTTTCAGTTCAGTAAATCCAGTACGCCAGTCGAACCTCAGAAAGGGGCACTGGTTGTCGATCTCAGCGGCACGGTGGTGGATAAACCTTCAGTCAGTAACAAACTCAGCAAAATTGGCCGTCAGTTACTCGGCACCAGCAGCGACCGCCTGAAGGAGAACTCCCTCTTTGACGTGGTGGATGCTATTCGTCAGGCCAAAGATGATGCCAATATCACCGGCATGGTTCTTGACCTGCGCGACTTCGCCGGAGCAGATCAACCATCTCTGCAGTACATCGGTAAGGCTCTGCGTGAATTCCGCGACAGCGGTAAGCAAATCTATGCCACCGGTGACAGCTACAGCCAGGCGCAATATTACCTGGCCAGCTTCGCCAACAAAATCTATCTCTCCCCTCAGGGAACGGTGGATCTGCATGGCTTCGCCACCAACGGTCTTTACTACAAGACCCTGCTGGATAAGCTGAAAATCAGCTCACACGTCTTCCGTGTCGGCACTTATAAGTCGGCGGTAGAACCGTTCCTGCGCGATGATATGTCACCGGCAGCGCGTGATGCGGACAGCCGCTGGATTGGCGAACTGTGGCAGAACTACCTCAACACCATCGCCGCTAATCGCCAGATTACGCCTGAACAGGTGTTCCCGGGCGCTCAGGGCGTGCTGGACGGCCTGCAGAAAGTCGGTGGAGATACGGCTCAGTATGCCAAAGATAACAAGCTGGTTGATGAGCTGGCTTCCCGCGCGGCAGTAGATCAGCAGATGAGTAAAATCTTCGGCTGGGATAAAGCGGCCAGTGATTTTAAAGGCACCAGCATTTACGACTATCAGGTCAAGGATTACAGCACGACTGACGGCAACATTGCCGTGGTGATGGCGAACGGCGCAATTATGGACGGCGATGAAACACCGGGCAGCGTCGGCGGCGATACCACCGCGATGGAAATTCGTCAGGCGCGCCTGGATCCGAAAATCAAGGCAATCGTGTTCCGCATTAACAGCCCTGGCGGCAGCGTGACGGCTTCCGAGACCATTCGTGAAGAACTGGCTGCGGCGAAGGAATCGGGTAAACCGGTGGTGGTTTCCATGGGCGGTATGGCTGCCTCCGGTGGTTACTGGATCTCCACTCCGGCTAACTACATCATCGCCAGCCCAAGTACGCTTACCGGATCCATCGGCATTTTCGGGGTGATTAACACCGTTGAAAACACGCTGGACTCAATTGGTGTGCATACCGATGGCGTCTCCACTTCGCCACTGGCTGATGTGGCAACCACCAAGGCGCTACCGCCTGAGGTTGCGCAGATGATGCAACTGAGCATCCAGAACGGTTACAAAAACTTCCTTGGCCTGGTCGCCAGCTCGCGCGGTAAAACACCAGAGCAGATTGACCAGATTGCCCAGGGTCACGTCTGGACCGGCAGCGATGCAAAATCCAACGGTCTGGTGGATTCACTTGGTGACTTCGACGATGCCGTGGCAAAAGCGGCCGAACTGGCAAAACTCAAGCAGTGGCATCTCAACTGGTATCAGGATGAACCCGGCTTTATTGACCTGCTGTTCAGCCAGATGAACGTGTCAGCCCGCGCCGCGCTGCCGGATGCTCTTAAAGCTTATCTGCCTGCGCCAATGATCGACGTAATGGCGGCAATGAAAAACCAGCCGGGTCTGTTTGATAACCTCAACGATCCGCAAAACCGCTATGCCATGTGCCTTACCTGTGGACAGGTGAAATAACATAACCCGCAGCCCGGCATCTGGTCGGGCTGCTTTTGCTCTGCTTTCCCCTTATACTTCGCCTTTTTGGCAAGCCTGAGTCTTTAAATGCATAAGAAATCAATTTACGTCGCCTATACTGGCGGGACCATCGGCATGCAGCGTTCCGAGCATGGCTATATTCCGGTATCGGGCCACCTGCAAACCCAGCTGGCGAATATGCCAGAATTCCACCGCGCCGAGATGCCGGACTTCACTATACACGAGTACTCGCCGTTAATCGACTCATCGGATATGACGCCACAGGATTGGCAATCGATTGCGGATGATATCCAGGCTAATTACGATAAATACGATGGCTTTGTGATCCTGCATGGCACAGATACCATGGCCTTCACCGCTTCAGCTCTCTCCTTTATGCTGGAGAATCTGTCCAAGCCGGTAATTGTGACAGGGTCACAAATCCCTCTGGCAGAACTGCGTTCAGACGGGCAGCAAAACCTGCTGAATTCCCTGTTCGTTGCCGCCAACTACCCGATCAACGAAGTTGCACTGTTCTTCAACAACACGCTGTATCGCGGTAACCGTACAACCAAGGCCCATGCCGATGGCTTCAACGCCTTCGCCTCGCCTAACCTTGCGCCGCTGCTTGAAGCGGGCATCCATATCCGTCGCCTGAACACCCCTGCCGCGCCAATGGGCCCGGGCGAGCTGATTGTGCACCCTATTACGCCACAGCCGATTGGCGTGGTGACTATCTATCCCGGAATTTCTTCCGATGTGGTAAGCAACTTCCTGCGTCAGCCGGTGAAAGCGCTGATCCTGCGTTCTTATGGCGTTGGCAATGCCCCACAGAACCCGGCCTTCCTGAAGGAGCTGAAAGAAGCTTCCGATCGCGGCATTGTTGTGGTCAACCTGACTCAGTGTATGTCCGGCAAGGTGAATATGGGTGGCTACGCCACCGGTAACGCCCTGGCGCTGGCAGGCGTGATCAGCGGTTATGATTTAACGGTAGAAGCAACGCTGACCAAGCTGCACTATCTGCTGAGCCAGAATCTGACCAGCGAGCAGGTGCGCCAGCAGATGCAGATTAACCTGCGCGGTGAACTGACCCCGGACGATAAGTGAGAGAGCGATAATGACCACACAGCAGGCGCTGCTTCTGATTGATTTACAAAATGACTTCTGTCCCGGTGGCGCGCTGGCGGTCAGCGGAGGCGATGAAGTCATCGCTATTGCTAACCAGTACGCCGCAGAATTTCACCAGCGAGGTCAGCCGGTGGTGGCCTCGCTGGACTGGCATCCGGCGGAACATGGCAGCTTTGCTTCCAACTCCGGCCAGGCAGCCTGGACGTTGGGCAAACTTGAGGGGCTGTCGCAGGTTTGGTGGCCCGATCACTGTATCCAGCACGGAGCCGGTGCGCAGCTGCATCCCGGGCTGGATCAACGCTATATCAGCGAGAAGATTTATAAAGGGCAGGATCCGAAGGTGGACAGCTACAGTGCATTCTTCGATAACGGCCACCGCAATAAAACCACGCTGGATCTGTGGCTCAAAAACCACGGGATTACCGCCCTGACGGTGATGGGTCTGGCAACGGATTACTGTGTGAAATACAGCGTGCTGGACGCACTGGCGCTGGGCTACACCGTTACGGTGATCGCTGCAGGTTGTCGTGGCGTCAATCTGGCATCGGGTGACAGTGAGCAAGCGCTGGCAGATATGGCGGCAAAGGGTGCCATTATTTTATAAACCCATTGCCAGTCAGATGCGCAGCCATTGCTGAACCGTCAGCATTCGCTGCCATTATAAGGGGGCCTTCTGCGCCCCTTTTTAACGCCATTTATTCCTGAAGGAATAATTTACTGCAACCGGATATGGGTGACGTTGTCATCCTCAATGCCGAACTCCTCTTTCAGCTGCTTCTTGGTTTTCATCACCATTTCGCCGCCCTTACCCACGCTCATGTGCTGAGGCTGTTCGTTATGGCGAGCCTGCCAGAGCATCACCAGTTGCAGACTGTTTTCCTTCTGTTCTGGCGTCAGAGCCACGCCATCAGCCCATTTGCCGGTTTCCACTGCGGTGACCAGACGCTGATAAACTTCCGGCGTCATGGCGGCAATCATCTCATCCAGCTCCATAGCAACTATCCTTTAATATTATTGCCATCATCGTCGGTAAAGCTTAACGAGGCGGAGTTAACACAGTAACGCTCTCCAGTTGGCTGTGGGCCATCAGGGAAAACGTGCCCCAGGTGTGCATCACAGTTGCCGCAGCGGATTTCAATACGCTGCATACCGTGCGAATCATCTTCAATATATTTAATAGAATCTTCATGATACGACTGATAAAAACTCGGCCAGCCGCAGCCGGAGTCGTATTTAGTTTCAGACAGGAACAGCGGCGAGTTGCACACCAGGCAGTGATAAATTCCCTCGCCTTTGTTGTGCAGCAATTTACCTGAGAAAGGCGGTTCGGTGCCGCGATGCTGCGTGACATAGCGCTGCATTTCGTTGAGGTCGGTTTCTGGGCTCAGTTGCTTCGGGTCATTAGCCATTTTGCTACTCTCGGGGGGTGAATCTGAAAATATCGGCTACTATTCTAACAAATACTTAACAACGTCAGGGGATTTTTTCGTTTCAGGGGGAGTCTGAAAGTGACCTGAAGATGAAAATGTGACTCAGATCACCCTTTGAGTTCGCCACCCCTTTATATTTGGGCAGAGCGTCCCCATATGAACCTTTATCGGTGGTCAGGGAACACGCATCCAGGGCAATAATTCCTGCTTTGCGGTTTGATTTGTCGCAACTATTGAAGCGATTCCGCTTGACGCCTGGTAAGGTTTTTGTAATTTTACAGCCAACCTTTTATTCACTAACAACAGCTGGTGGAATATATGACTATCAAAGTAGGTATCAACGGTTTTGGCCGTATCGGTCGCATCGTTTTCCGTGCTGCTCAGCAGCGTTCTGACATCGAGATCGTGGGCATCAACGATCTGCTGGACGCAGAGTACATGGCTTACATGCTGAAATATGACTCTACTCACGGTCGTTTCGACGGCACTGTAGAAGTTAAAGACGGCCACCTGGTTGTCAACGGCAAAACCATCCGTGTTACCTCTGAACGCGATCCGGCTAACCTTAAGTGGAATGAAATCGGTGTTGACGTTGTTGCTGAAGCAACCGGTATCTTCCTGACCGACGAAACTGCGCGTAAGCACATCGAAGCTGGTGCCAAGAAAGTCGTGCTGACCGGTCCTTCTAAGGATGACACCCCAATGTTCGTGATGGGCGTGAACCATAAATCTTACGCTGGCCAGGAGATCGTTTCTAACGCATCCTGCACCACTAACTGCCTGGCACCACTGGCTAAAGTGATCAACGACAAGTTCGGTATCGTTGAAGCGCTGATGACCACTGTTCACGCAACCACCGCTACTCAGAAAACCGTTGATGGCCCGTCTCACAAAGACTGGCGCGGCGGCCGCGGCGCATCTCAGAACATCATCCCTTCTTCTACCGGTGCTGCTAAAGCGGTAGGTAAAGTGATCCCTGAGCTGAACGGCAAACTGACTGGTATGGCGTTCCGCGTTCCTACCCCTAACGTTTCCGTAGTTGACCTGACTGCACGTCTGGCTAAGCCTGCTTCTTACAAAGAAATCTGTGCAGCAATCAAAGCCGCAGCCGAAGGCGAAATGAAAGGCGTCCTGGGCTACACCGAAGACGAAGTGGTTTCTACCGATTTCAACGGCGAAACGCTGACTTCTATCTTTGATGCGAAAGCCGGTATCGCACTGAGCGACACTTTCGTGAAGCTGGTTTCCTGGTACGATAACGAAACTGGTTACTCCAACAAGGTCCTGGACCTGGTTGCTCACATCGCTAAATAAGCGCGATGAACTGACTCTGAGGGCGACTACGGTCGCCCTTTTTTTTCGCTAAAGGAAAGTTTTCTGATGAACGAAAAAATTTTTTCGCTTCCGGTTATCAACCAAATCACCCCGTATATTTCTCAACGCAAGATTGGCGACCTTCCCGTTGTGGTGATCGTCCATCCAAAAGTGCGTGCCGCCGTCACCCTGCAGGGTGCTCACCTGATTGCCTGGCAGCCGAACGGTGAAAAGCCGGTGATCTGGTTGAGTGAGAAAACGGCCTGGGCTACCGGTAAAGCTATCCGGGGCGGCGTACCTATCTGCTGGCCGTGGTTTGGACCTGCAGGTGAACCCGCTCATGGTTTTGCCCGCACCCTGCCATGGACGCTGTCAGCGCATGATGAGAACGATGAGAGCGTGATGCTGACGCTGGTGCTGGAGAGCAACGAGCAGACCAAAAAGCTCTGGCCGCACGACTTCACCCTGTTTGCCCGCTTCCGCTTCAGCGACCGCTGTGAGATTGAGCTGGAAGCCCACGGGGATTATGAAGCCACTGCAGCCCTGCACAGCTACTTCAGCGTTGAGGACATTGCAGGCGTGGAAGTCAGTGGGCTGGGCACCAGTTACATTGATAAGGTTAATAACGGCGTTACAGGCACATCTGAGTCTGGTAAACAGACCTATCCGGACCGCATCGACCGCATATATACGCAGCCAGAAGATTGCAGCGTGGTCGCCGATAAAGCCGGTAACCGTTCGCTGGACATCTATCATCATTACCAGAGTGACGTTGTCACCTGGAACCCTGGTCCGGAACTGTCATGCAGCATGGGTGATATGGCGAATGAAGGCTATAAAACGATGGTGTGCGTTGAAACGGCTCACGTTTCTTCACCGATGAAGTCAGCGGGTGAATCCCCTTCCCGCCTTGCCGCGACTTTCCGGGTGCGGAAAGGCGCTTGATTATCAATACTGACCGGGTCGTAACCGACCCGGAACTTTGGCACACGGGTAAGGATCTTGTCCGACATGAACCTCAGTTGGCTGGCGAACATTGCGGGCGGATGGCTGGCTGAGGTGGGTTTTGAGATGGGAACCGGCATGAGCGTGAAGGTGCTTGATGGCTGTGTGGTGCTGCCACCCTGTTCGCGTCTTTGGTGCTAAATTTTGCGATGCTTCTCAACACCGAACGCAGGTTATGGCTGCTGTAAATTTTTTACTTGATGGTATCCAGTCCCGCAAGCTTTGCCCGCAGATCTCTGCTGCAGATGCCGCTCGCAGGATTGATTTTTAGCTTTTGCGCGGCAGGTACCACCTCTTCCCTCAGCCATTTTTCCACCCACTCCTCCTGCACGTCTTCTGACAGTTTTGACCGAAGCAGCCCGAACTCTTGCTCCACGTCCTGAATGTTTATTCCGTCACCTGTACCCACCGACATGCACCTTTTTCAGATGACCGATTGCTGATAACAGACAACTTAGCAGGAGTTGATCATGGCTGAGCACGATTGTATTGCAGAAGGGAAGATTTCCAAAACGGAACGGCGCTTTCTTGTGGGCTACCGCCCGAAAGGCGGTGACCGCAGCACGCCGCAGGTGAACCTTGCAGGTAAGTGGCTGGCTGAGGCGGGATTTGAGGTGGGAACCGGCGTAAGCCTGAAGGTGCTGGACGGCTGTCTGGTGCTGATCCCCGACAGCCGCGAAGAAACGCGGCTGCGGGCACTGGAGAAGGAGCTGAACCAGCAAAAAATCGAACTGGAACAGGCTAAAAAAAGGATGAAAGCGGCACTGGCATGACTGGCGACTGAAGATAAAAAGCCGGGAGGATCGTGGAAATTTTTCCGGCTATTTCTGGTTGGATTATTTATGATAATTCATTAATAAAATCATCAAAGGATTCCGATACGAAGGCTAACTCTTTCTCATCCATCATCCATATATATATCTTTCCATAATCTTTATCTTTCAATGAAAGCAAAAAGCAATTACCACCATCATCGTAAGCAAAAGGAACCATTTCTTTTAGCTCAGAAAAATTTTTCGTTAAGCTAATGTAGGTTTTTTCAGCAGGCACACTTCCATATTTTATTGCAATGAAACCACCTAATAAAAAAGGATTATGGCAATTATCTTCCGGTAGATATCCTCCATTATTATTGATATAAAAACTTCTAAAATTATCTGGGAATGATTTTTTGAAGGTTTTCTCAAACTCTAAAATATCATCGAGAGTAAGTGACCTTTCCTGTTCTTCAAGTATTAACATGTGCTTCCACCTCTTGCCCTGGCTGGGTGAGTATATGCATTACCTGTTGCCGCCTTATATTGGCTTACGCCACCATTATGATTAATTCCTAAATGCGCATTTTTTTCAACAAGCTGCATTGTACCTCTGTTTGTTGAGGGATCAAAATCATCAAGATGATGCCAAACATACCCTCTGGGTGTTGTCACCTGTTCTAAACCAGCAGCTCTATTTGCAGCTCGAAAATCAAGATCATAATCGCCAGTGTATTCTATTGGCACTATTGGATTAATACCGGGGATTTTATTATATAATGCATTACTCCCAGAATAATCCAATCCGCCACCTGTAGTTCTGATTACCCCGGTATAACCACGTTCAATTAATTCAGCTAAGGGATCATATGAGGATAACCCTAGCGGATCGATGTATGACAACGGATTCGGCGCATATTGATATAAATTAATACCTCCCGTCAGCCCCACCGGGTCCTGAGTAGTAAATCTTCCAACTTCAGGATCATAGTACCGGAACGTATTGTAATGTAAACCCGTTTCATCATCATGGTACTGTCCGGGATAACGCAACGGCTGATGTGATAGTCCTGAGTTATCTTCTTCAAGATGCACCTGCGGCTTAAGCTTACCCCAGGCGCTGTATCTGCCGCACCATATTATGTTGCCTTCGCTGCTGGTAAGCTCCAGCGGAGTTCCGTTCAGGTCAGTATGGAAATAATCTGTCTGCTGGCCATTCTCACTTTGAGTGATACGTGCAAGCGGAGCCCAGTTTTCATTCGGATCATAAATATAACTACGGACATGTTTCGGACTGATTTCTTGGATCAGTCGCAGTCCTTGCCAGCGAAAACGGGTAACTCTCTCTTCGATTTCTCCTTGATAAGTGACTCTCTTTTCCATACGCCGTCCCAGTCCGTCATACCGGTATTGCGCCTCATAGCGCCCTTCCGGCCCGTCTCCGCTGGCCCTGACCAACCGATTTTCATCATCATAAACAAAATTCTGCGTCTGACTCCCCTGTGTTCGCTGAACCATGTTGCCAAAACCATCATATCTGAATCCCGTACCGCACCAGACCGGCAACCGGTTTGTTCTGAAAGAATCCGGCCTGCCATTGTGGAAATTTGCCCAGTCAATTTCGGGTAAACCAAAGATATTATCCGCATCATCATAATTGAACGTTTCCACTCCTTTATCCGGTTGCGGCGTTTCATAACTCAGCAAGCGACTCTCCGCATCAAAGAGATAATGCTGGGTTCCCCGGAATGCATCATTCGTTCGTGTCAGCTCACCGGCCTGGTCAAAATGATATGTTCGCCATAATTTAGCCTGCTGTTTTATATCTGCATTTTCATTTAAAGCCTCCGCGGTAAATGCCCGTTGCCAGGCTCGCCTGCCCCGACTATCATATCCCCGTCTCTGCGTAAGTCCCCCCTGGGTTCGCTGTGTTTCGCGATGTAAATCATCACGTTCAAATTCGGTTACCAACTGATTATTATGGCGAATAGCACTGACATGACCTGCTCCGTAACTTAACCAGTGCAGAGTATTATTATTGGGTAGGCTCAGCTCTGTCAGTTCACCTGTTGGACTCCACTGGTAGCGAATTTTATCGCCATCACAGCTCTCCTCAAGCATCTGCCCTCTTTTATCCCAGCTGAACGTCAGCAGGTTTTCAACGATGCCATTTACTTCACCTTGCCTCGTCGGCGTTCTTCTGAGTTTAGTAAGCCTGTCCGCCGCATCATAGCTGTATGAAAATGAGGCTGTACCATTGCCCCTGGCAATCATCCGGCCCCCCTTATCATACTGACAGTCAAACTCACGCGAGACAGTGTTTCTTTCCGTGTGTCCGCATCCCAGCCATCTCTCCCTTACCGGATATCCGGAAGTATCATATTCAATCAAGTGGCGGGTTTTATCAGGCCGCAACTCCTCCACCAGACTGCCGTTTACATCATAACTAAACTTATATTCACCACCATTACCATTCATTAACCGGTATAAATGTCCCCGCGCATCATACCAATAGTGCAGCTGACGATTGAGCCGGTCAGTATATTGCACAGGCTGTCCCCGACGATTATAGCGCCACTCACGTTTTTTCCCCGCTGTATCGGTATGACATCTTAATAGACCTGATGGGAAATAAGTAAAATGCTCGCTACTGTTATCCGGATAGTGAACAGCTTTCAGCTCCTGTAGTTTATTATAAATAAATTGCGTTACCTCACCATGCATGTTGGTCGTACTGATTAAACTTCCGCTTTCATCCCAGGCGTAATAGATAGATTTTCCTGAGCAATCCGTGTATTGCAGTAAATTTGCATTCTCATCCCATTTCAGCTCTTTTTTTCCTCCCTTCGCATCAACGATCTGAATGGGTAATCCTGTTTTATCATAGCTGTACTTCGTCTGATGTTTAAGTGGATCGGTGGCTATCAGCAAGTGTCCTTTTTCATCATAGTCAGCCTGCCAGATACTGCCATCAGGAAACACTTTGCGTACCACTTTAAGTGTATTGAGATAGTAGTCTGTGCTGGTCATGCGACCAAGCGGATCAGTTTCTTCAATAATACGATTCAGTCCATCACGTTCAATTGTGATTCTTCGCTCTCCGGGAAGATGAAACAGGACGGGCATTCCTTCTGAGTTATACTCCACTCGATAAATATCCTGACTGAAGTCCTCAAAAAACGTAACCTGCTGTTTCTCATTAAATGCCCAGGTAGCCCTCAGCCCCCGCTCATCAATGACACTGCTTTGCCGTTTAGTGAAATCATAACTGTAGTGGGCTTGCTCCCCCTCGCTATTACGGCTTTCCGCTACACACCATTTCTCTTTCTCAACCAAGTGCCAACGGTAAAAACACTGCATCCCGTTAACATCAGTTTGCTCAGTCATCAGAGCATTTTCGTTGTAAACAAAGCGACGTGTCCGCGTGCCAGCAGTGTCATAAACGGCAGACAAATTGCCTTTTTCGTCGTAGTCATATCTGACCATGACTTGTCTGGTTCCATTTTTCTTTAATTGCTCAACTGAAATCAGACGTGCCAGCGTGGGATGCCAATTGCAAATCAATTTGTGGTCCTGGCTGTCACTGATCCCAACCAGTTTTTCCGCATTCTGTTCATCATAATGAAAGCGAATAAAGTTATGATCTGAGTCTTCGATATGTTCTGGACCTACAACATCACGGTCTTTAAATTCAGGATAAACGTAGTAAATATCATCAAGGGTACGTACAACGTGGCGCCCATCTGTCATGCAATAAAAGTAAATCTGGGATTCAGAACAATACGAATACTCTCCCGTACCCAGACGGGGAAAAACCGTTTGTTGACCGGTTCTGCCAGTATGTATAAGTTCTTCTCCATTACGCCGCAGAGAAACCTCAAAATCCAGACGCCATCCTTTCCCCAGAACACCTTCATTCAGCTCACTGGAATAATATCGTTGCCAGTAAATGGGAAGCCTTGCAGATATGATAAAATCCAACTCCCGTTCATCAAACAAAACTTTCTGACCATTAGTCACATCAACAGGATTTCCAAATAACCCACCAATATATTCCATTGCCTTATCCGAAATATAATTTGATGCAACTTCTCCGGCGACAAAACCAGCAACAAATTTAAGTGCACATTTACTTAACACTCCACCTGCCTTTTGAAAGGCACCAGCAGCTCCTCCTGCTATGCCGGCAACGACAAATAATATATCCGAAGCTTTTCTAACCCAGTCAGGTACTTCATCTTTTACCGGTAGATACTGAACTTTACCGCCACCGATAATCACATTATCGGAGCCTTCACTGATGGTTGCGCCACATTGTATCTTATCATTCTTGCGTGCAGCAGCATTCTGGTTGATAAAAACATTGGAAGATCCTTCTGCTACAGGCGCCATAGGCATATCCTTTGCGCATTCAGCGTTAGAGACTATCGCCTTTGCTGCCTGTCTTCCATTAATAAAAACATTGTTTGAACAACCAACCTGCAATATTTTTCCCGTTGTTGATTTGCACTTACTACCGACCCTTTCGGCCAAATCGCGGATACCATTAGCTGCAAAACCAGCGAACATTCCGGCAAGCAATGCAGCTCCAAATCCACATGTAAAAGTAGCAAACGCGACGGAAGCAATCAGTGCCGCTCCAATAATTGAACCAACAATGAATCCGGCAAGGGCACTGGTATGATGAATATTGTCCCCTGCTCTCGCAGCTGCTTCAGCCATAATTTACTCCCTTAAAATCTGTCATTGCCATGGACACCGCTTTCAGCGAAAACTGTTCAACCACTTCTGCCAGTAATTGAATTCCCGTTCAGCAAAGTCCTTCTCCGATGTTGCGCTAAATATCAAAATCTTATTTTGCGTGATTAAAAATGCGGCCTGACGCTGAAAGATGTTCTGTTTCTTTTCCTTCCATGTGCCGTAGATTTCAACCCCATCATATTTCCCACCTAACTGGCTTTCTTTCTTTTGTATCAATTTATATTTGTTAATATTTTTTTTTAAAATTTTTAACTGCCTCTCAACGTAATCACCGACCTGCTCACCTTGCAAAGGAATATCACGTGAAATACTGAGATTAAACTGACTTCTACCAGTTTCTCCAAGAACAAAACAGTTAACGGTTCTGTCATGGAAACTTTCAGAGATTTCAAAACTCCCTTCTTCTGTGTGATACATTTTCATGATTAATAACCCCGTATCTCATTCATTTAACTGAATAGGCTCGCCTTTAACAAAAACTTGCGCTGCACTTTCTACCTGAATTGCCTTACCTTTGATTATCACCTCACCACCTGAACACAGAGTAATTGAAGCACCACCTCCAGTTGAGATGACGACATTGCCGGATTCTGAGATAATTTGAATATCATTTGTTACTGTCAGTACATCACTGTCCTTAACTGTCGTCTGCCGGAACTTTGTTATATCTGTTATCTGACCGCCCTTAATGGTGGTCGATTGGTCTTCTTTAACTGTGACTGTCTGGTTCTTACTTATCTCAACCGTCTGATCTTCTTTAACCCTTTCATAGTGATTTTTTGACACGGTCACTAACCGGTCGTTTGTTACTTCCAGCGTCTGATCATTGCCAATTTTCTCAAGCTGGTTATTACTAATGGTCTGTTTTTGATCGTTGGCAACGGAAATTATCTGGTCGTTACCTATTGACTGAGTTTGATCATTTCCTACATTTTCACTGTGATTATTGCCAACATTCGTTCCTCGATCGTTATTGACTTTAGTATTCATATCTTTTTGAGCATGCATCGATAACTCTTCTTTACCTTTTGCGTCCTCGAATTTCAATTCGTTATAACCATCGCCTTTATGTGTTTTTGATTGCAACGCCATCTGGGTTTTACTTCCCGGCAGTGACCCCGGCGGAATATTATTCGCATGATAAGTCCGGCCGGTAACAATAGGCTGATCGGGATCGCCATGAAGGAAATCCACCACCACTTCCTGACCGATGCGTGGAATAGCCAGCATTCCCCAACCCTGGCCGGCCCAGGGCTGTGTTACGCGGATCCAGCATGAGCTGTTATCGTTGCTCTGCCCGTAGCGATCCCACAGGAACTGCAGTCGGATGCGGCCGAACTCGTCACAGTAGATTTCTTCTCCTGGCGGTCCCACCACCATGGCAATCTGCGGGCCATCCATTGCCGGTTTGTTCATCGGCGCAGGACGCCAGGTTTGATTAGGCGGAATAAAGGTGAAGTGGTTGTATAGCACCGTTCCCTGCTCGCCAGATTCCTGCTCAAGCGCCTGAGGCTGCTTACCGCTGTGCTCCACACTCATGACCTGCCAGAGGTGGTTCAGATCGTTTCTGGGATGGTTGCTCAGACGGAATAACACTCCAGGTTGCAGAGTAAAGTCATTACTCTGTCCCTGACCAAGATTGGCGTCATTGCGCAGAGCTTCCAGCCGGTAACGGGTGAAATCCTGTCCGTGCTGTTCATCTTTAAAACGGCCCGGAAAATCAAAGTGCTCATAGTCAGCACGCTGATTTTGTAATTCCCCGGATTGTTTGCTGAAGGCGGCCTGCCAGTTGGGATTTTTAAAGGTGTAATCTTTCAGCTGTACTGATGCTGTCCGCACCTGTGCGCTGCGGGTGAAAGTGGTTACACACAACTCCTGCGCCTGAGCGGCGACATTCGGGTTATAGGGTAATGTGGCCCCTTTCGGCAGCGAACCCACATCATCGGCATAGACAATGGTGTTCTTGCCCATAGTGAATTCGAAGTAATAAAAGATGCCTTCCTCAGCCGTCAGCCGCTGAATAAAATCAAAATCCGACTCCTGATATTGCACGCAAAATTCACGCGCAGGATGTGGATTACGAAATCCGAAGGCGAAATCATTAATACCATTTTCTTTCAGCAAGGTGGTGATAATGCTTTCAACAGACTCCTGCTGGAAGATGCGCGAATTGCGCCGCAGTGTGGTACGCCAGAGCGCCGGACGGATCACCATGCTGTAGCGGGTTTGATGAAAACCGGTATCTCCCTGTTCAAAACTGGAGACCATGCCGGTGATATTGCGTTGCAGCACACAATCCCGCCAGATATATAAGGTCGCATCTTTATCCAATACTGCCGCAAAATCGACGGCCGGATCTGCGCTGGCCAGTCCAACACTTAACTCAAATGGTGAAGAGAGTGTTTCCGTCAGCGCAAAGTCCACCACTACGAATGTCTCCGGCGAAACACCGGACGAAGTAAGCGTGAATTTTAAGCCCCGGTGCTTAGCGGCGGCCTGACTGGTTGCCAGAGCAGCTATTTGCCCGCCACCCATCTCTGAAGATTTAGCAGAAGACATAATATTCTTCGGTGCTGAGCCAGCTTGATCGCTGGCTTTTTTATCGTCAGTAAACATATTTTTCTCCTTCCTGGACGTTAACGAGCAGTCTGGTCCTGCCTGGTTAATTGGTGATAACGGCTGAGTAATGCATTCCAACGGTCCTCTATCTGCCCGATCAGCAGGGGTGAAGCTGGCTGCCGCTGTTCGGTTGCAACTGACAGCTGGCGCAGCAACTCTTCCAGTGGAACTTCACGATTTAGTCCGGTCTGCATCTGATAAACTGCTGTCTTTAGCCACGAAATAGTCAGGCTGCCGCGCGCCTTCTCCTGTTCCAGTAATTTTTCCGACAGGGCCTGGAGTTGCTGCTGCAGACGGAAATAGCTGCTGTCGGCAATAACCTTGCCGTTACGGGCTTGCAACAGACGCTCCCAGCGCTGACTTTCCGCAATCTGTATCGGATCTGTCGGCCAAAGACGCCGGGCTGTTTCCACGCTGGTATCCGCCATCTTTAATCCAGCCAGAGGGGATATCTTTTCCAGGTTATTGAGTTGCTGACCATAGGTAGCCACCTGCGGATTGTTAAGCCACAGCATCGCAGCCCCTTCAGGCAGCGAAGACATCGACAGCAGCTGCTGTTGTAATGGTCTGATTTGAAATACATAAACGCTCAATGCAATCAGCAAGCTACAGAGAACGCCGTAGCCAAGCCCCCAGAGAGTGGCAAAGCGCCCGACCACTGGGGCACTCGCAACCTGCGCGACGTGAAGTGGCGGCGATTGTGACGCTTCATATCCGGCTTCGGGAGAAGAAAGATCTTCAGATTCCGGTGCTGGAGTCGCTAAATACACCATTGAGGGGATCAACGGCGTTGCAGTCTTTACAGGCGAAAGCGTCCTTTCCGCTTCCAGCCGTTTTACCGTGTTCTGCATCAGGCAAAGCAGGTTTTCGATGCGCGGAACACGTTTAAGCTCAACCTGCTGCAACTTATCGCAAAGTAGCTGTAGCGCCCGCTCTGCGCGATACACCAGCCGCAAATCATCCCTTCCGGAAGGGTGCTGACGTAACTGTGTGCTTACCCGGTTATTGAACCACTGCAGGATCTCTGTACGTGCAGCCTGTTGTTGCGGCCAAAGCTGCTCCCACTGGCTGACTACCATGCCAGCCAGCAGCTCGCACCCTTCGGTGAAACCTGCCTGCCCATCCTTATGGGTACGTGCCAGGGTGTAATAGACTGCGGTTTGCAGATCCACACCATTGGACGCGAATAATTGTATGGCCAGTGTTTCAATCCGACTCCAGTTCACTTCTGGCCGCGAAGGATGGTTAATTTTATTAATTTCTTCACGAATTGCATTGAATTCAGGGCAGTCACGGGGGTCCTGACCCGTTTTGATGATGATATGTTGTGAGATTTTATTCATATGTGCTCATCCTTAAGACCCTCCCGATAATAACTACCGCTTATTCAAGTTCCGAATTAATAAATTCTTTCATCCCAGATACTGTAGCCTGATGTTCCGGCAACATGATGTTTCCAGGTGATGCTTTTGTATTTTACCGAGACAGTCTCATAAGGCTGTTGTTCATTATGGGTGAGTGAATTTGGATAAACACTGGCAACATTGTTAATGACCGCGTCGGTAAGTTCAATGCTGTAATATTTTTCAAGCCCCCCATCACGCGCGGTTCTGTAAAAATCAAAATTACATTCTAATAGCTCGTTGTTTGATATAGCCATACCAAACAAAGGTGAAGATTTATCAATAGCTTTTATAAACTTTACGGGATGATGACTAACATTTTGTTCGCGAGTCAGGTCATGTTCAAAAGAGTAAACCAATATCTCATTTTCATGCCCTGACTGATATTTATTCCCAACAGAATCATAAGTTGAGCAACCGGAGGATATCAGCCCCTGACTTTTTCCTTTTACTGTTAAATATATGACATTTGACATGCTATTCTCCTTGCACTTGAAATTGATAACAGCAAACAGAATGTGCCCGTAAAGATTTATCCAAACGGGACTTTCCTTATTACCCATCTGATAATTCACGCAGTGCTAATATCCATTAACCAGAAATATATCCGGTTCAGCCGTTACTGGAATTAATACAACGTCTCCGGCAGAGAAAATTGACTGAACAACCCACCGGCAAAGGGGTTATCAGACTCGTCCACATGGATGCGATAGGTCATCTCCCCACCCTCAACTTTGAAACGGACATCGAATGAGTTTGTTCCCACGTTGGTCAGCTCACCGGCGTTAATCAGACGCAGCTGAGCCCAGGGACCGGTGAAGCTGATCGAACGCGGTGATTTGTTGCTTTCGTCCGGGATCAGCGTCACTTTACTTTCCACTCCCGTACGCATCGAATTTGGCCAGACCAGATGCACCACGCTACTGCGACCATGTGCATAATCCAGCAACTGGCCGTCCAGGTTCAGCACGCTACGACGTTTGTTGCCACTCAGCGTAACCGGTTCTATGGCGAACTGGGTTCCCAGTCCGTTTTGCCCGGAGAAGAACGTGTCACGGATCTTCCGGGCCAGCGTCAGCTGCTGCAACACATCCGGGCGAATCAACAATTGCCCGTCGTTACCACTGCTGAGATTATTTTCCACGAATGGTCTGAGGTTTTGCTTGTAGAAGGTGGCGAGCGTTCCCTCAGGACCGAAGAATCGTTCGAATTCGCTCAGCGGTACATCCTGTTTAGCTTTCGGATCAAAGGGATAACGTCCAGCCAGATAGGTTTGGTACTGCCTGAACACCGTATCATTCCACTCCACCTCCAGCGACTGAATAGCCTCCATCATCACCACACGCCAGGCCTGTTCAGCCAGTTCCCCCACCCAGCGATTCAGCGGTTCTGGCAGATTTTTTGCCTGCTGCTGAACTTCAAAAATCGGGTCGCTGTTATTCTGATCAAGGCGTAAATGAACCGCCTTCATCGCCGCTTTGCCGGGTACTGGCGAATTCTGAATCGCTAACAGATAGCGGTGTAGCGCGGTCAGTTTTTGATAGACACTCTGGATAATGCTGCCTTTATCACCGTTTTCCACCAACACAGATGTTTCCGGCGCAAATTCACGATGGATACGAGCCAGCAACTGGTAATCTGGCTTCTGCACTGCCTCCTGAAGCTGTTTGCCTGCCAGTGCCTCAGGCAAAGCCGGGACCAGAGTGTTATCACTCAATGTCTGTAACGCCCGGCGGAAGGGTTGCTCACCGCTAATCACCTGCTCGATGGCCCCGATCGCCTGCGGCAGATCGTTTAGTTCACTGACTGAAAGATTATTCATCGCTGCCCGCCAGGTGGCGGTATAGTCGCCGAGATACAATTCAGTTACCTTGCGCTGAATTTCTTTTCGGTCTGCCTCGCTATATTCGACATTGCTGGTGAGATTGAGTACCCAACTGTCCATGACCGTCAGATCTACCAACTGATCGTTCTGTTTCGCGAAGTAATTTTTTAAACCATTTACCGTCAGTAACTGCGGGATGGTCAGCAGCCGATCGTTACCGGAGATAAATACCTCATCAAAGCTGGCGCCAATCTGATCGCGCAGGTTCAGAGACGGTGGCAACACATCCTGCGCCTTAATTCGCAGGTTCTGATAGACCCGCTGATAAATAGACAGTTTACTTAACTCACGCTGCGCGCTCTGTATTGGCTGGAGATAAGGCACAAAACTTCTGATAGCAAATTGATCGCCTCTTTCACGGGCGGCATGCCAGTCTGTATGGTTGAGTGCATAGTCGAGGTGGCTCATCAGCTGCTGCTGCAGTTCTCGTTGCCCGGTAAATTGCTGGCTCCAGCGATCCCTCATATATTGCTCAACCAGCGCGATATTGCGGCCGCTGCCATCTTCCAGCATTCGCATCACCCGCAGAATTTCGAGCTTATCCTCACTGCCTGCCGGTGCCGCATTCAACTGTTGCAGCAAACCGCTCATTAACGTTGGAACAAAACGTTGCTGCAACAACTGCAGGTAAGTGCCCTCAACATAGGGGCCGATATTATTGCCCTGATACAACCCCATATCAGCAAAAAAGATATTTTTGTCATGATAATTACCGTATGCCAGCGTGGCGTCACGGATAGGATTCAGCAAAGGCAGCTGCAGATTTCCATAGCGGTCATCACCGTCCGGGATCGGAATGGCAAGGAACGTTTTAGCCTGCGTGAGGACCTCTTCTCCGGCACGAAAGTTAATCTGATAGTAATAATGCCAGCAGCTCCATAGCATCAACGCAACCAGGCCGCCCGCGCCAGCAATAATGTTCATCCGCCTGAGGGCAACAGCCTGCCAGACTGTATTTTCACTCGCCAGATTCGGCTCGGCCAGCAGGACCTGATTAAACAGGTCCCGGGTAAAATAAGGGGTCATTTGTGCGGCAGGCCAGGTGGGGAACGCCTGCGGCGCAAGGTGATATTGCACGGCGGCTGACTGGGTAAAAACATCATCCATCTGACCGCTCTGTTGTGATGAGGTAAGATAAACCCCGCGCAATAATGGCTGCACGTGCTCACCGCTATACAGGATCCCCTCCAGCAACTGAACCACGTAATCCTGTGCTCCCTGCATCTGACGGGTGAAACTAAACAGCTGGCTGCGCTGTCCAGCTTCAACGCTACTGAGCATCATATCCGGCATTGCACCGTTCAGCTGCGCGATCCATTGCTGCCAGAACTGCTGTAACTCCTGACGCCAGCCGTCTGCCACGCCGGGGCTGAAAGTCACCCCTAAAATCTCCTCACGCTGCGTTTTATCCAGCGTCTGATACATCGCACCGAATCCATACAGCAAATCCAGCTTCGTCAACACGACATATAACGGCAACTGACTGTGCAGGGTCAGCCGCACATCCTGTAAACGCTGATGAATGCAGGAAACATAATTTTCCCGCTGAATTTTATTCGCCGTCAGTAACTGATGAAAATCAACTGTGAGGATCAGCCCGTTAAGCGGCTGGCGCTGGCGATGTTCAACCAGCCATGCCAGCAAGCCCTGCCATAGCCGGCCGTTAAGCGCGGCTTTACCGGCACCAGGGCACAATGGTTGCTCAATCAATTCGCCCGCAGGATCGATAATCACCGCCTTCTCACCCAACCAGCAGTGGACACGGACTTCGGCTGCGTCTTCCCTGTAGCTCTGTTCAGGCCCCGCAATCTCACTGAGCTTCACACCTTCTTTGATCAGCGTACTTTTGCCGCTTTTCTCCGCCCCCACCAGCATGTACCAGGGCAGGCAATACAAATACGCCGTCCTGTTAAGGTGCTTTTGCAGCTGCTGAAGCCAGACGTCGAGATAGCGATCCTGCCGCTCGATGTCCACCAGTAGCGGATCCTCAACCTTTGAGTTTGCCTGTAGCTGCAGATGCTCCAGATGTTGTACACGTCTGATCGCCTTCAGCGTCAACCAGCATATTGCCAGCAGCACAACAATAGCGGTCACCAGCCAGCGGCTGATTAATGTCGCCAGCGGATGGCTGTCCCGCACCTGCCATCCCGGCCCGTATACCCAGACCAAGAATAAACCTGCGCAGGCGAGCAGCGCGATAATCACCGGCACAGAGGCCTTAAAGCGTGGAATAGCGGGTTTCGCAAAGCGAATAAAAGACGGCAGTTTCATGCGGTAATGCTCCTGTTCCCTTCCCTGGCGATCACAGTTTGTGCAGCTGCCGCTTCTCTTCCAGCAGTGCTGTTAACGTGGGTTCCCATGCGCTTAGCTGCAATTGCTGAGCGATCTGTAACAAGCTGTGGTATTGCTGCTGCGCCAGCGTCGTTAAACCTGCTGTTTCGAGCAGTTGCGCACTTTGCAGTTGGTGGTAGAAACGATCCCTGGGTTGGTATTGGCTGGATTGCCGCTCCAGCAGCTGCAACGCGGCTTCCAGTCCTTGCTGTTGATAGCATTCCCTGATTTCATCCTGTTCAATGGTATTACTGCTTCCCTGCCCCCTGGTCTCCTGTCTTAACCAGTCGCTGGACTCAGCCGAAAGAAATGGCGTCATATTGCTAAAAAAGAGCTTTTTCAAAGCCGGTAAGCGCGTTAAAAAATCGTTGAGTTCATCGCGGATTGCCCGGGCGATATTTTCATGACCCAACCTGAGGGCGATTTGCGCGGAAAGCAGATGTCCGTCAAACCAATATGGTGCCAGAGTCAGGCTTTGTTCCACCTGCTGCCACAAAGCCATGTCAGCTGTAGCCATCCTCGCCTGATACTCTGCCGTACGGTCTGCGGAGACCGCTGCTAATGGCGTTCGGCCATCGACCTGTGCCACAGGAGGGGCGATTAAACTCCCCCAGATGGCATAACGACGCAGGCGAAAACCCATTGCAGCCTGAGGTTGCTGCTCACTAATCAGATCGGCCATTTTTAACAGCGTCTGCCGCCAGGCTTTATCGCTGGAATGATCAAGCTTCAGTTCAGCCAGGGGAGCAGACTCCGAAATTGAACCTGGCACAGTGCTGACCAGCAGGCTGGCTTCCCCGGCGGTCGCAATCTCAAGCACGGGCTCGGGTTGCCCGGCATATCGACTCCGCAAACCGTCCACCTCTTTAGCCAGCTCAGCTTCGGTGCTGTGCCAGACCTGAGCCAGATGCGCCAGCAATCCCTGCATAGTCTCGCGCTGCTCATCACTGGCTGTCTGAGAAAAACTGCCGCTGGCAAGAGCAAAACGTTTGAGGATTTGTTGGGCAAACCGCCGTTTCTGCAATGGATTTTGTGGCCAGGCGTCAGTCCAGAAGTTCCGGATATAACTGGTCAGCAGCTCTACGGCAAGGAGTAGTTCATCTGGCTTCCCCGCATGTTGCAAAGTACGCAACAGATGCGTCAGCAAACGAACATCCTTACTTTTCTCTGCCAGCAACTTCAGCGTTCTTTGCTGCAAATCGGGGATATCCAGCGTGGCGTGGGTCAGTGAACCTAATTTGACCATCTGACCGTCGAGATATTCCCATTGTGGATCGTTATCAGCCAGCGGCTGCCGGGTTTGTTCCGCCGTTAATTGCGCCAGCAACAGTGACTGCCAGGGATGTTGTGAAGTGATATCCATTGTCTTCACCAGTGGCAAGCGGCACGCAGCGGTTTTAATGCCTGCGCCAGTTGTGAAATGTTAAATGTCAGGTGAGGAAAACCACTCCCCGTCCCTTCAATTTCCAGCGTTCTGGCGGGTATCAACCGCTTTATTTCGTCAATTCCTGCCAGTCCACGGCTGGACTCCAGTAAATAACCATTTTCACGCAGGAACCACTGCACGCTAAACCGATCTTCATCTGCGCTTAACGTCACAACGCCCTCTTTCTGCGGAGCAGCCAGCGCAATCTGCAGGCGGGTAATATTGTCGATACAGCTCAACATCAACACCGGTCGCGGCGGCGGCACTCCCAGAGCAGGAGTAGTCACCGCCACCACCGGGTTCGGTCCTTCTCCGGCAGTAATCAGGAATATCGTCGAGTGATCATTACGTCCCTGCTCCTGATTCATCGCTCTTTGCCAGGCTGGACCAGCAACTCTCGACTCCGGCCGGGTTCCGCTATCCGGCAACAGAGCGTTGTCGTAGCATTCCAGCCGCACCAGAGGTGAATTCTCTGCACGGCATAGCATGACCCGTGCCAGCTGATTCAGCTCCCCATTTGCCGGTGGTACAGTGAATGACTTCAGCCAGGAAAAATCCCCCGGCGAAAGCAACAGCGTGCCAATGACAAGCCAGATATTCATAGGCTGCACCTGTATTTCGCAAAACGATATAGCAGGGTTCGCACCGAAATCCCCAGGCTTTCGGCGATGCGTTTCTTGTCGTTACCATAAAGGCGCTGACGCTGGAGCAGTACAGCATATTCGAAGTCCTCAATCGCCTCTCCCAGATCCTCAATTTTACTGTAATCCTGGGATAATCCCGGCGCTGCGCGGGCATCAGCGGTGCTGAGCGTCATCAGCAATTCATCCAGCTGCTTCTCTCGCTGCTGTTGCGCTTCAATCACCGAACGAATTTGGCTTAGCTGTGCCCGCAGGTGATCCAGCTCCTGAAGTTTATTGAGACGATGCTGAAAGACCTGGCAGTAAACGCCAAACATGCCTTTCGTATCCGCATAACGTTGGATATCACCGGCAAAAACGGCAATGACGCCGCAGGCACTACCCTGTACATCGAACAACGGCAAAGCATAAAGACCACAGTCAACAGGCAGTCCCTGAACCAGCCCGCGAAAAGCCTCATCTTCAATGCGCACTCCCTGAGACAGGGAGATCCACAATTCGGGTAAGCCCTTACGCAGCACCTGCACCAGTGGATGATTGCTGTCTTCGATATTGGCATTCAGCTTCTCAATGGCTGGCAGGTTGGCATCGGGCTGCCGAAAGCAGTCGAGATGCCCTTCACTGGCATTGAACAACCCCACGATCAGGGCACTGAACCGTTGCCGCTGGTGATTTACCGCCAGAAAATCAAGGACCAGTTGCCCGACAGAATCATTTTCCAGCAGTGACAGCATGCTTTTCAGTCGTTGCCGCATAGCGTCTCCTCAACCTGAGCGGTAAAGGCGCTTCCTTCCACCGCAAGCCGGATGTGGCTGACGGCTTTTCCCGCCGCTATTTTTTGCAGCAACAGTAAGGAAACCGGCGGTAATAGTGCCCCATCGATAATCGATTCGAGCATCCGCGCGCCATTTTCAGCACGGGTGGCCCGCTGCAGGATTTCCTCATTCACTTCCGGCGCTATCTCCACTTCGGCGCTGAAGCGCTGGCTGAGGAGATCATCCAGCCGCTTGAGTTTGCTGAAGATAATGGTTTGCAGCGTTTTTCTGTTAAGCGGCAGATAAGGCACCACTTCCATCCGGGCCAGTAGCGCAGGTTTGAAGAAAGCGGCCAACTCCGGATAAAGCAGCCCGGTAAGCTGTTCCGGCTCTCCGGCATGTTCGACAATCGTCTGATAGCCGAGGTTGGATGTGAGGAAAAACACGATATTTTTGCAGTCTATGATCCGGCCTTCACCATCAGCCAACTCACCTTTATCAAAAGCCTGATAGAAAAGATTAAGCACATCCGGATGGGCCTTTTCGACCTCATCCAGCAGCACTACCGAGTACGGTTTCTGGCGGATAGCCTCGGTCAGCACCCCTCCTTCACCATATCCGACATAGCCGGGCGGAGATCCGATCAGACGTGAGACAGTGTGTTTTTCCTGAAACTCAGACATATTGATGGTCGTGAGATACTGGCGGCCGCCATATAACAGTTCGGCGATTTGTAAAACGGTCTCCGTTTTCCCCACACCGCTGGGCCCGACCAGCAGAAAAGCACCCATTGGTCGCCCGGGTCGCCGTAAATCGGCTCGCGCAGTCAGCATGTGTTGATGCAGACAACGGATTGCCGTCTCCTGACCTTTAATCTGCTGCTCAAGGAAAAACGGCAGCTCAGTCACCACGGCAAGTTCACTTTGGCTCAAACGGTTTAACGGCACGCCGGTCCATTCGGCAATCACTGCAGCTATCTGCTGTTTGTCGACGTGAGGAGAAACCAGCGTCTGGTGCTGCTGCAACTGCTGCAACTCATCATCCAGCCTGCTCAGGCGTGCCACCTGCTCATCAGTTGCCGTTCCATCCTGAGTCAGTAAAATCGCACGTAGCGCCACAATCTCCTGCACCAGTAGCTGCTGCTGTTGCCAGCTGGCATGCAACGTGGCCAGTTGCTGTTCAGCCTCTGCGCGCTGCAGCCGCAATGCTGACAGCCGTTCGTCCGGGTGATTCAGATTAAGGCGTTGTTCCCGTTCGAGTATTTCAATTTCCATCGCCTGCTGATGCAGTCCTGTTTTTAGCGCAGAGATCTGGCGCGGAGCTGAGCTCAGATTGATGGCCACCCTGGCCGCCGCCGTATCCAGCACATCAATCGCCTTGTCCGGTAGCTGGCGCCCGGAAAGATAACGACCGCTGAGAGTGGCCGCGGCCTGCAAGGCCCCATCATCAATCAGCACACCGTGCGCCTGCTCATAAACAGTACGCAGCCCACGCAGGATCACCGTCGCCTCTTTCACGCTGGGTTCAGAGACCATTACCCGTTGGAAGCGACGTGAAAGTGCGGCATCTTTCTCGAAATACTTTTTGTATTCACTCCAGGTTGTGGCGGCAATCGTTTTCAGCTCTCCCCGCGCCAGCGCAGGTTTGAGCAGGTTGGAAATATCCAGTCCTCCCTGCTGATTTCCGGCACCAATCAACGTATGCGCTTCATCAATAAACAGAATAATGGGAACCGGCGACTCAGTAATTTCCGCCATGATGGCCTTGAAGCGTTTCTCAAACTCACCCTTCACTGCCGCACCAGCCTGCAACGCACCTAAATCCAGCGTCATCAGCTCGCTGCCACGCAGTTTTTCCGGCACCTGGTTATCCACGATGCGCAGTGCCAGCCCTTCGATCAGCGCGCTTTTCCCTACACCAGCCTCACCCACCACGATCGGATTATTTTTGCGTCGACGGCAGAGAATATCGATCATCAGGTCGATCTCTTCATCACGGCATAAAACCGGATCCAGCCCTCCGCTACGGGCCTGCAGAGTCATATTGCTGGCATAGCGGGCCAGCAAATTTTCACCGCTGGTCACCGCGGTTTTCCCCGTCCCCTTTTCTGTCAGGGGATTTTCAGCTGACGCTGCGGTCCAGTCTGCAAAATTCTGCCGCAGCAGTTCGCGATTAACCACGGAGAGCAGCTGGCTTGCCGCTGGCGTCAGGTAGCGCAGAGGACTTAACAGTAAAGTGAGCAGCATGACGCCGCTGCGCAGGCGATCGTGTGACATCTCGGTGGAAGCAAGCAGCCAGCTGTCCTGCAACCACTCCACCAGTAAAGGTGAAAAACTGGGATAGGCCTGGGTGACAGGCTGCAGATTGGGTATGCGTTGATCGAGTAATTCTCGCAGTTCCTCCCCCTCCACACCGCTTTGGCTCAAAATCAACCTGACATCACTCAACGGTGTGGCGCTCATTTGCAGCAATACCTGCGAGACGGTAATTTCAGCCTCCTGCTGGCTGACACAGCGTGCCGCAGCCGATTCCAGCGCATGGCGCGCAATGGGATTGAGGCAATTTACCAGCGCGGGTAAGTCAATCTGGATCATCTTTTAGCTTCCCTGGCTTAATAGATTGTTTAGCTGCTGCAAAATATCGAGAGACTGATTGTGCAGACGGAGGGCATAAAACAGATACACCATCACCAGCAGGGCGAAACCGCTCCACAGCAATTGTCGGATGCTAAGGCGTTTTTTCAGTAAATAGCGGCCGCCTGACTGAGCGTGTTTCTGGTGCAATACGGTGGCTGGCGCTTCACCCCGCAGCTGATGTAACTGATGGTGCAACCGCCGGAACAGTTGCCCGAACTCATCACTGTGTTGCAATGTCACTTTGTAGCGGCCGCGATAGCCAAGGCAGAAACAGAGATAAATAAATTCCAGCAAATCCTGGTAGCGCCTGGCTTCTCCCATCAGTCGTTCCAGCAGGACATAAACTTTCTCTCCACCCCAGGTTTCATTATGAAAATGCACCAAAAGGGATTGCTGCACCCAGCCATTTTGCGTATCCCAGCCATGCCCCAGAGCCGTTTCATCAATGAATGTACAGAGTACATAACGGAATGAGACGATAGCGCCCGGCTCATAACCTTTGGTCTGCAACAGTTGTTCAATAGCACGAATGTCTGTCACCACCTGTTGATACAGCTGGTCCGGCAAAGGCTGGTTTTCCATATCCTTCAAACGCAGCACCATCCCTAGTAATGGCGTGGCAGCATCCACCATCGCATTCAGGCTCTCGCCTCGTAGCGGAAGCTGGTATTGCCGGTAGTCAGCCACTTGTTCTTCTGCCGGTAGCAGACTGTCGGTACTCAGTTCTCTGTTCATCAGCTGCTCCTGATCGCCCAGAACTGCATATCCAGTTCAGGAAAATCGCCCGAGACGTGGAAAGCGATGGCATTACTTTGCTGGATTTCCTGCCAGGCTGGGCTTTGCCGATCCAGTCTGAAATAGGTATAACCGGAGTGGTAAGGCAGTTGACGTGGAGCGGCAGCAAGAGCAACCAGCGGTACGCCTGGTAACTGGATGCTGACAAGGTCGCGTATCTTCTCCAGGGTAGTGATTTTAATTTGCTGTACCAGCTGACGACGCAGCTGTTCCTGAGGCAGTTGCGCACGGACCGCCAGCACGAATTCGGCACTACGCAACAGGTCGGGATCGTTAATCGTCGCCACCCGAATGCCATGAGCCTGCAAATGCAACTGAATCGACACCGCTCTGGGAGTCAGAACCGTGCTCAACGCCTGTCGCATCGCCAAAAACAGGGGCTGAAAACTGTCGGTAAGATTGTCATGGTTATACACCGGGAAGATCCCCGCCAGACGGGACTCATCAGTGAAAGTACGCAACTCACCGCAGGTCTGCACCAGCTGGCGATAAAAATCCCGGGGATGCACAATCGCCTGATAAGCAAGATGGGTGTACACAGGCTGTTCCCGGTTAAATACCTGCAGCATCATAAATTCTGCCACGTCGGCTATCCCCTGTTGACCCGGCGAACCAATCCGCTTCGCCAGCAGCCGGGCCCGCTCCACCAGCGTGCCTTCCACTTCGTCCATAAAGCTCTTCAACTGGTCAGACACACCGATTGCAGTGCAGGTTGGAATGAACTCTTCCTCCAGGATTAATGAACCGTCGGGGCGTTTTTCTTTGATGCGACAGAGCGGCAGTACGGTCCAGGCGCTGAGATCTTCAGAACCCTGCATTAACCGGGGCGCCAACTGTGCCAGCAGCAGTTGGCTGACATCTCCGCCATCGGTATGCAAGTCGCGTACGTCATCAGCCTGTTCGCAGTATCGCAGTGTTCCCGCCAGAGGACTCTGCGCATCAGCCATCTCATTAACAGCCTCAGTTTGCATCGGCAGGGCCAGAAAAATCTCCCGACTGGCTGCATCATTGCAATTCAGAACATCCAGAGGCCTGGGTGCACGATCCTGAAAGGGAATATCAAATACCGTTCCGTCAGCCAGAGTTCCACTGGCCGAACTCAGGCCTATTCGTCCCAGTTTCAACAGCTCCTGATTAATGACCAGCGTGCTGAAGCCATAGCTGTAATCCTGGAGCGTGGTAATCCGGCGATGCAGTTGATAGTCGTTATGCCTTTGCTGCTGCTGGAAATGCTGCGGCTTGATGAACAAACCTTCGCGCCAGATCACTCTGTTCCTTGTTGGCATGGTTACTCTTCCTCTTTCCTAAGGTCTATTTCCCCGGATTTAACGTGGATCAGGACGGCATAGTGATAGCCAGTCCCCTTGATTTTGACGATCTTCTTCCATTCACTTCTGTTGGCATCGGCATACCAGGCAATCACCGCCAGATAACGGTTTTTCTCTTCAAGTACAATCGGCGACAGCGGCTTATATTGGTCGGGTAACAGGGTGTAATCCTGATGATCGATATAATTCTTACCCAGTGTTTTTTCTAACTTCTCACTCTCGAGCTGGTCATAATCAGCCGCCAGTAATCTGGAGTCTTCGCTCAGATACACAACTGCAATTTCAATGGGGGCAGCTTCGCCTTCCTCAGTAGGATTGATATCCGGATCGGCCAGCAGTGTCAGCCGTACCGTTGATTGCTGATCGGAGGCCTGTCCAACCTGGATATCCGGATCCATCATCACCTGCCCCATTTTTTTGCTGGCTTTCCAGACTGAACAACCCGACAGCGAGAAGACCATACAGAGCATGCCAATCAGCAGGTGACTTCTGCGGCTGCTCATTGTTCACTGTCCTTCATCCCCTGCCGCAGCGCATGGTCATAGGCCTGCTCATACACTTCACCAAACAATTTTTCGAAGCCTTGCTGGCGGCTTGAAGAGAGTTCCTGATAGTAGTTTTTGTACATTTCCCAGGCCCAGGCTGCGTCACCTGACTGACGCTCACTGCTGCGCAGATATTGCGCAAACCGCGTCAGCAGCCGATCCGGCGAAAAGGCTTCCAGTATGGTATCCAGTGCCTGAGCAATAGCCTGCTGATTAGCCTGATGATGCAGCCGCAGGTTATGCAGGCACTCGGCAACCGCCGCAGGGGCAGAAAGATGAACCGGGCTTTTTTGATCGGCAAACAGCAGGCTGAGCGTGGTGTGATAATCCATATTCAGGCGCAGCGGATTGTCTTCAATCGGCCGCAAATGTTTATCCCGCAGACCATGCTGGCTACGCTGTAAAGCCAACAGACCTTCGAGGGCCGCTTTTAAGGTTTTGCCGATCTCTTCAAGCAAATCATTGGCTTCCAGACTGTTACGTATTGGCAGCTGGGCAGAAACGCCACGCATTAACGGAGCGATCGCGACATGAAGCTGCGTCATTTCCAACTCTGTCGGCTCTTTTTCATCAGCGCAGAAACTGGCTGGCGGCAAATCTAAAAAAGGCTGATCCATGGTGCTGTCCCTTGCAGTATCAGAAAGTGGGGAAGGAAAAAGCGGAACGGAATAGCTCTCATGGTGCGCAGGCTTACCGGCAGAAGTTGCGACAAGCGATTCACTCATCGTCAGGCTTTCAGTTTCCAGAGCCTGTAAAGGATCGTTGCTGAAACTGTCAGCAATGGTGGTGGCCAGATAGCCCTCCGGCCTATGGTGAGATCGCTGCACTGGCACAGCTTCCATCATGGCATCCAGTGGATTGCTGTGGCTGGAAACCAGTGACTCTGGTGAGACTGTTAGCGGATCGACTTCTTCCAGGGCTGAACGATTGAGATGACAGCGGATAACCAGATGATCCAGCGCGATTTCATCCCCCTGCTGGAGGCGGACCGGAGCAGAGTTCACTGTCAATAACGAGTGATTGACAGTGACGGAGTCCTCTAATATACGCAGACAATAAGAACCATCACGCCATTCAATGGCAAAGAGTGAAGGACTTATGCTGCCTTTTTGATCCTGAACTGACCAGTGATGGCTGCCGCTACTGCCCACGGTTCCGCCGTCGACGTTAAACAAGCGGCAGGGTTGTTTACCGCTTTCAAGTTTATCGCTGTTTACTACCCGTAAAGAGAGCGTGGGCTGAGGTTTATCCATGGTTCCGGTTCCCTTGTTATTCCATAACGCTAAGGGTGACGTATGCCTTTTGCTCCGGATGCCCGAGAAAGCTCGTCCAACCCAAAAGAGTATTTTCTGGCGATCCCAGCAGCATGCCTTCAACCTGCTTTTCTGCCAGTCCCAGACGTAAATCCCATGCAAATTGATCGCGCATAATAAAAGCAACAAACATCACCAGCGGTTTATAGTTGGTGCCGTCCGGTAAAAATGACAAAAATTGCTCCCGCGTAAGCTGATTAATACACAGTAAAAATTTGCCGCTGCGATCGGCAACCTGCGAACCGATGGAGAAATTCACGCCCAGCACCGTTTTTTCCTGATATTTTCGGCCGGAATACTTCGCTCTGCTGCCCAATCGGTTCTGCTGCTCTGGCGCAATTTTGACTTTACGCAGCTGCCAGTTATGCAGAGTGACATCAGGTAAGTTGAAACAGTGCGAAACCAGGCTACAAATCACCTCAGGCGACCTGCCAGGGTTTGCCAGCAATCCGGCATAAGCCAGCATTTTGCAGTGGTTGATCTGCAACTTGTCCCGCACAACCTCGCTGCCTAATCCCACCAGCGCGAACATACGCTGGGAGAAAACATCATTACCGGCACCGTCAAAACAAATGTAATAGCGATATTTACGCCAGATTTGATGCAACAGCGTTATCAGCCGGTGATTAAAGACATTCAGGAAATCGGTCAGACGGTTTTCATTCTGAGCATCTTCCCAGGCCAGCGAATCAAGGTAATAACCGGGCAGTGGCGACTGGCTACCATGCAACCCGAGAAAAGAGACTTCCAGTTCAAACTGGCCGCTGTCAGAAGTCCGAAGTGCAATAACGTCCCTGGAGGGGAACGCCAGGCTGGCGGTTGATTTGAAACGGATGGCCTCCCTGGCTAATCCGGACGTACCGTCGGAATTCTGGCACGCTACCGCCATTTGATTGAGTAGCTCAACCAACTGAAAAAATTGATATCGTGAAACATCCGGCACCAGCTCTTTAGGTGCCACCTGACCATCCTCTACATCAATGCATGCTGCCCCATCTGTACCGGCCATTCGTAACATTCCTGATTGTCGGGATTGATGACTTTTAAAAGGTGAAATGCGTTTACGCTGGCATACAGAGCAAAGAAACGTGCCAGTACCGAGCTGAAGAGATAAAGCTCACCCTCGGAGCCAAAAGCGGTTTGCTCCAGCCAGAGAGTGGTTTGTAAACCCCTGACCGGCAGTCCGCGGAATAACCTGTCTACAGGTTGGGTTTCAATACGCTGGATCGCATCGAGTTTTTTTTCCGATGCTCTGGCGGACTGCCGATTGTGTAAGGCCGGGAAATCATAGGTTTGCAAAATTTGCTTCAGCGCATCTTTATCCAGCAAGGAGAGATAGTTCAGCGACATATTAGAAAGCAGCGACCAGTGCAGGCTGCCATCCAGTGCCGGATAGAGCGGCACTGAAGGTCGGGTAATATTGCGAAAAGTGGCAAAGGAAGGGCTGTCTTTCGTTAACTGACTGATATCCCCCACGCGAAGAGAAAGGGGTAATTCCCGGTTAGTGCAGGTCAGGCTGACCGAAACATTTTCTTCCGCCAGCGTCAGGGCTGACTCATCGCCACGGACAAAGGAGATAAAATGTTCGAAGCCTTTACGGAACAGCCCGTTCCTGATCCGTAACCGGTAATAAAGGGTGTTCCTCGCGTGGGCATTTTCAAACTGATGATGAAAGCTCTCGAACGAGGCATAGACTCTTTCCTCGCCCCGCGCACGTCCCTGGCGCGTCTGCTCTTCACTGAGCCAGCTGTCGACACGATCCACCGAGAAAATGTCATAGCGGTCCGGATCGGTGTAGCTGGCGCACAGAGGATATTCCGTTCTCCGACCGTCAAGCTCGATCGCTTCACTGTCGTGCCGGAACAGATTCACCGCAGGCGCACAGTTGAGACGTAATGTGGACGGCCGGATTTTAACATCGGCAGGGAGTGAGCGGGAAAAATGAAGGTTAATAGTGAATTCCCTGGCATTCAGATGCGCAGGGAAATCGATAACCCCACTGACATCAAAAAACAGAAAGCCTTCAGAAAAACAGAAATACTCCTGCAGAATACGATAGCCAATATAGGCATTTTTAGGGTAAGGCAGCAGTGCATCATCGCGTTCAAAACCCACCGGATTAAAGTCGAAATCCGGCATCGGCAACGTAACCCCGTTAACAACAATCTCAGCCGTTGAAAAATAATGATTAATCCAGAAATAAAGCTGAGTACTGGAGTACTGATCCTCACCAAGATAAAACCGCAGCTTATCCAGCTTCAGGCCCTGCAGGTTGAGATCGGTACCGGCTCTGAAATGCAGGCTTAGAATCCCCTGCTCGTTACTGTTATTGACGGTAATATTGACAATGCTCATCGGGAACAACCAGACATCCCGGCTTAAGGTAAAAATACATTGCGTCCCGGCAGAAGTTTCATTATTTTTCTGTGCCTCCGGCTTAACAGCCACGCTTAATAACTGCTTGCCGCGCTCAATCAGCGTCGCTTCCGTTATCACACTGTCATTTGGCGTATATTCAATAATAGTCATACTGGGGACAGGCCGGAGATAGTTCGGCCATAGCATCGTCAATAAACCATGAGTCAGTTCGGGAAACTGATCATCTATTTTCGCGCGCAGATTGCCAGTCAGAAACGCAAAACCTTCCAGCAGTCTTTCAACATCCGGGTCTGAACCCTGCTCGGATAAAAAAGCGGCTAAATGTGGTCGTTCGGCCGCAGCTTCACGACCAGATTTTCGCAAATAGTCGAGTTCATCCCTGAAATACTTTTCGAACGACATTATGCATCCTGATTAAGGCAGTAGCGCTGGTTATTATCTAACTGAATATTGAATTCGACCATATCATCCATATTGTCGAAATCAACCTGAGCGCTGATATGAAAACTTAACACCAGTGGATCGTTATCATTAGCTAAAGACTGGACTTCAACGGGAGAAATCCTTGGCTCATAATTATCGATACACTCCTTGATAGCCTGTTCAATGCTTTTCCTGAAATCAGTGGTTGTTGCTGTCGCGTCATTCAGATCGATAACTCCCAGGCTAAACGCACTCTGGCATGCACCGGGACGTGAGTTAAGCACTTCGTTAAGATGCTGTTTAATTGAATTTAAAAGCGCATGCGTCCGTTTGTCAGAGGAAGGCTTGCTGCCCTTCCCCTGGATCCGCTCAAATAAGCTGGCAGAATCCCCTCGCGTCCAGTTGAGCAGCGCAGCCATTGAGTATTATTCCTTATCAAGACGGCCAACCAGCGAGAGTTCAAAACTGGCGCCCATATATTTAAAATGTGGCCGCACCTGCATCGCAACCTGATACCAACCCGGATCGCCTTCTACATCCATAACCTGGATCTGTGCGGACCTCAGAGGGCGACGGCTGCGCACATCAGTCGGTGGATTTTCCTGATCGGCGATATATTGTTTGAGCCAGATATTGAGTTCACGTTCAAGATCCTGGCGCTCTTTCCAGGAGCCTATCTGTTCACGCTGCAGGACTTTAATATAATGAGCCAGCCGATTGATGATGAACATATAGGGTAATTGCGTTCCCAATTTATAATTGGTCTCCGCCATTTTCCCCTCGCGAGTATTGGGGAATATTTTCGGTTTCTGAACTGAATTAGCAGAGAAGAAAGCCGCGTTATCGCTCCCTTTCCGCATGGTAAGAGTAATGAATCCCTCTTCTGCCAGTTCAAATTCACGGCGATCGGTGATCAACACTTCAGTCGGGATTTTGGCCTGAATCTGCCCCATGGCTTCATAAAGATGAACCGGCAGATCGTGAACTGCACCGCCACTTTGCGGACCGATGATGTTAGGACACCAGCGATATTTAGCAAAGCTGTCGGTCAGGCAGGAGGCCAGCAAAAACGCAGTATTCCCCCACAGAAAATGCTCATGTTCCTTGCTGACATCTTCATAATAATTGAAGTTTTTAATCGGATTTTCGACAGTTGAATAAGGCAAGCGCAGCAGGAAACGTGGGGTAGTCAGGCCCAGATAGCGGGAGTCCTCTGACTCACGCAGTGCCCGCCATTTGGTATGGGCAGGCCCTTCAAAGACGGATTTAAGATCCTTGATGGCAGGCAGTTCCGTGAAGCTTCTGATACCGAAAAAGTCAGGTGCAACGCTGGAGAGGAACGGCGCATGCGCCATTGCACCAACGGCACTGACATACTGCAGCAACTTCATATCCGGAGTGCTGTTATTGAACGCATAGTTGCCGATAATCGCAGCTGTCGGCTCTCCGCCAAACTGGCCATAGCCCGCAGAGTAAACATGCTTATAGAAACCTGACTGGATAATCTCCGGCGAGAACTCAAAATCCTCCAGTAACTCTTCTTTAGTGACATGCATAATGTTGATTTTGATATTTTCACGAAAGTCAGTTCGATCAACCAACAGCTTAAGAGAGCGCCACGATGATTCTATTTCCCGAAACTCTCTGGCATGCAGGATTTCATCCATCTGTGCACTGAGTTTTTTATCGAGCTCAATAATCATTCTGTCAACTAACAGTTTATTGATCGGCTCTTCGTTAGCGCCGGTGTCCAGAATACTGGCAATAAAAGCTGCAACGCCCTGCTTTGCCACATCATAACCGTCATTTCCCGGCATCATCCGCGTCTGGGACATAATTTCATCAAGCAGCAGCGTTGGGCTGGCAGTACCTGCTGTTAAAACGGCATCTTCTTCTTGTAAAGACATACGCAAGACTCCTTGTTTACCGCTCGATTATTTTTGATTAATAACATCCAATTCTTTCAACAGCTGTTCGCGCATCTCTTCATTACCCAGCAGTTCCTGCAGGCGAGAGCGGAAAGCAGGAATATTTCCTAATGGCCCTTTTAAAGCCACTAGCGCTTCACGCAATTCCAGGATTTTTTTGAGTTCAGGGACCTTTTTAGCCACATTATCAGGCGAAAAATCTTCCAGTGAATTAAAAGACAAGGTAACAGGCATGTCGTTCTGCTCATTCCCTTCCAGCTGATTGGGTACGTTAAATGTCAGATTTATATTGGCTTCATTCATCACTGCGTTGAAATTATTCTTATTGACAGAGACAATCTGACGCTCCTCAATCGAACTCTCCTCCCGCTTGCCTTTCAAATCCCCTACAACCAGTAAGTTCAGAGGTAATTCAACTTCAGCAACTTGATCGCCAGTATTGGGAACATACTTGATATTTATTCTTTCCTTGGGAGCAACACTGCTTTGCTTACTTTTACTCATAACACGTCCTTTTAGCCACGAAAGTGATGTCAGCTAATTTCCTTATTACAGGCCATAACTGGCACCAGCCACAATGAGGAGCAGGTATATTCAGTTCAAAAAACTGTCCACTACGGTAACCGAACCAGACCAACGGATAGGTTGAAGACTATAATTCTGAAGACATTCGCTTTCCGAAATAATCCGGAAGATGAAAAATACTTAACAGTGCTAATCATTAGCGTATCGATTGAGAGAATTCCTATATCACGTCAGTTATCTACGGATATCGTCTACGATCTTTACCCTGAAAGTCTATATGCTGACCTCAATTTTTCGATCTTATTCTGTTAATGTGATGCTGTTGGCAATTTGAGTATGATCACATTTAAAATAACAGTATGATTTTAATTTTCCATTAAAAACATAAAATTACGTTATTGAATTCTCTAAGAACGTGAAATAAGTGTTGCAGTTAAAGTATGTGCTAACCATAAAACCAATATTAATCACTAATTACGCAAAAATTATAATATTTATCTCTAAGCCTGTTCAGGGGGAGTTATAGTCCTTACAGAATAGCCCTGGCTCCCGCCGCTGAGGGTGCTTATAGTCATCCTGAAAGTGTCGTTACGGAGCAAGTTGCACTCATACCTGACTTAAATGGACAGCAGAGGTGACTCGCATATAGTCGAAAGATGCAAACAATCAAGGATAGTTAAAATGCCAACTCCAGCTTATATTGCCATTACCGGCAAAACTCAGGGGAATATCACCTCAGGGGCTTTTACCGCAGAATCAGTGGGCAACATTTACGTTGAGGGCCATGAAGATCAGATGCTCGTGCAGGAATTTGAACATATTGTCACTGTACCTACAGACCCACAGTCAGGTCAGCCTTCAGGTCAGCGTGCACATAAACCCTTTCGTTTTACCGTCGCCTATAATAAAGCTGTCCCCTTGCTGTATAACGCCCTGGCGTCCGGAGAAATGTTGCCAGAGGTGGAATTAAAGTGGTATCGCACCTCGGTTGAAGGTAAACAGGAGCACTTTTTTACCACCAAATTAGAAGATGCCACGATTATCGACATCGATTGCAAGATGCCACACTGCCAGGATGCGGCAAAAGCGGAGTTCACGCAACTGGTTCGGGTCTCTCTGGCTTATCGTAAGATCAACTGGGAACACACCACCGCAGGAACTTCAGGTGCTGACGACTGGCGGGCACCTATCGAGGCGTAAGTTGTTCCACGTTCCGGCTTTTCCGGGGAGTAGAATGACTTTATTCTCAATGCAACAACAACGCTCCGGACTGGTTTAGCGCGGGGCGTTCTTGCATTAATGATTTATCGATCTCAAACCACATCCAGCGGCATTTTGCGTTCTGGCGGCGGGAAAGCCTGATTGATCAGCGCAAGGTCTTCACTGCTCAACACCACCTCCAGCGCCGCAGCATTCTCTGCCACATGCTGAACCGAACTGGCTTTTGGAATAGCGATGACCCCTTCCTTACGGATGACCCAGGCCAGCAGCAGCTGCGCCACGCTTATGCTCTTTTGTTGTGCAACCTGCCGCAGGATCGAGTTCTCCATCAGGTCGCGCCGGAGCCGGCCAGCCTGAGCCAGCGGGCAGTAGGCCATCAACGGGATCTGTAACTGCTGGCAGTCAGGCAGAAGATCGTATTCGATTCCCCGTGATGCCAGATGATAAAGCACCTGATTGGCAGCACAGGCATATCCGCCCTCTTCGGCAAGCAGTTCTGCCATATCATCACTGTCAAAATTGGAGACTCCCCAGCGCAGAATTTTGCCGGATTGTTGCAGAGCTTCCATCGCACTGAGGGTTTCTTCCAGCGGCACATTGCCACGCCAGTGCAGAAGATAAAGATCGAGGTAATCAGTTTTCAGACGGCGCAAACTGCGTTCGCAGGCTTCCACGGCATCCACGGCTCCGGCATTCCAGGGGTAAACTTTCGAGACCAGCCATGCATCGTCTCTGCGTCCCTGCAACGCCTCGCCCACCACTTCTTCTGCACCGCCATCTGCGTACATTTCAGCGGTATCGATCAGCCTCAGCCCTTTATCCAGCCCTGACTGCAACGCCGCCACCTCTTGTTTACGCTGGCTGACATCTTCACCCATATACCAGGTGCCCTGACCGATTGCCGGCAGGCTGCTGCCACCGCTAAATTCTACCGATTTCACAATTGCATTCTCCTGCACCATTTCAGGTCACCACAATCATGCAAAAGGGCGCAAAGCGCCCTTTTTTAGTGCAGTAATTGCAGATCAGAATGTGTAGCTGATTCCTGTCCACACTGCGACCTGGGAATCGCGATCAACCATTGGGCTGTTTTTCACTTCGCTGCTCAGTCGAGTGTAACGTCCTGAGAGCGTGGCATTCCAGTTCTGGTTAATCGACCACGCGGCCGTCATTTCCAGATAAGGATTCCAGCTGTCATCCGCTTCATAGCTGCCAAGGCCGCTGCGACGGGATTCCGCTTTGGAAACACCATAATAATAGTCATTCTGGTTTGAACTGCTGTACAGCGCACCGATACCCGGCGTCAGACTGAAGTCCCCCATCTGGAAGCGGTAAAGATAGGCCAGATCCCACTGATAGCCGTCGCTGTTGCCTAACATATCCCCAGCCAGCACGGTCCTGACGATGCCCCAGTTAGCCACGTGGCGATATGCCAGACCTCCCATCAGCGTCATATGACGATTATCCAGCTTTTTCAACTGCTTATTTTTGGTATCGTCAGTATTGAAGTTCTGCGGCGACCCCAGAATGGTCAGCGACAGCTGATCCTGCTGGTCTTTCCACAAATAGTAGCCAGCCTGCAGACTGTGCAGATAGAAGCTGTCACCGTCATAGTTAATCAGCGGAACCGGATAGTAACGCCCTTCGCCACCTTTATAAGGACTCTGGCTGTAGATGACGGAAGCACCCAGTGTTAAAGGGTTGGCATGTGCCAAAGTGGCAGAAAAACAGGCCGGTAAAAGCACGGCGAGCGCAGTAACTTTGAAATAGTTCACAATTTATTCATTCCATAAATATAACAATCAAGTCAGGCAGTTTAACAGCCCGGACGCCATTGATTAAAAGTTTACACGGTCTGTAGCACTCAGAATCAATTTTCAGACCGCCCGGCGCCCCAGCGATTGTACTGGCTTATTTACAATTTCCACGCAGCCCGCATCAGCCAAGGCCATCGCCAGGTCATTAAATGACTTTGTTATTGAAATTTCATTGAAAAAGGCGGGAGGTTCAGGAAATTTCTTAAATGCCAACTACGCTTTAATGAAAGAAGGTCAGTTTTAACGAGCAGAGTAATCATAAGTTTTGTGTATCCCGATAAAAAAACGTCAGGTTGGCATAAGGGTTGCTCTACTCATATAAGTTCCTTCAGGGGCTGACCGCAATTAGGCTCCTGTTACCTGTGCTAAAAACGAAAGGACGGGCATCGCTATGAATATATTCGATCACTATCGTCAGCGTTATGAAGCTGCCAAGGACGAAGAGTTCACACTGCAGGAATTTCTTACCGTTTGTCGGCAAGATCGCAGTGCATACGCCAACGCGGCAGAGAGACTGTTAATGGCTATAGGTGAGCCAGTAATGGTTGATACTGCGCAGGAGCCTCGCCTTTCCCGACTGTTCTCCAACCGTGTTATTGCGCGTTACCCAGCCTTTGAAGAATTTTACGGTATGGAAGAGGCGATTGAACAGATCGTCTCTTATCTGAAACACGCCGCGCAGGGCCTTGAGGAGAAGAAACAGATCCTTTATCTGCTGGGTCCGGTCGGTGGTGGTAAGTCCTCTCTGGCTGAGCGTCTGAAATCCCTGATGCAGCGCGTGCCTATTTATGTGTTAAGCGCTGACGGCGAGCGCAGCCCGGTCAATGACCATCCGCTGTGTCTGTTTAACCCGCAGGAAGACGCTAACATTCTTGAGAAAGAGTATGGCGTGCCGCGCCGCTATCTCGGCACGATTATGTCGCCGTGGGCAGCGAAAAGGCTGCATGACTTTGGCGGCGATATCTCCCGCTTCAAAGTTGTTAAGGTCTGGCCATCCATCCTTGAACAGCTGGCTATTGCCAAAACAGAACCTGGTGACGAAAACAATCAGGACATCTCTGCTCTGGTGGGTAAAGTGGATATCCGTAAGCTGGAAAACCACGCGCAGAACGATCCTGATGCCTATGGTTACTCTGGTGCACTGTGCCGGGCCAACCAGGGGATCATGGAGTTCGTCGAGATGTTTAAAGCACCAATCAAAGTGCTGCATCCCCTGCTTACGGCCACTCAGGAAGGTAACTACAACGGTACGGAAGGTATCTCCGCCCTGCCGTTCAACGGTATCATTCTGGCGCACTCTAACGAATCAGAGTGGGTCACCTTCCGTAACAACAAAAATAACGAGGCGTTCCTCGACCGCGTGTATATCGTTAAGGTGCCTTACTGCCTGCGCGTGTCTGAAGAAATTAAAATTTACGACAAGCTGCTCGATCACAGTGAGTTGACCCATGCGCCATGCGCACCAGGTACGCTGGAAACGCTGGCCCGCTTCTCTATTCTTTCGCGTCTGAAAGAACCTGAGAACTCCAGCACCTACTCCAAAATGCGCGTTTATGATGGGGAAAGCCTCAAGGATACCGATCCGAAAGCCAAGTCCTATCAGGAGTATCGTGATTACGCAGGCGTCGATGAAGGGATGAACGGCCTTTCTACCCGTTTTGCCTTTAAGATCCTCTCCCGCGTGTTCAACTTTGATCACGCCGAAGTGGCGGCCAACCCGGTGCACCTCTTCTATGTACTGGAGCAACAGATCGAGCGTGAGCAGTTCCCGCAGGACCTGGCGGAGAAATATCTGGAGCACCTGAAAGGCTATCTGATCCCGAAATACGCCGAGTTTATCGGTAAAGAGATCCAGACTGCTTATCTGGAGTCCTATTCGGAATACGGCCAAAATATCTTCGACCGCTACGTCACTTATGCTGACTTCTGGATCCAGGATCAGGAATATCGCGATCCGGATACCGGGCAGCTGTTTGACCGTGAATCACTGAATGCGGAGCTGGAAAAAATTGAGAAACCTGCCGGGATCAGTAATCCGAAAGACTTCCGTAATGAGATCGTCAACTTCGTGCTGCGTACCCGAGCCCATAACAGCGGTCGCAATCCGAACTGGACCAGCTACGAGAAGCTGCGTACGGTAATCGAGAAGAAAATGTTCTCGAACACCGAAGAGCTGCTGCCGGTAATCTCGTTCAATGCAAAAACGTCCACCGACGAGCAGAAAAAACACGACGACTTTGTCGACCGTATGATGGAAAAAGGATATACCCGCAAGCAGGTCCGCTTGCTGTGCGAATGGTATCTGCGCGTCAGAAAATCGTCCTGATACCAGCCTCAGAAGTGCTACAGGGGTCAGGGAAACCTGACCCGGCTTGCAACGTTGTTTGGGGGAGTTATGGCCTATTTTATCGATCGGCGTCTTAACGGGAAAAACAAGAGCGCGGTGAATCGCCAGCGCTTCTTGCGCCGTTACAAGTCGCAAATCAAACAGTCGATCTCCGAGGCCATTAATAAGCGTTCGGTAACAGACGTTGAAAGCGGCGAATCTGTCTCTATTCCCATTGATGATATCAACGAACCAAGTTTCCATCAGGGTCGCGGCGGCCAGCGCCACCGTGTTCATCCTGGGAACGACCACTTTGTTCAGAATGACCGTGTCGAACGCCCTCAGGGCGGCGGCGGGAGTGGTCAGGGCAATGCCAGTCAGGATGGTGAAGGCCAGGATGAATTCGTCTTCAACATCTCGAAAGACGAATATCTCGACCTGCTGTTTGAAGATCTGGCGCTGCCGAACCTGAAAAAAAACCAGCATCGCCAGCTGAATGAGTACAAAGTCCACCGCGCTGGCTACACCTCCAACGGGGTGCCGGCTAATATCAGCGTGGTGCGCTCGTTACAGAACTCACTGGCACGCCGTACTGCGATGACCGCAGGCAAACGCAGAATGCTGCATGAGCTTGAAGCTTCTCTGGAAGCCGTACAGCAAGCGGAACCCGCTCAGTTGCTGGAAGAAGAAAGGCTGCGTAAAGAAATCGCCGACCTTCGTGCCCGCATTAAACGAGTACCGTTTATCGACACTTTCGACCTGCGTTACAAAAACTTTGAAAAACGTCCTGAGCCTTCCAGCCAGGCGGTAATGTTCTGCCTGATGGACGTTTCCGGTTCGATGGACCAGGCCACCAAGGATATGGCTAAGCGATTCTATATCCTGCTTTACCTGTTCCTCAGCCGCACCTACAAAAATGTCGATGTGGTTTACATCCGCCACCACACTCAGGCAAAAGAGGTCGATGAACAGGAGTTCTTCTATTCGCAGGAAACCGGCGGCACCATTGTATCCAGCGCACTAAAGCTGATGGATGAAGTGATCAAAGAGCGTTACGACCCGGCACAGTGGAATATCTATGCTGCTCAGGCTTCCGATGGCGATAACTGGGCCGATGATTCACCTCTTTGCCACGAAATTCTGGCAAAACATCTTCTGCCAGTGGTTCGCTACTACACTTATATCGAAATCACCCGGCGTGCTCATCAGACGCTCTGGCGGGAATACGAACATCTGCAGGCCATGTTTGATAATTTCGCCATTCAGCATATTCGCGAGCCTGAAGATATCTATCCGGTCTTTCGTGAGCTGTTTCACAAACAAGCGGAAAAGAGTTACTGATCTTCTCTACGGTCATTCACAGCCAGTAAATTTTTTACTGGCTTTATCCATCGTTTATCAGATGTAACTCACAAAAACCCCGCACTTCTTCCGTTTTCTCAGTCAATCCCATAAATAAGCCCTTATTCATACGCACTCAGTGCCATTTGCCTGAGGGAAAAATAAGTTAAGATAGTGGCCTGAAAAAAAGCCTCTCACAGCGAGATGAATGATGCCCACGTTTTAACATTTGCGGTACTCTTACAACACACTGTTAAAACGCATAATTTCTAACCCACAGGAGAATGCCCCATTGGAAGCCAGCGCAATCTACAGTTTGTTTATTATCGGATCCGTGCTGGTTGCTGCGAGCATTTTACTGAGTTCGTTCTCTTCAAAGCTGGGCATTCCGATTTTGGTTATTTTCCTCGCGCTGGGCATGCTGGCTGGCGTCGACGGCATTGGTGGTATAGCGTTTAATGACTATCCGGCCGCCTATCTGATCAGTAACCTGGCACTGGCGGTGATCCTGCTGGATGGCGGTATGCGTACCCAGGCCAGCTCATTTAAGGTCGCGCTCGGACCGGCTCTTTCACTCGCTACGTTGGGCGTGCTGATCACGGCGGGACTGACCGGCATGGCGGCGGCGTGGTTATTCAATCTGAATATGATTGATGGCTTCCTGGTTGGGGCGATTATCGGCTCCACGGATGCAGCGGCAGTGTTTTCACTGCTCGGCGGCAAAGGGCTGAACGAGCGTGTCAGCGCCACGCTGGAAATCGAATCTGGCAGTAATGACCCGATGGCCGTGTTTCTGACCATCACGCTGATAGAGATGATCCAACGGGGCGAAACCGGCCTGAGCTTTATGTTTGTCGTCCATCTGATCCAGCAGTTTGGTCTTGGCATTGTGCTTGGTCTCGGTGGCGGCTGGGCTTTACTGCAGCTGATTAACCGCGTCTCGCTGGCCAGTGGCCTCTATCCACTGCTGGCGGTCAGCGGCGGCATCCTGATTTTTGCGCTGACCACCGTGCTGGAAGGCAGCGGCATTCTGGCGGTGTACCTTTGCGGGTTCGTGCTGGGCAACCGCCCTATCCGCAACCGCCACGGCATTCTGCAAACCTTCGACGGCATGGCATGGCTGAGCCAGATTGGCATGTTCCTGGTACTCGGCCTGTTAGTTAACCCGAAAGATCTGTGGAATATCGCTGTGCCTGCGATGGCACTCTCGGTCTGGCTGATCCTGATTGCCCGACCGCTGTCGGTGATGATTGGCCTGCTGCCGTTCCGCGGGTTCCATATTCGTGAGAGGTTGTTTATCAGTTGGGTAGGCCTGCGCGGAGCGTTACCGATCATCCTGGCCGTGTTCCCGATGATGGCTGGTCTGCCCCACGCTTCGTTGTTCTTTAATATTGCTTTCTTCGTGGTACTGGTATCGCTGATGGTACAGGGAACCTCTCTTGGCCTTGCCGCCCGTAAGGCCAGAGTCATCGTCCCGCCAATGGCCTCACCCATTTCCCGTGTCGGGCTGGATATTCATCCGGAAAATCCCTGGGAGCAGTTCGTTTATCAGTTAGGCGCGGATAAATGGTGCGTGGGCGCAGCACTGCGGGATTTGCGGATGCCAAGGGAAACCCGTATTGCCGCCCTGTTCCGGGATAACCTGCTGCTGCATCCCACCGGCAATACCCGCCTGAGAGAAGGCGATGTGCTGTGCGTGATTGGCCGCGAAAAAGATCTTCCGGAACTAGGCAAGCTGTTCAGCCAGTCACCTCCTGTGGCGCTGGACCAGCGTTTTTTCGGAGACTTTATTTTGCAGGCTGATGCACGACTGAACGATGTTTCCGAAATTTACGGCATAGAACTGGATAATGAGACCAACATTCAGCAGACGCTGGGCCATCTGATCGCCGGGATGATTGGCGGCGCACCGGTGGTAGGCGATCAGGTGGAATGGAAAAACATGATCTGGACGGTTGCCGAGAAAGAAGACAATGAGATTATCAAAATTGGCGTGCGGGTGGCGGAAGACAAGGAATAATCCTGGGCCGGATCGCTCGATCTCTGTGAAATAGCGACTACCATTAAAGTTCATGTATTTCCGAAGGGAGAAAATCATGGGTCATGTCGTGAAGATTGGTCGCTATGAAATCATCGATGCAGAGCTGGATGTGCAGAATATCGATACCGTCAGCATCCCCTGCCAGACCAACCCGGGGCTGACAGATCAGCTTGACGGCTGGGACGGTGAAACCAGCGTGCCCGCCTGGATTGACGGTGAGCCAGTCGATCTTGCCATCGGGCATTATGATAAAGAGCAAAATCGCTGGATACTGAAAAAACCTGCATAATCATGCCTTCTCACCGTTGCGGTTATTCGTAACGGTGAACCTTCATATTATTGTCGCCATATTGTTATCTTATTATCATAAGATGACAAATTAACTTATTTCTCCCCTCATTCATTTTCTTTCGCTCGCAATGATTCCCGATTCTAATTTTACCGGAAGCAATTCCACCATTTTAGGAATATCCCGTATTAACTAAGCCAAATAAGTCCTGCATACTCGTTCACTGCTTCACGATGCAATGGACCGCTGCGGCATTTACGGTGCTCAGTTCCCGGCGGTACACGATGGAAGACCGATACTCTTTTTTAGTTGAATTTTAAGGGATTAACTTCAACCCGTTACGCCTGAACGCGTGCTTGAACCTCGTCAGGTCTCCTTCACTCATGAAAAGAGAGCAGGCATTATGGCAAGTACTCTGGTACTGAACGACCGCCGTCGCGCTTTTAGCGGCACCCGAAAAAACATTATTGCCAAGGTGACATTAAGTCTTTCAGATTTAATCTCAATCAACCTGGCGCTGTTTTTATCCGCAGCGACTGTAAGAGGTATTTGGGGTAATCTGGATATATTTATCCCACCTCAGGAAGTGAAGGTCCGTTTTATTGCTCAATTCGTTATGTCAGTGGTCTGTACCGCATGGTTTTGGATGCGACTGCGTCATTACACCTATCGCAAACCCTTCTGGTTTGAATTAAAAGAGATAATTAAAACTCTGGTGATCTTCTCCCTGCTGGATCTGGCACTGATTGCCTTCTCCAAATGGGATTTCTCCCGCATGTTGTGGAGCTTCACCTGGGCTTTCGCACTGATCCTGGTGCCACTGCTTCGCTCCAGCGTTAAACACGCCATTCTGAAAGCGGGCCAGTGGCAAAAGCAGACCATCATTATTGGTTCCGGCAAGAACGCCCGTGAGGCTTACGCTGCGCTGCAAAGTGAAGAGCTCCTCGGTTATGAGGTTAAGGCGTTTGTTGCTTCTAATGGTCACAATGGTGCAGAAACCATGAATGGCGTGCCGGTGATCACCTCGAAAGACATCGTCTGGGACACGGTTGACCTGGAAAACACTCAGTTTATCGTGGCGATGGAATACGAGCAGCAGTCGATGCGTGACAAGTGGCTGAAGCTGCTTTCCAAGAAAAAATGCCGCTCCGTCTCTGTGGTGCCTACCCTGCGAGGTGTTCCACTGTACGGGACCGATATGTCGTTTATCTTCAGCCATGAAGTGATGATCCTCCGCGTCAGTAACAATCTGGCCAAACGCTCTTCCCGCTTCCTGAAGCGAGTATTCGATATCGTGGTCGCTTCGCTGCTGCTGCTGTTCCTGGCCCCGGCCTTTGGGTTGATTTGCTGGATGGTCGGCCGTGATGGCGGCAACAAAATCTATGGTCACGAGCGTGTGGGTCAGGACGGCAAGAAATTCAAGTGCCTGAAGTTCCGCTCAATGGTGACGAATTCAAAAGAAGTGCTGGAAGAGTTATTAGCCACCAGTGAAGAAGCCCGGGCCGAGTGGGACAAGGACTTCAAGCTGAAAAACGATCCACGTGTCACCAAAATTGGAGCATTCCTGCGCAAGACCAGCCTCGATGAGCTGCCACAGTTATGGAACGTTATCCGTGGTGAGATGAGTCTGGTGGGGCCACGTCCGGTAATTGAAGCCGAACTGGAGCGTTACGCCGGGGATGTGGATTACTATCTGATGGCTAAACCCGGCATGACCGGTTTATGGCAGGTCAGCGGACGTAACGACATCGACTATGACACCCGCGTCTATTTCGATTCATGGTATGTGAAAAACTGGGCACTTTGGACCGATATTGCGATTCTGTTTAAAACGGCCGGTGTGGTTCTGCGTCGCGACGGCGCGTACTAATCCCTCAAAAGTCAGAGTCATGCCGGTCAATGACGGCATGACTCTGAACTCTTGCCCTTCAGATTCTCCTTTTCTTTTTCCCCGCTAATCACTACCCTTTCCGGCTTGCTTGTTAATGGATGTCGCCTCGCACGATGCAAAAATTCACCTTACTCCTTCTCAGCCTGGTGCTTCTGGCGCCACTGGGTATCGATTTGTACCTGCCCACCCTGCCCGGGATCGCTCTGGGGCTGGATACGCCAGTCAGTAAAATTCAGACCACTATCCCGATTTTCCTGCTGGTGATGGGATTGGGGCAGCTGGTTGCCGGTCCGCTGGTGGATAACCTCGGCAGAAAACCGCTGGCGCTGGCCGGTCTGCTGCTTTATCTGCTGGGCAGCATCCTGGCGGCAACCGCCACCGACTGGCCGCAGTTCCTTACCGCACGCATCATCCAGGGGTGTGCCGTTTGCTGTACTGCCGTGGTGGCATTCAGCGGCGTACGGGATCGTCTTGACGGCGACGATGCCGCCCGCGCTTACGGTTTCCTTAATGGCGCGCTGAACATCGTTCCGGCACTTGCGCCGATGCTGGGCGGCTTTCTGGCAGATGCTTTTGGCTGGCGTGCGCCTTTCTGGTTCCTCACCAGCTATGCGCTGGTGATTGGAGCGCTGGTGATCTGCTTCCTGCCGGAAACCCGTCCGGCTGGCACTCTGGCGGTTAAAGGCATCCCCCTGCGCCAGTATTGGGAAATCCTCCGGCAGCCGCGTTTTCTGGCATTCGCCTTCGCCAATGCCGGAGCAATGGGTATGGTGCTGACCTATGTGTCTCTCGCACCACAGGTGCTGATGACCGAAGGTAAACTGAGCGCCCTGCAATTCTCCATTGCCTTTGGCGCCAATGGGTTCTGGATCATGCTGGTCAGCGTACTGGTGAATAAAATGATCCGTAAGCTGGGCCGCCCGATTTGCCTGGCGACCGGCAGCCTGGCGATGGCGCTTGGTGCCCTGACACTGACAGGTGGCGTAATATTGATGCCCGCAGCATGGCAAACAAGCTGGGCGCTCTATATGTTCCCCGTGGCGATTTCTGTGGCGGGACTGGCCTTTACCGTTGGTCCGGCCACCAGCTATGCGCTGGAGCCATACAAGCAACAGGCTGGCGTGGCTTCAGCACTTAACGGATTTATTCAGATGGCGGGCGGTTCATCAGCAGGTCTGCTGATGATGGCGATGCCGATAGCGGAAAAATCAATGCTGGCACTGATGATGGTGGCAGGTGCCGTTCTGACCGGCCTGGCGTGGGTATACAGTAAAAAAGTGCACGGCACGCTGACCGCGCTCAACTCTTAACTGACCTGTACCGGTACTCGTGGCGCTAAGGCACACATCAGTTCATAGCCCACGGTACCGGCTGCTCCGGCAACTTCGTCAATCTTCACATTGTTGCCCCACAGCTCGACCTGACTGCCAATGCCAGCCTGCGGGCAAGGCATTAAATCCACCGTGATCATATCCATCGATACAGCGCCAACAACCTGCGTCATTACGCCGTCCACCCAGACAGGTGTGCCGTTTGGTGCATGGCGCGGGTAGCCATCCGCATAGCCACAGGCCACCACACCAATGCGCTGCTCGCCTGCTGCACGGTAACGTGCTCCATAACCCACACCGTCACCCCCCTTCAGCGTCTGTACGGCGATAAGCTCGCTACTCAGCGTCATTGCCGGTTGCAGGCCGCTGCTGGCGACATCCTGCCATTTACCGCTCGGCGATGCACCATAGAGGATGATACCGGGACGAACCCAGTCGAAGTGAGTTTCACTGTGCCACAATGTCGCAGCAGAGTTTGCCAGCGAGCGAGGACAGTCCAGACTTTCAGCGGCATGAACGATGCGTTTCATCGGCTCAACGATCCCCTGGCTGGTCTCTGCCTCAGCAAAATGAGCCATCAGCGTCATCTCGCCGACGTTCTCCAGCCCCCTGAGTTTATGCCAGGCATGATTAACCTGCTCCGGCTGGAAGCCCAGACGGTTCATACCGCTGTTCATCTTCAGGTAAATATCCAGCGGCGCAGAGAGCTTCGCCTTCGACAGCGCCTGGATCTGCCAGTTACTGTGCACGCTGGTGGTCAGGCGGTAGCGGTCAAGGATCTCAAGCTCATCGGCGTGGAAAAAACCTTCCAGCAGCAGGATGGGCTTTTTCCAGCCGCGCTCGCGCAGCAGGATCGCCTCTTCAAGGTTCAGCAGGGCAAAACCGTCTGTATCGGAAAGACTCTGCCAGACGCGGTCAATACCGTGCCCGTAAGCGTTGGCCTTAACTACCGACCACAGCCGGGAATGAGGTGCAGCCTGGCGGGCAACCGCCAGGTTATGTCGCAACGCGCTGGTGTCGATAGTTGCGACAATCGGACGAGACATAACTTCTCCTGGTTCTCAATGCGTGAAGACTAACGGGCGCCGTGCAGCGTCTGACCGGATACCGGATAAAAGCCGGGCAGATAACGCATCACTGACAGGTCATCTGCGGCAATAGCTGGAGTCCGTCCGGAGATGATATCAGAAATCAGCTGACCCGAGCCGCACGCCATGGTCCAACCGAGCGTTCCGTGACCGGTATTCAGATAAAGATTTTTTAGCGGTGTGCGGCCGACAATGGGCGTCCCGTCCGGTGTCATCGGCCGCAGCCCGGTCCAGAAGCTGGCCTGCTCAATATGGCCGCCCTGCGGATAGAGATCGCTGACCACCATTTCCAGCGTTTCACGGCGGGCCGGTAGCAGTTTGGTGTTATAACCGACGATTTCTGCCATGCCGCCCACGCGGATGCGGTCATCAAAGCGGGTAATCGCCACTTTATAGGTTTCATCCAGCACAGTGGAAACCGGTGCCGCTTCGGCATCTTTAACAGGAATGGTCAGAGAATAACCCTTCAATGGATAGACCGGCACCTTCACAATATCATTCAGCAGACCAGTGGAATAAGAGCCAAATGCTACAACATAGGCATCTGCCTTAACAACCTCAGCTCCGCACTTCACGCCGGCAATCTGGTTACCTTCCTGCAGCAGCGCATCCACTGGCGTGTTGAACCGGAAAGTGACTCCTGTCGCGGCGGCCATTTCCGCCAGGCGCCGGGTAAACAGCTGACAGTCGCCGGTTTCGTCATTCGGTAAACGTAAGCCGCCTGTGAGTTTGTGCTGAGTGGTCGCCAGAGCGGGCTCAGCATCGGCAAGCTGGCTGGCTTCCAGCAGCTCATAAGGCACACCCGCCTCCTTGAGCACCGCGATATCTTTGGTGGCACTTTCAAACTGCTGCGTAGTACGGAACAGCTGCAACGTGCCGCCCTGACGACCTTCATAGGCAATGCCGGTGTCCTGACGCAGCGCCTTGATACAGTCACGGCTGTATTCAGCAATGCGCACCATGCGGCTTTTGTTCTGCTGATAGTGCCGCATATCGCAGTTACGCAGCATCTGCCACATCCACTCCAGTTGAAAGCGGCTGCCGTCCGGGCGGATAGCCAGCGGCGCATGGCGCTGGAACATCCATTTGACCGCTTTCAGCGGCACGCCCGGGGCTGCCCATGGCGCGGCATAGCCTGGAGAGATTTGCCCGGCATTCCCGGCACTGGTTTCCAGCGCGACATCCGGCTGGCGATCGATTACCGTGACTTCATGCCCGGCCTGAGCCAGATACCAGGCGCTGGCCACGCCGACTACCCCACTCCCCAGAATCACAACTCGCATAACCACTCCAACGATGTTTAGAAAAGAAGATTAAACTGGCTGCAGGCGACAGCACCGGATGAATTCACTACCTGCAACACACCAACATTACGCTGACATATTTCACATCTTTTTTACCCTGAAGGGGAATAAAAACAAGGTGGCAAATCCAATTTGGAGTTAAATACTGCTTAATCTCTATTTTAAGCAGCATATCATTGCGAATCCGGCGTTTTTAACTTTTGACAGTAGATTGTCAGTACGCCATATTTTTATCTTATATACAGCATTTTATACTGTTAGTTTTGCCATTTTCTGCATTTCGCCTCAGGTTAAAATGATTTTTCTCCGGGGGCTCTATTTTCTGTCAAAGATTTCAATTGTATTAGCCAGAGGGATCGGAGAGAGTGAACTATCATTGAAGTATTGGCTTTAATTCCAGGCTTGCCTGAGCACTGATTTTGCCCCGGCAGGTCGATATGAAAACGGATGTTTTGCCGCTACGTGTTGTAACGTCGAAAACCGGTTTTTAAAAAGGGGTGCGCTATGACGACTATCTTTGATGATCCCATTGCTGACAGCAAACGGCTGAGCGATGGGCCGGACTGGACTTTCGACCTGCTGGATGTGTATCTGGCGGAGATTGACAGAGTCGCCAAACTCTACCGGCTGGAAACCTATCCCCATCAGATCGAAGTGATCACTTCCGAGCAGATGATGGACGCCTATTCCAGCGTCGGGATGCCAATCAACTATGCGCACTGGTCGTTCGGTAAAAAGTTTATCGAAACGGAACAGCGCTACAAGCATGGTCAGCAGGGACTGGCGTATGAAATCGTCATCAACTCCAACCCCTGTATCGCCTACCTGATGGAAGAGAACACCATTACCATGCAGGCACTGGTGATGGCGCATGCCTGCTACGGGCATAACTCCTTCTTCAAGAATAATTACCTGTTCCGCAGCTGGACGGATGCCAGTTCAATTGTCGACTATCTTATTTTCGCGCGTAACTACATTACCCGTTGCGAAGAACGCTACGGCGTTGAAGAGGTTGAAAAGCTGCTGGACTCCTGCCATGCACTGATGAATTACGGCGTGGACCGCTACAAGCGCCCACAGAAAATCTCGCTGGAAGAAGAGAAAGCGCGTCAGCAGAGCCGCGAAGAGTATCTGCAGAGCCAGGTTAATATGTTATGGCGCACGCTGCCGCGGCGTGAAGTCGAGTCTTCTCAGGCGCAGGCGGCTCGCTATCCTTCTGAACCTCAGGAAAACCTGCTCTACTTTATGGAAAAGAACGCCCCGCTGCTTGAATCCTGGCAGCGTGAGATTTTGCGCATCGTGCGTAAGGTCAGCCAGTATTTCTATCCGCAGAAGCAGACTCAGGTAATGAACGAGGGCTGGGCCACTTTCTGGCACTACACCATCCTTAACCACCTGTATGACGAAGGCAAAGTTTCCGAACGCTTTATGCTGGAATTCCTGCACAGCCACACCAATGTGGTCTATCAGCCGCCTTACAACAGCCAATGGTATAACGGGATAAATCCCTATGCGCTGGGCTTTGCGATGTTCCAGGACATCAAACGTATTTGTCAGGAGCCGACGGAGGAAGATCGTTACTGGTTCCCGGAAATTGCCGGCAGTGACTGGCTGGAGACGCTGCATTTCGCCATGCGGGAGTTTAAAGACGAGAGCTTTATCAGCCAGTTCCTCTCACCGAAGGTAATGCGCGACTTCCGTCTGTTCACGGTGATGGACGATGACCGCAATAATTTCCTGGAAATTGCCGCAATCCACGATGAGGCTGGCTACCGGGCGATCCGCCAGCAGCTGTCAGCCCAGTACAACCTGAGTAATCTGGAGCCGAATATTCAGGTTTACGACGTCGACCTGCGTGGCGACCGCTCTCTGACACTGCGCTATGTACCGCAAAACCGTACACCGCTCGATAAGAGCCGCCGCGAAGTGTTGAAGCATGTGCACCGTCTGTGGGGCTTCGACGTGCATCTGGAGCAGCAGAACGATGACGGCAGTACCGAAATCCTCGACCGCTGCCCGCCTCGCCCTTCCACTCGGTGATTCTTCAGGAACAAAAAAAGCCGGTGAAAACCGGCTTTTTCTTTAGCGTCGCTGCTGTGGCGACAAATCCGTTGGCATGCTGTTCTGCATCCCGTGCCAGATTTCTCCGCTGCGCCGTCCGTAGTCACGAACCGCGTCCACGATTTTGTCAAACTGTTCGTTCTGGCAGATGTTCAGCAGTTGCTGGTAGAAATCACGTGCCAGCTGGCGGGCTTCCGGGTTAGAGAAATAGTGGCGACCCACGCGGGTATAGAGCCCCTTCAGCCCGTTCAGAATCAGACCGTAAATCGGATTGCCGGAAGCAAACGCCAATCCGCGGAAGATGCTGTAATCCAGATCGGTATAGGCTTCCGCTTTATCTTCCACGCCCTGCGCAGTAGCCAGCACTTCTTTTGCCTTATCCGGATAGGTGCGTATCGCCCGGCGGATAAAGATGGAGGAGATATTGGTCCGCACGGACAGCAGGTTATCGATCAGTTGCGGCACGCTGTCATGATCCAGCCGGGCAAGCGTTTCCAGAATACTGAGACCAGATGTTTCCCAAAAATCATTCACCCGCGTCGGCTTACCATGCTGAATGGTCAGCCAGCCATCGCGGGCCAGACGCTGTAACACTTCGCGCAACGTGGTTCGGGTGACGCCAATCAGTTCTGAAAGCTCGCGCTCTGCAGGCAGAATGGACCCAGGTGGAAAGCGGCTGTTCCAGATGCTTTCAATAATATACTCTTCAGCGAAACCGGCAGGGCTCTGCGCCTTAATAACCATAGCGTTTTGTTTCCGTTGCGTTCAGGGCTGCAAAAATTCAGCTCATCATACCAGACGCCCCCGGCATCACATAGACCAACCCATCAGTCAAAATCACTTTCGCCCCGCAAATTTCTAAAAAATTTAAGGCTTTCACCCTTACTGTAGCCCGCCACAAGTTTTATGCTCACGCCGGACAACATCAGAGACTGGAGAAACACATTTCATTACAAGTCATATAGGCTGATGCCATTTTCAGACCTAAATTTTATGCCTATCTGGCTGGCACAGCGACACTTTTAGTTTACACTGCCGGTTCAACGCCCATTACATGGATTGACTATGTTGCGATATTTGAATAGCTGTTCACGCGGCCGCGGAGCCTGGCTGCTACTGGCCCTGACGGCTTTTGTGCTGGAGATGGTTGCGCTCTATTTCCAGCACGTGATGCTGCTGAAACCTTGCGTGATGTGTATTTATGAGCGCTGTGCGCTGTTTGGCGTGATGGGTGCGGGTCTGGTGGGCGCAATCGCCCCGAAAACCCCGCTGCGCTGGGTAGCGATCCTGCTGTGGCTGTACAGCGCCATTGAAGGTTTGCGCCTCTCCTGGGAACACACCATGATCCAGCTGCATCCCAGCCCGTTCGTCACCTGTGATTTTGCCGCTCGCTTCCCGGGCTGGCTGCCACTGGATAAATGGCTGCCGTCGGTATTTGTGGCAAGCGGTGACTGCGCAGAAAAACAATGGTCACTGTTCACGCTGGGAATGCCGCAGTGGCTGATTGTCATTTTTGCCGTATTCCTGGTTGTCGGGCTGCTGGTGCTGATTGGACAATTCTTCAAACCGAAAAAACGCGATCTGTTTTCGCGCTAACTCTGGAAGGACGACGATCCCGCGACTAAGCTGAAGTTACGCATAATTCAATGATGGGATCGTCATGAAAAATCTCGCTTTTATACTGGCCCTTGCCTTTTCTTCCGCCGCCCTGTCGAGTTGTGCCTGGCAGAATGATGATCTGCACAGCGCGCCGCCTGCGCCACCAGGCGGCAGTGGACCGGTCGGCCAGCCACAGGCTGGCGGCTGATTCAGCAAGCTAAATACGGCGAATGAAAACCGTAAAAAAAGCGTTATCCATGACCAACGGTAAAGCCGTCATGGATAACGCTTTTTTTGTCTTTATAAGCCATCTGTAATCTCAGACAAGCTGCGATTTTTCAGCGATGGGGCCGGTTGATAATATGGTCTTCCCAGTCACGCACTTCACTTTCCCGCACTGCAATATGCCTGACAGAGATACGCTCGGCGTGCATAGCCGCCTTGGAACCTGTACGCAGCGGGTGCCAGACGGGCAGGTTTTTGCCTTCAGCCAGCACGCGATAGGCGCAACTGGGCGGCAGCCAGGAGAAGGTCGGCAGGTTTTCGCGCGTTAACTTGATGCAGTCTTCTTCATAGTCAAAACGGCGCTCATAGTTACGGCACTGGCAGGTTTTAATATTGAGCTGGTTACAGGCCACGTTGGTGAAATAGATTTCATCCGTGTCGGCGTCCTGCAGCTTGTTCAGACAGCACTGGCCACACCCATCACACAAGGATTCCCATTCCTCATCACTCATTTGTTCCAGCGTTTTCCGCTGCCAGAAAGGGGTATCAGTCATGTTGGTGTCCCATTTAAGTAAAAGCCCGCACCTTATAAACAGTTCGGGCTTCAGATGCAAGTCTTACAGGACGCGGGTGGCCACACCATGTCCGCCCAGCGACACTTCAAGCTTATCGCCAGAGGCCATCGGACCCACGCCTTCCGGTGTGCCAGTCAGGATAATGTCGCCCGCGCGCAGAGTGAAGAATTTACTCATATAGGCAATCAGCGGCAGTATTTTATGGATCATATCTTCCGTACTGCCGTGCTGGCGCACTTCGCCATTCACCACCAATTTCAGATCAACGTTTTGCGGATCGGCGTCAAATTCGCTGGCCGGAATAAAACCGGAAACAGGACAGGAACTGTCAAAGCCTTTGGCCTTTTCCCACGGCTGACCAGCGTTTTTACAGCCAGCCTGCACGTCACGCAGTGTCAGATCCAGCGCCACACCATACCCGGCAATGGCTTTGGCAACATGCTCTTCAGAGGCGTGCTTCAGCGTGGAACCAATCAGCACGGCCAGCTCCACTTCGTGGTGAACCGCGCCCAAGTCTTTTGGGATTGACAGCGGCTGGCGGATATCGCACAGCGCCGTTTCCGGCTTGATAAATAATACTGGCTCAGAAGGCGTCGCGCTGCCCATCTCTTTAATGTGCTTTGCGTAGTTACTGCCGACACAAACTACTTTGCTCACCGGATAATCCAACAACGCGCCCTGCCAGTTATGATGCTGATACATACTGTTCCCCCTGCCTGTGTTGAGAGAGGATGCCTGAAGAGACATCGTTCCGTTACTGTTAGCCTGTATTATTGTGCAATAGCGTCGGCCATCATGCCGATACTGATGGCGAAATAATAAGATCGATTCCAGTGCATGATGGTGCGGAAATTGTCATAAACCATGAATGCACGACCTGGCACATCATCCGGGGTAATAATCCACGCACGCTGGCTGGTCTCTGGCAATGCTGCATCGCTGTTCATGCGAACACCCAGCTTCTGCCATTCCCCTACTGTTTTGGCCTGCGCGTCTTTCAGCCCCGCCAGTTCCGGTACAAAGTCTGCCGGCAGGATCGCTTCCCTGCCCCAGCTCTGTCCTGGTTTCCAGCCCTCTTTCGCCAGATAGTTGGCGGTCGAAGCAAACACATCGTCGACGTTAGTCCAGATATCGATTTTACCGTCGCCGTCGCCATCAGCACCGTACCGCAAGAACGAACTCGGCATAAACTGATTCTGCCCCATCGCTCCGGCCCACGAGCCTTTCATCTGATCCGCTGTGATATGCTGTTGCTGAATAATTTGCAGCGAGGCCATCAGCTCTCTGGTAAAGAAGGCTTCGCGACGCCCCTCAAAGGCCAGCGTGGACAGCGCGGATACCACATCTTCCTTACCCTGAATATTGCCGAAGCTGCTCTCCATTGCCCAGAGGGCAACGATATATTGCGACTGCACGCCATACCGCTGACTGACCGGCATCAGTTCACCCTGATAGCGCTGCGCATTATCCCGGGCCTGCTGGATTTTCCACTGAGGCAGCACGCGAGTCAGGTAGTCGCTGAGCGTCACCTTCTTCTCTAACTGGTTGCGGTCCGAAGAGATGACATGATCGACAAAATGCACATTACTGAAGGCTGCATCAATGGTTTGCTGATCGATACCCTGCTGTCGGGCCTGCTGTTTAAGCTGCTCAACATAGCCCGGAAACTCTGCCGGATCGCGCCCTTGAGCATCCAGTGTGGTTTTGCCTGCCGGTTGTAGAAAACCGCCCTGAGTAGCAGGCTTGGCGGCTGATTGGGCAGAAGCTGACGCTTGTGGCGCAGGGGCGGCGCTGTTTTTGCTGGCGCATCCTGCAAGGATCAGGGAGAAAATAAGGGTGTTGAGGGATGAAAGCTTCATGCGGCATCCTTTTTTGATGAATCTCCGCCACAATTAAAATCCAGCTTTGTGAGCCTGCAGCGGAGATATATTTTGCAGACGAATCCTAATTAATTCTTTTTATCTTTTTCCAGATGGCTCTTGAGCAGATTTTCCAGCGGAGGAGGAACCTGTAAATAATAGCCCTGCTCTTCAAGTGAAGCCTTCACTTTTGCCAGGTCAGCATTGACGAGGCGCTTGCTGCCGTCGAGCGGCAACATCATCGCCAGCTGTGGTTTACCGAATCCCTGCATCAGTTCAGCAGGAACACGTGAGAAATCGTCTTTTTTTTCAACATACAGATATGTCTGGTCACGTTTGGAGCTTCTGTAGATCACACAAAACATATTTTTTACTCGAATTAACCTGGATGGTGACTTGCCTGAATATAGCAGTAACTATAACATGCTTGCAGAACTTCGGAATATTGTCTCAACGCGATTAAATGTCGGCCTGACTGGCATAATTTAGCGGGGAGATGAAATAACAGGACTGAGCGGGACAGATGTCACAAACGCCAATCGAGTTAAAAGGCAGCAGTTTTACTCTGTCTGTTGTTCATTTACACCACAGCGATCCGGAAGTGGTCAGTCTGGCGCTGCAGGATAAGGTTAGCCAAGCCCCAGCCTTCCTGAAAAATGCGCCCGTTGTGCTGAACGTGGCTTCCCTGACCAGTGAAGTCAACTGGCGGCTGATGCAGCAGGCCGTGACTTCCGCCGGGCTGCATATTGTTGGCGTCAGCGGGTGTAAAGATGAGTCACTGAAGCGCGTGATTGGCCGGGCAGGTTTGCCGCTGCTGTCAGAGGGCAAAGAGCAGAAAAAAGCCGTTGAAGTGGTCGAACCCGTCAAATCTGTTGAAACGCCTGCGTTCAAAACGCGAGTGATCAACACTCCCGTCCGCTCCGGCCAGCAGATTTATGCCAAAAACAGTGATTTGATCGTTACCAGCAGCGTCAGCGCCGGTGCCGAACTGATTGCCGATGGCAATATTCATATTTACGGCATGATGCGCGGCCGGGCTCTGGCCGGTGCCAGTGGCGACCGCGAGTGCCAGATTTTTTGTACCAGCTTGTCAGCGGAGTTGGTCTCCATTGCCGGTGAGTACTGGATCATGGACCAAATCCCTGCTGAATTTTTTGGAAAAGCGTCGCGTCTTTGCTTAAAAGACGGCGTCCTGACTATACAGACACTGAACTGAGCCAGGCTCATGAGCCCTTTCTTTTCTTAAGGAAATTATTTTATGGCACGCATTATTGTAGTTACATCGGGTAAAGGAGGCGTGGGCAAGACCACGTCCAGCGCGGCCATCGCTACCGGTTTAGCCCAGAAAGGTAAAAAAACCGTGGTGATCGATTTTGATATCGGTCTGCGTAACCTCGATTTAATCATGGGCTGTGAGCGCCGCGTGGTATATGACTTCGTCAACGTCATTCAGGGTGATGCCACGCTGAACCAGGCGCTGATTAAAGATAAGCGCACCGAAAACCTCTACATTCTTCCTGCGTCACAGACCCGTGATAAAGATGCACTGACCCGTGACGGGGTGGAGAAAGTGCTGAACAACCTCGGCACCATGGATTTCGATTTTATCGTCTGTGACTCTCCGGCAGGGATCGAAACCGGTGCGCTGATGGCGCTGTATTTCGCTGATGAAGCGATCATCACCACCAACCCGGAAGTCTCTTCCGTACGTGACTCCGACCGTATTCTCGGCATTCTGTCTTCCAAATCCCGTCGTGCGGAAAATGGACAGGACCCGATCAAAGAGCACCTGCTGCTGACCCGTTACAACCCGGGCCGGGTTAACCGTGGCGATATGCTGAGCATGGAAGACGTACTGGAAATCCTGCGCATTCCTCTGGCCGGTGTCATCCCGGAAGATCAGTCAGTGCTGCGTGCCTCTAACCAGGGTGAGCCTGTTATCCTGGACGCAGAATCAGATGCGGGTAAAGCCTATGCTGATACCGTTGACCGTATTCTCGGTGAAGAACGTCCCTTCCGCTTCATTGAAGAAGAGAAGAAGGGTTTCCTGAAACGCCTGTTTGGGGGATAAACCATGGCCTTACTTGATTTCTTTTTATCCCGTAAAAAGAGCACAGCCAATATAGCCAAGGAACGGCTGCAGATCATTGTGGCAGAACGCAGGAGGGGCGACAGTGAGCCCCATTATCTGCCACAGCTGAAAAGGGATATTCTGGAAGTCATCTGCAAATACGTGAAGATTGACCCTGAGATGCTCAGCGTGAAGCTGGATCAGAAGGACGACGACATTTCAATTCTGGAGCTGAACGTCACGCTTCCGGAAGCGGAAGAAGCACCGAAATGATCCACTTCTTCTCCTGATTTTCCCCTGCTTTTATGCAGGGGAAAGTTGTTTCCTCAGTCTTTCAGGATCTCCGCGATCCCGTCACGCAGCAGTTCGCCCCGCCAGCCATCCAGCAGTTCCGGTTTTCTGTCACGCGGCTTCAGCTGCCAGTGCCAGTTCAGCAACTGGTTAATCTGCCGGCGCGAAGCGAGTAATTCCTGACTGACACCGTTTTTCTCCGCAACGACCGCCATCAGCGCTTTCATCGATTTGAAAATTTGTTTATAGCCCGGATAGTCGACCAGATTCGCCACCGGCTGCGGCAGCTCGCTTTCATCCAGTTCACTGGCTCTGGCAACCATCGCCACCAACGCTTTACCGTGGAAGCGGATTTCCTGACCTGCCAGACCAAGATGATCAAGCTCACCCAGCGAGCCGGGCATAAAGCGCGCAACTTTCCACAGGTTCTCTTCGCGGACCACAAAATTCACCGCCATGTCTTTCTCGCGAGCCAGCTCAAGCCGCCACGCAGCCATCAGGCGCAGGGCAGCAAGCTGACGAGGGCGCAGCTGCCAGGCATTGGTAATATCACGCCAGGCCTCCTGGGGATCGACAACGATCTGACGACGCTGGCACAGCAGTCCGCACTCATTCAGCGCGGCATCATTTTTGCCAGAGGCTTCCGCTTCAGCCATCAGCTTTTGAGCAATCGGCAGCAGGTAATAAACATCGGCCGCTGCATACTGGCATTGCTTTTCAGTCAGTGGACGCGCCAGCCAGTCAGTACGGGATTCACTTTTATCCAGTGCAATACCGGTGAATGACTCAACGATTGTCGCAAACCCGCAGGAGAGTGGACGACCGGTGAAGGCAGCCAGAATCTGGGTATCGATCATCGGTGTTGGCAGCACGCCATATTCATGCAGGAATACTTCAAGATCTTCACTGCCCGCATGCAGAAACTTGATCACGCCGGTGTCGATCAGCAGATCGTGGAACGGCCCCCACTCGGTAATGGACAGCGGATCGATCAGCGAGATAGTCTCGCCGTCATAGAGCTGGATCAGCCCAAGGCCGGGATAATAGGTTCGGGTACGGACAAATTCGGTATCCAGCGCCACTGCGGGTACCTGGCGGGCAGCCTGACAAAGTACAGCCAGCGCCTCGTTGGTGGTTATCATGGTGTAATTCAAAGTGATCCTTACGCTGTGGCGTCTTGCGCCTCAGTCAATCAATAAAAACGCCGGCTTAACCGGCGTCTTAAACATTCAACGTGAACAGAAGCTGTTAACTGGCTTTGGCCCTTTTCATTGCTTCATCACGCAATTCGCGTCGCAAAATCTTCCCGACGTTAGTTTTCGGTAGCTCTTCCCGGAACTCAACAAGTCTGGGGATTTTATACCCGGTCAGATGTTTCTTACAGTGGGCAATCAGCTCTTCTTTGGTCAGCGAGTCATCTTTTTTCACCACGCAAACCTTCACCGTCTCCCCTGATACCTCATTAGGCACGCCAATGGCAGCAGCTTCACGCACTTTCGGGTGGAGCATCAGCACATCTTCAATTTCATTCGGGTAGACGTTAAAACCGGACACCAGGATCATGTCCTTTTTACGGTCAACAATGCGGATGAAGCCTTCATGGTCAACGGTAACAATATCGCCGCTGTGAAGCCATCCATTTTTCAGCACTTCATCCGTCGCATCTGGCCGTTGCCAGTAGCCCAGCATCACCTGCGGCCCTTTGATGCACAGCTCACCCGGTTCGCCTTCGGCCACTTCGTCACCCTGATCGTTCACCAGCCTGATATCGGTAGACGGGACCGGCAGACCAATGCTGCCGCTGTGGTAGCGAATATCATAAGGGTTAACCGAAACCAGCGGTGAACACTCTGTCAGGCCATAGCCCTCCAGTAGATAATGGCCGGTCAGTTTTTCCCAACGTTCGGCGACGGCTTTCTGGACTGACATCCCGCCCCCCGCCGACAGGCTGAGGCTGGAAAAATCCAGCTGCTGGAAATCTTTATCATTGAGCAGCGCGTTGAACAGCGTATTCACGCCGGTAATTGCCGTGAAGCGGACTTTTGACAGCTCCTTCACCAGACCGGGTATATCGCGTGGGTTGGTGATCAGCAGGTTGGCCCCGCCCAGATCGATAAACAGCAGGCAGTTCACCGTCAGCGCAAAAATATGATACAGCGGCAGCGCGGTTACCACCGTCTCTTTGCCATCCTTCAGCAGTGAACCGTAGGTCGCTTTGGTCTGTTCCAGATTGGCCTGCATATTGCGGTGGGTAAGCATCGCACCTTTGGCAACGCCGGTGGTGCCGCCAGTGTATTGCAGGAAAGCTAAATCATCATTGACGATTTCAGGCCGCACATATTGCATCCGGTAGCCTTTCTGCAGCGCGCTGCGGAACGAGATGGCATCCGGCAGATGATATTTCGGCACCAGCCGCTTAATATATTTCACCACGAAGTTCACCAGCGTGGCTTTCGCCGGGGAGAGCTGATCGCCCAGACGGGTCAGGATAACGTGTTTCACCTGCGTTTTGGCGACGACTTTTTCCAGCGTGTGAGCGAAATTGGAGACGATGACAATCGCGCTGGCACCGCTGTCATTAAGCTGGTGCTCCAGCTCACGCGGCGTATAAAGCGGATTTACGTTCACCACAATCATCCCGGCCCGCAGAATACCAAACAGGGCAATCGGGTATTGCAGCAGGTTTGGCATCATCAGCGCCACGCGGTCGCCCTTCTTCAGTCCCAGCCCTTGCTGCAGATAAGCAGCGAAGGCACGACTGCGCTCTTCCAGCTTACGAAATGTCATCGCCTGCCCCATATTGATGAAGGCTGGCTGATCGGCGTAGCGTTTAGCCGCCTGCTCAAACAGATCGATAAGGGACGTATAGCGGTCAGCACTGATCTCTGCCGGTACGTCAGCCGGATAACGGTTTAACCAGACCTTATTCAAGGAAACACCTCGGAAATTATTATTCGTTGTCATCGCAAGCCCGTCCGAACGCCTTAATTAACATTATTTTAACTCAGCGTACCAGTTAGCTCATTTCTCTGTTTCGAGGTTGCGAAGCCCATCACTAAATTTATCTCATCCTGAGACAACCAATAAAAAACGACCCGGCAACTGAGGTGCAGCCGCCGGGTCGCTAAAGAGTAAAACCTGTTATTCCGTCAGGATCGTCTGTACCTGAGCCGGTCCCTGATTATAGAAACCATAACCCGGAGCGGGTCCCCAGTAGCCACCACGATGACGGCCCGGAGGCGGACCATACCAAATCCACGGATCGATGGGCTGAGGTGGCGTGACTATCTGCTGGGTCAGGTGCCAGCGCTGATAACCAGTAACATTGACCGTAATAAAGTTATAGGTCGCCTGACCCACTTCACCTTTTTCGGTGCCTTTTATCGGCCCGACTACGGTGACCATCTGATTATTAAAATCAACCGGATCGACAAATCCGTTAATGTCCGCATAAATACGGCCAATCGACGGGCTTCCTAATACCGGCCTGGCAGTGTCATCAAGGCGCATGGCGGCAATTTCCAGCCGGGTCATGCCGTTTTTATTGGTGACCTTTACCACCCGCCCACCGAAGCGCGACTCCTGCCCGACATAGATCTGCGGCGCGTTAAGCACACGCACCAAATCCTGCTGTGGTGTCGGTGAAGTGCCCCGCACTGAATCCGGTACGCTGACACAACCCGCCAGCAAAGCCGAGGCCAAAACTAAACTTCCTAACTGCAATAAAACACGTTTACGCATAAAGTTCTCCCAGTCCTGTTAGCTTGGACTTCACCGCCACTGTTTAGTTGCTGCGGTTACTCGCGTCCCGGCAATTTTTTCCATGCCACTTCATTGCGCAAATAGGTTGGTTCGGCGTTTTCAACCGCCACCGCTTTGCCTTCTGCCAGAGCAGCCACCGCCAGCGGGATCATGTCTTCCGCGCACGGCAGCTCAACTTCTGTCGGCTGAAGCGCCAGCGAGCCCGAAGCAGCCAGCTGCGGATAAGCCTTCCAGCCAGTCCCCACCAGCGCCCACTCGCCGCCCAGTTGTTCCATACGTTGCTGTGCCGCTTCCGGCTTCAGCACCGCTTCCGTGTCTTCGCCCTGCCAGTTGCCTTTTTCGTCACGCTGATATTCGGCCCAGTAGACCTCTCCCATTCGTGCATCAATGGCTGCCAGCACGCGGGTCGCTCCTGTCAGTCGCCAGGCGCTCTGCGCCATGGTTTGCAGCGTTGACACACCCACCACCGGCAGCGCCGCACCCAGTGCCAGCCCCTGAGCAATACCGATGCCGATGCGAACGCCGGTAAAACTGCCCGGGCCCTGACCAAAAGCTAAGGCGTCCAGATCGGTTAAGGCTGTCTGCCGCTGCTGCAAAATATTCCGGACCAGTGGCAGGATGCGCTGCGTATGTTCGCGCGCACAAAGCTCGAAGTGAGCCGTTACCTGATCATCTTTCAGCAGAGCAACTGAACAGGCTTCTGTCGCCGTATCAATAGCCAAAATTCGCGTGGACATACTTACCTCTGGCGGGATAAAAATTTCGGCGCGCAGCATAGCATACTGCGCGGAAAATTACTGTTGCGGCTTGAGGAATTCAACCGCCTGCTGAATATCACGTGTGCGTGGCGTGGGGGGCAGACTGTTGAGGAAAACAGCGCCATAAGGACGCATCACCAGCCGGTTATCGCAAATCACCAGTACGCCGCGATCGTCGACATCACGGATCAGACGCCCGACGCCCTGTTTCAAAGTGATTACCGCATCCGGAAGCTGTACCTCATCAAAAGGATCGCCGCCACGCAGCTTGCAGTCATCCATTCTCGCTTTCAATAGCGGATCGTCCGGCGAGGTGAACGGCAGCTTGTCGATGATCACCAGCGACAACACGTCACCCCGTACGTCCACCCCTTCCCAGAAGCTACTGGTGGCTACCAGCAAGGCGTTGCCTGCGGCAATAAACTGCTTCAGCAGTTGGCCTTTACTGGTTTCTCCCTGCAGCAGAACAGGTAATGTCAGCATAGCGCGAAACTGCTCAGCCAGATCGCGCATCATCTGGTGCGAGGTACAGAGAAAGAAGCAGCGGCCGTTGTTGGCCTCGATCAGCGGCAGCAGCATCTGAGCCATCTGTCGTGCGCTGCCCGGTTGGTTAGGCGACGGCAAATTACGCGGCACGCAGAGCAACGCCTGGCTGGCGAAATCAAACGGGCTGTCGAGGATCATTGTCCTGGCCTTACTGACGCCGAGGCGGTCGACAAAATGCGTCATCTGCTCATTCACCGCCAGCGTTGCCGAGGTGAAAATCCAGCTGGCAGGCCGTTCATTCATCACTTCACGGAAGCGTTCAGAGACCGATAACGGCGTCAGGGCCAGCATGAAGTGGCGGGAATTGCACTCATACCAGTAGCTGAAACCAGGCTGGGTGACATCCTTCAGGCGCTTCAGCCTGCCGCGATAGAGCGCAGCCCTGTCAAAGGCAGCATCAAGCAATGCGGAGCGACCGAGTGCCATTTTCGCCACGTCGTAACACAATTCAAGTGCGTCATCGAGCAGCAGCAGCGAACGCTGAATAGAGGGATTGTTCAGCAGATCCCGCAAGTTACCGCGAAAACCAGGATCCCCCAGTGCCAGACGGAAATCCTGCGCGCTCTGCGCCAGCCGATCAGCAGACTTTTGCAGCTGCTGCATATCCCGGATTTCGGTGCGGTAGGCAATGGTAATGTCTTTGGCGAGGTCGATCAGCTGCTTGCTGGAGAGCTGTTGCCCGAAATACTGGCTGGCGATATCCGGGACCTGATGGGCTTCATCGAAGATCATCACGTCGGCCTCGGGGATCAGCTCGGCAAAACCGCTCTCCTTCACCACCATGTCTGCCAGGAACAGATGGTGGTTGACCACCACCACATCAGCGTCCATCGCTTTGCGACGGGCTTTCACTACAAAGCAGTCCTGATACTGCGGACAGTCGCTGCCCAGGCAGTTATCGTTGGTACTGGTGACCAGTGGCCAGACCGTACTGTCTTCCGCCACGCCTCCACAGGTGCTGATATCGCCATCCACGGTCTCGATCGACCAGCCACGCAGATGCACCAGATCGCTCATCGCCTGAGCGACCAGCTCGCCACCGGCCATCGACTGTTGCTCAAGCCGCTCCAGACACAGGTAGTTGGAGCGCCCCTTCAGCAGCGCCATTGAACCTTTGAATTTTAGCGCGCGGGCAACAGTCGGCAAATCGCGGCTGTAAAGCTGATCCTGCAGAGCTTTAGAACCGGTGGAGACGATCACTTTTTTGCCAGAACGCAACGCCGGTGCCAGATACGCAAAGGTTTTACCCGTGCCTGTTCCGGCTTCCACCACCAGCTCATGCCGCTCTTCAATTGCCCTGCTGACCGCCTCTGCCATCTGCCGCTGGGGTTCACGCGGTCTGAAACCGGGAATAGCCTGCGCCAGCGCACCATCTGCTGCAAAATCGTCTGCCACACTTCCTCACTGCCGGAATAAAAACACTGTTTATTATGTCAGTATCCACGCCCTCACTCCACCCTTAAGGTGACAGCCGGGGAGAATTTATGGCAGGCTAGCGGCAAATTTACAGCGATCTGCAAGAGGGAAAACTGATGAGCATTGAACGTCTCGATCCGGAACACCGCATGTCTGAAGCGGTTATTCATAACGACACGGTTTACTACACCAGCGTACCGGAAAATCTGGATGAGGGTGCTGAGGCGCAAACGGCTAACGCGCTGGCGGTGATCGACCGTATTCTGACCCGTGTAGGTTCGGACAAAAGCCGTATTCTGGATGCCACCATCTTTCTGGTGGACAAGGAAGATTTCCCGGCGATGAACCGTGCGTGGGATGCCTGGGTTTCACCGGGTAATGCGCCAGTACGTTGTACCGTGCAGGCCGGGTTGATGAACCCAAGATATCTGGTCGAAATCAAGATCGTCGCCGCTAAGTAATCACCATGGTGCTTCAGCGTGACGACGCGAAAAGCACCTGTCTGCCGGCTGGTGAAGGGAATACGCAGCCGACATCATGCCGACAGCCGTCCACCACTGTCAGCTGATGCGGCCTGACCGGCTCGAGGACATCACGATCGTATTGCGCGTAGTTCACCCCCCGATCCAGCCGGTAATTTCCCTGGCTGTTTGCCGCGCATGATTTATCCAGAATGCGGTAATACACTCCCCGTCCTTTGCCCCTATCATTACCCCCTTCCAGATAGCTGATATCTGCTGAGCGATAGCGTTCCCGCGCACCGGCTATTGCACTCTTTAGCCATTCAGGGACATTTTCCAGGCCATACTTCCAGTCATTCGCCGTCTTGCAGTCCGCCATTACCGGGCGCTTATCAAAATAGAGCCAGCTTCCCGGATCGGCAATCACATAACGCATCCGGACCCCTTCCGGGGGCTTAGCGAAGGCAACATAATGCTGCACAAACTGCCCGCCAGCTGAAAAGCCTGCCAGCGTGACCTGCCGCAGTGAAGGCCAGCGATGCCTGAGATGGGCCACCAGTTGATCGAGAGCATCGAAAGCATTCAATTTGCCGCTGATGTCCAGGCCGCCATCGAGCCATGAGTGGCAGTTCCAGAGGGCGTCATCAGGCAATGCTGCTGGCAGACCGGGCGAATGACAATGCACAGACTGAGCGGCAGAAACCTGAAATAACGGGGCAATAATGGGAATGTTGCTGGCTGCGGGATTACCGCTGGCAGCCTGTAAAGCAGCGCTGAGGGTGTTGCCGACATCACGCGGATGGCCATGCATCACAATCAACACCGAGGTGGTATTTTTGTCAGCATCCTCACCGGAGATAAAGTAATGGAGGTTGCCAGCGGAGTTACTGGTGGCGAAGGCCTCTTCTTTAAAACCTGAAGGAATGCCTGCGGCCTGAGTCATAGCAATCGGGCCGCAGCAAAACAGCAGAACGCAATAAAGGCGCATCAGGAGAGGGGTCGTCTTCTTCTGCCAGCCCGCCTTATGTTTCACGATTACTCCGCGTCGTCTTCATCTTCAAAACGGGCAGCAATCATGCCTCCGGTGTGCGTTTCGCGGATTTCCGCCGCCACCAGCTGGATAGCCTGCCCGCTACTCATGCCTTCGGCCATCAGCTCCTGAATGCGTTCCACCGCCTGTTGCTGCTGCTCGTGGGAAAGCGCCGGTAAACCAGTAATCATATGTACTCCTGTCAGGTAGCGCGGATGATTCCGCGCGGAACAAACAGATGCCAGCAGCAGAAAAATATGCCAGGCTTGCGGCCTGTTAATGTCTCGATCTGCTTAAAATCTATGTCAGCTGTTTATTATCCCCTGAAGTATACCCCGGAAGCACTCGGGGATCTGTTTGCTTGTGTGTCTGACCAGCCCTGGTCGATGCTGCTGCATTCCGGTTTTGCCGAACACAGCGATAATCGCTGCGATATCATGGTGGCCGAACCGCTAAAAACCCTGACTACCGTGGGTGAACTCACCCGCGTGCAGAGTGCCGGAAGCCTGATTGAAAGTCACGAAGACCCCCTGACTCTGCTGCAGAATGCTCTGCAGGAATGTGGGCTTGAGGCAGATGAGCGCAGCGACTCTCCCTTCCAGGGGGGCGCAGTGGGGCTGTTCGGCTATGATTTGGGCCGCCGGTTCGAAAAACTGCCGCAGCAGGCTGAACAGGATCTTCATACACCGGATATGGCTGTGGGAATTTATGACTGGGCATTGGTAGCCGATCATCACCTTAAAACGCTGACGCTGATTGACCATGGCAAAGCACAGCTCCGGCTGAACTGGCTGCACTCCCTGCAACCACGTCAGCAGGCTACTCCCTTCCGGCTGACCAGCCCGTGGTTGTCGAATATGACCCGCGAGCAGTATGGGGAGAAATTCCGCCGTGTGCAGGAGCTGCTGCGGAGCGGAGACTGCTATCAGATCAATCTTGCCCAGCGCTTTCAGGCAGGCTACCAGGGGGATGAGTGGCAGGCTTTCAACCTGCTGAATCAGCAGAACCGGGCGCCTTTCAGCGCCTTTCTCCGGTTACCGGGTAGCGCTGTTCTGAGCCTGTCACCGGAGCGCTTCCTGAAAATTGAGGCAGGAACAGCGGAAACCCGGCCAATTAAAGGCACACTTCCCCGCCTCAGCGACCCGCAGGCTGACCGGGAGCAGGCTGATAAGCTGGCGAATTCCCCTAAGGATCGGGCAGAGAACGTGATGATCGTCGATCTGCTGCGCAACGATATTGGCCGTGTTGCCCTGCCTGGCAGCGTACAGGTGCCGGAACTGTTTGTGGTGGAACAGTTCCCCGCAGTGCATCACCTTGTCAGCACGATAACTGCCAGGCTGAAGCCGGAACTGACCGCCTGCGATCTGCTGCGTGCCTGTTTTCCCGGTGGCTCGATTACCGGTGCGCCCAAAGTCCGCGCGATGGAAATCATCGATGAGCTGGAACCCCATCGCCGCAATGCCTGGTGTGGCAGCATCGGCTATCTCAGCGTCTGTGGCCGGATGGATACCAGTATCACTATCCGCACGCTGACCGCCGAAGCAGGCCAGCTCTATTGTACCGCCGGAGGCGGAGTAGTGGCCGACAGCGTCGAACAGGCCGAATATCAGGAAACCTACGACAAACTGAATCGCATTCTTCCCTGCCTGGAACAGCGCGATGGCGGATAATTATCTGACGCTGGATCAGTTTATGAGCCGGTTTGTGCTCCAGCTCCCGGAAGTTCAGACGGCGATAATGCCAGCCCGCCGGGCAGCCGTGCTGGTGCCCATTATCGATCGTCCCCGCCCCACGCTGCTGCTGACACGGCGCGCCGCCACGTTGAGAAAACACGCAGGACAGGTCGCGTTTCCCGGCGGCATGATGGATCCTGAAGATAACTCGCTGATCGCTACCGCCCTGCGCGAAGCAGAAGAAGAAGTGGCGATCCCACCAGCCAGCGTGCGCGTTGTCGGTGTGCTGCCAGTGGTTACCAGCAGTACCGGCTTTCAGGTGACGCCCGTTGTCGGCATCCTGCCGGATACCCTCAGCTGGCACGCCAGTGAAGTTGAAGTGGAGTCTGTCTTTGAAATGCCACTGCAGGAGGCGCTGAGGCTGAGCCGCTACTCTTCTCTTGATATCCAGCGCAACGGAATCGGCCACCGCGTCTGGCTCTCCTGGTTTGAGGACTATTTTATCTGGGGCATGACCGCAGGAATTATCCGCCAGCTCAGCTTGCAGGTGGCAAAATAGACAACTCCTGCACAAATTAACGACGCATTGCCTGCCTGACATCTCATTTTCGCTATTAACCACCATAAAGTGGCGCTTTATGCCAACTGAAACACTTCACAAATGCTGCGAATCCTTTATATTGCAGCGCAAATTATCAGGATACCCGGCGCTCATGGAAGCCTGCGCGCTTTGCCTTAGTTCAGATAAGGCACACTTCAGCACAAAACAGCCTGACAGGCCGCCTGCTGCCATAACTTTATTGTCTGAACCTGATTAGTTTATTTCATGCGATCATCTGCCTCAGGATGATTACTATTAGTACATCAGTTTCCGGGTGGTTCCAGTAGCCCCGTTAAGGAGCAAAGTGTGATTAGCGTTTTCGACATGTTCAAGATCGGCATTGGCCCTTCCAGCTCGCATACGGTGGGTCCAATGAAAGCCGGCAAACAGTTTGTCGACGATTTGGTAAGTCAGGGCATCCTGGAGAGCGTCACGCGCATTGCTGTGGATGTTTACGGTTCGCTGTCGCTGACCGGAAAAGGCCACCATACCGATATTGCGATTATCATGGGCCTTTCCGGCGCATCTCCTGAGTCCGTGGATATTGATGGTATTCCGGGCTTTATCCGTGATGTGGAAGAGCGTCAGCGCCTGCTGCTGGCCGACGGGCGCCATGAGGTGGACTTCCCACGCGAAGGTGGAATGGTCTTCCGCAGCGATAACCTTTCCCTGCATGAAAACGGCATGCGCATTACTGCTTTTGCTGGTGAAAAACCAGTCTGGAGCAAAACCTATTATTCCATCGGCGGCGGCTTTATCGTTGATGAAGAGCATTTCGGTCAGTCGACGCTGGAAGAAGTATCGGTGCCCTATCCGTTCAACTCTGCCAAAGAGATGCTGGCCCACTGTCACGAAACCGGTTTGTCACTCTCCGGCATGGTGATGAAGAACGAGCTGGCGCTGCACAGCAAGGCGGAAATTGAGCGCTATTTTGCCGACGTATGGCAGAGCATGCGTGACTGCATCGATCGCGGTCTGAACACTGAAGGCGTGCTGCCTGGTCCGCTTCGCGTGCCGCGCCGTGCCTCTGCCCTGCGCCGCCTGCTGGTCTCTTCGGACAAACTCTCCAGCGATCCGATGAACGTGATTGACTGGGTTAATATGTTTGCGCTGGCAGTTAACGAAGAGAATGCTGCCGGTGGTCGCGTGGTGACCGCTCCAACCAACGGAGCCTGCGGGATTGTTCCGGCGGTGCTGGCTTATTACGATCATTTTATCCAGTCGGTCAGCCCGGACATCTTTATTCGCTATTTCCTCGCGGCGGGCGCAGTAGGCATCCTGTATAAAATGAATGCTTCAATCTCCGGCGCAGAAGTGGGTTGCCAGGGGGAAGTGGGCGTGGCCTGCTCCATGGCGGCGGCCGGTCTTGCCGAGCTGCTGGGAGCCAGCCCGGAGCAGGTTTGCGTGGCTGCGGAGATTGGTATGGAGCACAACCTCGGTCTGACCTGCGACCCGGTTGCTGGTCAGGTTCAGGTGCCCTGCATCGAACGCAACGCCATTGCTTCCGTTAAAGCGATCAACTCGGCAAGGATGGCAATGCGCCGGACCAGCGAAGCGCGCGTGTCGCTGGATAAAGTCATCGAGACCATGTATGAGACCGGGAAGGATATGAATGCCAAGTACCGGGAGACCTCCCGCGGCGGCCTGGCAATCAAGGTGCAGTGCGACTGATTTTCTGAAACAGACATCATAACGGTGAACGCCACCCTTTTCGGGTGGTATTTTCTGTAATTCATTAAAAAATAATTACTCCGCCAGCTATCACCTGATTCCAGAAAACGCTAGAGTGTTTCTGGCCAGGCGGTGCGATAAGTCACTGTTTTAATTATTCCGTATTTCTTTCATACAAGACTAAACTTACTGCTTATTTTGCCGATAATGTGTGTTCGGTCTCTGTTTTCGTGTTTCGAATAAAGGGTGGTTAACTGATGCAAATGTCCCAGGAAGTTTTAGGACAGTTCCGCCGCAAGCGATTACTTATCGCTGTGGTCGTTGCAGCATTGGTTCTTATCCTCATCTTAGCATTCCGTTTCTTTGAAGAAAAAAGCCGTATCGAGCAACAATCCCGCTCTTTTGCAGACAACGCTATCCAGCGTTTTGACCGCCTGTTTTCGCCGCTGGACGTGGCAGCCAACAACACGCTCGGTCTGGTGGGGTTGCCCTGCGAAGAGGTGCGCTTCCCGCTGATTGAAAAGCTGGCTTCACTGCAGACCGTGCGCTCCATTATCCTGGTCGATAAAGACATCATGTACTGCTCCAGTATTTTCGGCCGCAAGACTCTCAGCTTCAGCAACGCCTATCCGGAACTGGCGGTTAATAATCAGCGCATGATGCTCAGCACCGACCAGCATCTGCTGAAAGGTTCGCCGATCCTGCTACTGTGGACGCCGCACGACAATAATAACCGCGCAGGTATCCTGCAGGTGATCAACATCGAGATGATGAGCAACTACCTGCTGGAGCCTACTCTGCCCTGGGTCGAACGTGCCATTTTCAACGTGGGCGGTAAGAGCCTGGAATATGGCAATCCGATGATCGAAGAAGCTGTCCCTTCTGAAGATGAAGTCAGCTATCAGGAATCCTCACTGCGATATCCGTTCAGTATTACCTTATTTGGCCCGGCGCCGACGCGACTGGCTCTGATGACCGTCCCTTCGCAGTTGCCGCTGGCTTTGCTACTGAGCCTGCTGATGGGCTATATTGTCTGGCTGGCTACAGCGAACCGGATGAGCCTGTCGTGGCAAATAAGCTACGGCATTACCGCCCGAGAATTTATGGTTTACTGTCAACCGCTGATTAACTCACGCAGCGGCGACTGCGACGGCATAGAGCTGCTATTGCGCTGGCACAACCCGCGTCAGGGCTGGATACCTCCGGATGTGTTTATTCCACTGGCTGAACGGCATAATCTGATCGCCCCATTGACCCGTTTTGTACTCAGCGAGGTGGTTCGCCAGCTGCCGGTGCTGCCAACCTGCCCGACTTTCCATATTGCGATTAACGTCGCTTCCAGCCATTTCCACGATCGTGAAATTATCGACGATTTACAGAAGTTCTGGTGGCCAGCCAACCCGGTGCCACAGCTGATTGTCGAACTGACCGAGCGTGATTCCCTGCCGGAAGTGGATCAACGAGTGGTGTCGCATCTGCATAAAATTGGCGTCAAGCTGGCTATTGACGACTTCGGCACCGGTCACAGTTCGCTTTCCTATCTGAAGACGCTGAGCCCTGACGTGCTGAAAATCGATAAGGTCTTCACCGCTGCAATCGGCACAGACGCGATCAACGCCACGGTCACGGATATGGTGATTTCGCTGGCCCAGCGCCTGAATATCAGCCTGGTGGCTGAAGGCGTGGAAACGGCAGAACAGGCAGAGTATCTGCGTGAAAAAGGAGTGGATACGTTGCAGGGTTATTTCTACGCGCGTCCAATGCCACTGGGCGACTTCCCTGAGTGGCTCAGAGAGCATAAAACCACCCTGATTGCCTGAATAAAAAAAGGGGGCGAATAAATTCGCCCCCTTCCTTCGCTATCTTCTCACTTATTTGCTGCGAGCCTGATCAAACCGGGACGAAAAGCGCCGTCCCGTTAGATATTATTCTTCCTGATCTTCGTCGTGAGGGTCTCGCTCACGAGTCACCCGTACCAGATCGACACGGTAGTCCGTGGCCTCAATGATGTGGAAACGCAGCGGGGGTAGCTCAATCATCTCACCAGCCTGTGGCAACTGCCCTTTCTGCGCAATCAGCAGACCGGCAAGCGTTGCATGATCGTCATCACGATTCACCAGTACCTGAGTATCCAGCAATTGCTGCAGCGAATGTAAATCCGTCCCGCCTTTGACCAGCCAGCCGTCACCGTCAGCAATGATGTCTGGCGTTTCATCTTCGTCCGGGAACTCACCGGCAATCGCCTCCAGCACGTCCAGCGGCGTAATCAACCCCTGCACCACACCAAACTCGCTGGTCACCACCACAAAACTGCCTTTCGCCCGACGCAACACGCCCAGCAGGTTAATCGGATCCAGCGTTTCCGGCACGATGATTGGCGGCGTTGCCGCAGCAAACGACACCACATCCATGCCATGATCCAGCGCCACAAGCAGCTCTTTAGCCCGTACCACGCCGATGATTTCATCCAGCTCGCCCCGGCAAACCGGAAACAGGCTGTGCGGCGTATCAAGCAGCTGCATACGAATTTCATCCGGCGGACGGGTGGCATCCACCCAGGAGATATCGCCGCGCGGCGTCATGATGCTGCGCACTGAACGGGAAGCCAGGGTGAGTACGCCATTAATCATGTAACGTTCTTCATCCTTAAAGGCTTCCTTCGGCAGGTTCTCCGCCACTTCTGCACCTTCTGCATTGTTCGCTTCCTGGCTGCGACGGCCCCCCATCATTCGCAGGATGGCCTCCGCGGTTCTCTCACGCATCGGCTTGCGGGCCTGATTACGCATAAAGTTTATGCGCGCAATCTGGTTGAACAGCTCGATCAGAATGGAGAAACCAATCGCCGCGTAGAGGTAGCCTTTCGGGATATGGAAACCGAAACCTTCGGCCACCAGGCTCAGACCGATCATCAGCAGGAAGCTCAGGCACAGCACCACCACCGTCGGATGCGCATTGACGAAGTTGGTCAACGGCTTTGAGGCCAGAAGCATCACACCCATCGCAATCACCACGGCGGTCATCATGATCGCCAGGTTGTTTACCATACCCACAGCGGTAATCACCGCATCCAGTGAGAACACGGCATCCAGCACCACGATTTGGATCACCACGGCCCAGAAGCTGGCGTAGCCTTTATTGCCCCCTTCTCCATGGTCGCGGTTCTCCAGCCGTTCATGCAGCTCCATGGTGGCTTTGAACAGCAGGAACAGTCCACCAATCAGCAGGATTAGATCGCGGCCGGAAAAACTGAACTCCCCCACGCTGAACAACGGGCGCGTCAGAGTCACCATCCAGGAGATCAGTGACAGCAGACCCAGGCGCATTATCAGCGCCAGTGACAAACCAATCAGGCGCGCTTTATCACGCTGCTTTGGCGGCAGCTTGTCGGCAAGAATGGCGATAAAAACCAGGTTATCAATACCCAGCACGATCTCAAGAACGACCAGCGTCAGCAGACCTGCCCAGATTGAGGGGTCTAAAAGAAATTCCATTACAGACTCCGGAAAAAGGAACGGGAAAACGCAGCCGGCGAACACAGGATCGCACAGCGTGAGGAAACACAGAGGGAATGAACATTGTCGTCAGATGACGGGGTGAAACTGGCCGGATGACCCGGTGGCATGATTAAGCGACTTCGGTGACAGTCCATGGGGAGGGCTGAGGCCCGTTACTCCTGTAAAAAATAAGGATCCCTACTGTAAACAGCTGCATCGGCGGCGTCAAAAATATTTTCTTACATTTACACATTTTCAGGTCATTTCGTGCTGCTCTTTTAAGCAAAGGCGTCAGAAGATGATATCGGCGTCTAAATAGCTGAGCACCGTCACATAATTTATTTTTTCGCGGACTAAAATAAATCCCGTCTCAGATTTGGGTTTGTGGCGTTAAGCAGTGACAAAGAACGTTAACAAAGCTCAAAATATAAACACCCTTTAATTCATGCTATTTGCTCTGGCATCTGGCTGAATACTCGCGCGGCTCGCCAGTACTTCGGGTCGCAGATTATTGTATAAGGAGGTAGCAAGTGACTATTGCTATTATCATCGGCACGCATGGCTGGGCTGCAGAGCAGCTGCTGAAAACAGCAGAAATGCTCCTTGGGGAACAGCAAAACGTGGGGTGGATTGATTTCGTACCCGGCGAAAATGCGGAAACCCTGATTGAGAAATATCAGGCACGAATGGCCGATTTAGACACCAGCCAGGGCGTACTTTTTCTGGTCGATACCTGGGGTGGCAGCCCGTTCAATGCAGCCAGCCGTATCGTGGTTGATAAAGAAAACCATGAGGTTATCGCCGGGGTAAATATCCCGATGCTGGTGGAAACCTTAATGGCACGCGATGACGACCCCACCTTTGATGAACTGGTCGCTATGGCGGTAGAAACAGGCCGCGAAGGGGTGAAGGCCCTGAAAGCGAAAGAGCCGGCACCTGCCCCGGTCGCTGCTGCCCCGGCCAAAGCGTCTCCCGCAGCACAGAAACCCATGGGTCCAAACGATTACATGAAGATCGGCCTGGCTCGTATTGATGACCGCTTAATCCATGGTCAGGTTGCGACCCGCTGGACCAAAGAAACCAACGTCACCCGCATTATTGTGGTCAGTGATGAGGTGGCTGCGGACCAGGTCCGTAAAACCCTGCTGACTCAGGTTGCCCCTCCTGGCGTCACCGCTCACGTGGTGGACATCGCCAAAATGATCCGCGTCTGGAATAACCCGAAATACGCTAACGACCGCGTCATGTTGCTGTTCACCAACCCTACCGATGTGGAACGTCTGGTGGAAAACGGCGTGAAAATTACCAGCGTCAATATTGGCGGTATGGCATTCCGTCAGGGCAAAACGCAGGTAAATAACGCCGTGTCGGTGGATGAAAAAGATATTGTCGCCTTCAAGAAACTGAACGAGCGCGGTATTGAACTGGAGGTGCGTAAGGTCTCCAGCGATCAGCGTCTTAAAATGATGGACCTGATTGGCAAAATGGCCCATTAAGCCGGCCATAATTTATTGCCTGACGAGTCAGGTTTAACTCAGTTCACGAATGTCAGAGGAGAAGTACAATGGAGATTACCACTCTTCAAATTGTGCTGATATTTATCGTTGCCTGTATTGCAGGTATGGGTTCCATTCTCGATGAGTTTCAGTTCCACCGCCCACTGGTGGCCTGTACCTTAATCGGCATGATTTTAGGGGATATGAAAACCGGTATTATTATCGGTGGTACGCTGGAAATGATCGCGCTGGGCTGGATGAACATCGGTGCAGCGGTTGCCCCTGATGCTGCCCTCGCCTCGATTATTTCGACTATCCTGGTCATCGCCGGGGGTCAGAGCGTGGGTGCCGGTATCGCACTGGCCATTCCGCTGGCTGCGGCTGGTCAGGTACTGACCATTATCGTGCGTACTATCACCGTGGCCTTCCAGCACGCAGCAGATAAGGCGGCCGAAAAAGGCAACCTGTCCGCTATATCCTGGATCCACGTATCAGCCCTGGTTCTGCAGGCAATGCGTATCGCCATTCCGGCAATCATCGTTGCCGTTTCCGTGGGTACCAGCGTTGTTCAGGGTATGCTCGAATCTATCCCTGAGGTGGTCACCAATGGCCTGAACATTGCCGGTGGCATGATTGTGGTTGTCGGTTATGCGATGGTCATCAACATGATGCGCGCAGGTTACCTGATGCCTTTCTTCTACCTCGGTTTCGTTACCGCGGCCTTCACCAGCTTTAACCTGGTTGCGCTGGGCGTGATTGGTGTGGTGATGGCGATTCTGTATATCCAGCTGGCACCGAAATACAACCGCGTGGCGGGTGCACAGGGTTCCGGCCCGGTAGCCAACGACCTTGATAACGAATTAGATTAAGAAAGGGTGAAAACAAATGGTTGATACCACAACAACTACTGCGCCAGCTGGCACGCAGAAGAAACTGACCCCGGGGGATGTGCGTGGCGTGTTCCTTCGTTCTAACCTGTTCCAGGGGTCATGGAACTTTGAACGTATGCAGGCGCTGGGCTTCTGCTACTCCATGGTTCCGGTGATCCGTCGCCTCTACCCTGAAAACAATGATGACCGTAAGCAGGCAATCAAACGCCATCTGGAGTTTTTTAACACCCACCCTTACGTTGCGGCTCCGGTGCTTGGGGTGACCATGGCGATGGAAGAGCAGCGTGCTAACGGCGCACCGATTGACGATGCGGCAATCAACGGCATCAAAGTGGGTCTGATGGGTCCGCTGGCTGGCGTGGGCGACCCTATTTTCTGGGGCACCGTTCGTCCGGTGTTCGCCGCGCTGGGAGCCGGTATCGCGATGAGCGGTAGTCTGCTGGGTCCTCTGCTGTTCTTTGTTCTGTTTAACCTGGTTCGTATGCTGGTTCGATATTACGGTGTGGCTTACGGCTACCGTAAAGGCGTGGATATTGTCGGCGATATGGGCGGTGGCTTCCTGCAGAAACTGACCGAGGGGGCGTCGATTCTGGGCCTGTTTGTGATGGGGGCATTGGTTAACAAATGGACCCACGTTAACGTGCCGCTGGTTGTATCACGCATTACCGACCAGACGGGTAAAACCACCGTCACCACCGTGCAGTCAATTCTTGACCAACTGATGCCGGGGCTGATCCCGCTGCTGCTGACCTTTGGCTGTATGTGGCTGCTGCGACGTAAAGTCAACGCGCTGTGGATTATTATGGGCTTCTTCGTGATCGGTATCTTTGGATACTGGATCGGCCTGCTCGGCGTTTAACCGTGAATACCGGGGGAAACCCCGGTATTTATTCAGAGGTCAGCCGGAATCGCTTTGACTAAAACGATCCCGGCTGTTCTTTCAGAGGAAAAAAGATGTCACTGACTGATTACGTCATCGTGCTGTTTATCACGTTGTTTCTGCTTTACGCGATTTACGATGAACTGATTATGGACCGTCTGCATGGCAAAGCCGGTCTGAAGGTGTTGCTGAAACGAAGAAACAAGCTGGACAGCCTGATCTTCGTTGGCCTGATCGCCATTCTGCTGTATCAAAACCTGAATAATCACGGCCCGCAGATCACCACCACACTGCTGCTGGCTCTGGCTTTTGTTTCGCTTTATCTGTTCTGGATCCGGCTGCCAAAATTGCGTTTAAAGGCCGATGGCTTCTATTACGCCAATATCTTTATCGCCTGGAGCCGGATTAAAAGTATGAACCTGTCAGAAGACGGTATTCTGGTTATTGAGCTGGAAAATCGCCGCCTGCTGATCCATGTTCGCAAGCTGGACGATCTTGAAAGTATTTATCAGTTTATGGTTGAACAGCAGTAAGTTCTGCAACTACCCTGCGCTGCCATAAACGCAGGGTAAAGTCGGTTTCACAGGTAAACTCGCTGGTGGTTGCCAGCACTCCCCACACTTCCGGACGTGCACGCCACGCAAACGGCGTCATCTGCAGCAGTGCGGCAGACTCTTCGCTGTTCAGCCGCAGCGGATAATTCAGTGAATGCTGTTCCACCAGCTCAAAACCGTCCATCTGCTCCGGCGTTTCATCGTGCAGTTTCACTTCCTGATAGATAAGCTCTTTAAATTGGATCAGATGGCGTGGACCTGGCGTGACGGTCAGCACATAGCCATTATCCTTCACCACACGTGCCAGTTCTTCAGCCTTACAGGGTGCATAAATTCGCAGCACTGCATCAAACTGAGCGGCTGCAAAGGGCAGACGGTGGCTGGAAGCCACACAGAACTCAACGTTGTGATAGCGCTTAGCACCAGAACGCACCGCGACTTTTGACACATCCAGCCCGTAAATCAAAGCCTCACCCCGCGCCTGCAGGCTGTTAGCCACTTCGTGGGTGTAATACCCTTCCCCGCAGCCAATATCCAGCAGGCTGACCGGCGACTGCGGCAGTACACGCTCAAACAACTCACAAACTTTCTGCTGCAGAGGCTGATAGTGTCCGGTATCGAGAAACTCGCGTCGTGCCTGCATCATATCTGCGCTGTCGCCTGGCTGGCGGGATCTCTTATGCTGTACCGGCAACAGATTAACGTAGCCCTCTTTTGCCCGATCAAACTGGTGCCGGTTTTCACAGCGCCAGACGGACGCTTCAGGCAGCAGGGGCTGATGGCAAAGGGGACACAGGTACGACATAACACTTCTCCGGCAACATTGACGGCGGCAGTTTACCGGAAAGCGACCGGCAACGGCACCCTTTCCTGCAGCCAACGAAAAAGCCCTGCCATTTCTGGCAGGGCTTTGACATTCAGATTCTTGCCTGAATTACACGACGCGCGGGCAATAGCAGGCTCAGATCGAAAATTAGATAGCGGTGACGTTCACAGCAGCAGGGCCTTTCTGGCCATCCTGAATTTCGAACTCAACGTTCTGGCCTTCAGCCAGAGTTTTAAAGCCATTACCCTGGATGGCAGAGAAGTGTACGAACACATCTTTGCTACCGTCAGCTGGGGTGATGAAACCAAAACCTTTAGACTCGTTGAACCACTTAACCTGACCTTTAATCTTTGCCATTTTGCAAATTCCTTAGAGTGTTTATTCGCCCGAGGGCTTACGTACAGAAAAACCAGAGACACTACTGCATGAGGCACGAATTAAGGCTCGGCAAGGAAGCGGTATTCAACTTAACGTCTTTACTCAGAACTTCTTTACTGAAGATGCCATACATAAACAGAACTGTACCTCGTTTAACCCAGAAAGCGTTATCACATATTCGTTTATTAATGGCAAGTCATTTTTAAACAGTGATAGAGATGCCGCACACTATTGAAACGGGTCTGGCACAATTTGCACATTATGCAGAGCGTCTGAAAACGTTAACGGTTAAAAACCAAATGCTGCAGACCCAATTGTTACTCAAAACGTAGGGGCCATGATAGCCCGCCGTCTCGCCGAAGTCTATTCCCCCCGTTTAACGCTGTCGCCAGTATGGCCTGAATTTATTGCACAATTATGGCATTGCTTGCTCAAAAAAATTCATTGCCCCACGAAGGTCATAGGTTAAAAGTCTGTCAACCGCTGGTGTACAAAAAGAAGCCGTTGGTACAATTTCATTTTAAATTGCACCAAAATCAGGAGGCTGTATTTCACATTGCCCCATTTAAAAGCACAAAGGCCTTCTATTTATTCCCGGCCGTACCATCAATCTGTTTGTATTATTAGACGTGGTTCTCATTTCTTCACAGTGTTAAATAAAAAGGTTTTAAGATTATTCCTGGAATATATTATTTAGCGCCTTTTTCGCGCCAATTTTCCATGGCTGAAATCGGCTTTCATCCATTCCTGCTGCCTGCATGGCCGCCGACAGCACTTTCGGCGGTTCATCCAGCGATTCGTCCGCCAGTTCGAACACACCCCAGTGGATAGGGATACTCAGCGGCTGACCTAATGCCTGGTGCAGAAGCACTGCCTGTTCCGGGTCCATATGCTGCCCGCGCATGAACCATTTTGGTGCATAAGCCCCCACCGGTAATGCCGCCAGGTTGAATGGCCCCAGTCGTCGGGAAATTTCCAATAGATTTTCCGTATAACCACTGTCACCAGTAAACCAGAAATTTAATTCTTTATTTTGTATCACCCAGCCACACCACAGCGAATGGTTCCGGTCCCAGGGCGTTCTCATGCTCCAGTGACGGGCGGGTACAGCATGAATTTGCAGCCCTGCAGCGTCGGTGGTTTCCCACCAGTCCAGCTGCACCACATTTCGGGCACCCAGCCTGCTGAACCACGGCTTCAGCCCCAGTGGCACTACGAACTGGGTTTTGGGAAAGCGTTTAAGAATTTTTTTTATGGTAGGTCGATCAAGATGATCGTAGTGACTATGCGAGATCAGTACGCAGTCCAGCGCCGGTAAGTCTTTAATCTCAAGTGCAGCAGGCGTTTTGCGCTTCGGACCGAAGAAACTCACAGGTGAGACGCGCCTGGACAAAGCGGGATCGATAAGCGTGTATTTTCCGCGAGACCGCAGCAGCAAACAGGCATGACCCAGCCACCAGATGGCGTCCTCCTCACCAGAGAGATCCGCTTTCTGCCACCACTGCTGAGTAAACTTGTCATAGCCCTGAGCCGGAGGAAAAGGCAATCCTGCAGCTTTACGCTCCTGGCGCCAGCGCCTGAGATCACCATTCTGCCGCAATTCTTCTTCATGATTACAAAAACCATCAGGCGTATGATGCGCCTTGAGGGGATCGTACCAAGGGTTGAGCCACACCATAGAATATCTGTCCTTGAGTTGGGCGATTATCGCTCCGGGATCAAACGGGTGAAGTCTTTGCTCTCTTTCTCACTGCCGGGGGCCTGCTCTTTACCAGCCACGGAATCCGTCAGGCGGCGCAGCAGTGTATTTTGCCGCTTCTGCTCTTCCAGTAATGCCTCCAGCAGGCGCACCTGTTGAGTGGCTTTTACGCTGGCACGATTAATGAAATACCAGGCTATCAACCCGACGATCGCCAGCGCGACCATAAACCCCATCGACGTAAAACCCATTGCGCCATTCGCTATCTCATTCATAAGTGCCTCAAAGTTCAAGCTACTCTGCTTCCTGACCGGACAGCAGACCTTGAAGAATTCTACCAGGTCGTACGCGAATTGATAGCCAGCTCACATAAATTTCAGAACGTTCGCGCAGGCGAAAGGTCACCAGTTGTGTATTCTCAATTCGAATTGCGTACGCTGTCACAACATGTTGATATGTAGCCGCTGACAGCGGGGCGAAACGCCAGGGTTGCTGTCTGATAAACTATAAGGGGAATACATGAGATTTTTAGTTCGCATTGTTGCGTTGCTGGTCATTATCTGGCTCGTCCTGTTGATGACTGGCTATGGCGTGCTGACAGGAAGTGCCAAGAACGTCGCCGGTATGGGATTACAGTGTCAGTATCTGACTGCCCGCGGCATGGTTACCGCCCAGTATCTGCATACTGACAGCGGGATTGTCGGCGTGACCGACTGCCCACTGCTGAAGAAAAGCACTGAAGTCGTTGATAACTGATCAATATCGGGCCGGTTACTTCCGGCCCACGTTATTTAAAATGGGTAATTGTGATAGCCCATCTGCTCGGAAATCTGCCTGGCAGCCTGGTGCAACATCTTCACATAGCCAGCTTTGTCTTCCTCAGAAAAACGAATTGTCGGGAAAGAGAGGCTCAGACCGGCAATCACCACGCCAAAGCGGTCAAAAACCGGTACGGCGATACAGCGTAACCCCTCTTCCTGCTCTTCATTATCTTCACCGAAGCCCTGAGAACGCACTTTATCCAGTACGGGCATTAACTCTTCTTTACTGCTCAGCGTCCGGGCGGTACTGCGGGTGAAGATCACCTCCGAGATAATTTCTTCCACTTCATGTCGGTCGCGCCAGGCCAGCAGCACCTTACCAATGGCAGTGCTGTAAAGGGGGTTACGACGACCTATGCGGGAATACATCCTCAGGTTATACAGCGAGTCGATTTTGTGGATATAGACGATACTGTCTTCCTCCAGCGCACCGAGATGGATAGTCTCCCGCGTCTGCCGGGAAATCTCACGCATCTGAATATCCGCGCTGCGGATCAAATCAACGTTTTGTAATGCTTTAGCACCCAGCTCGAACAGCTTCAGAGTCAGGGCGTATTTTTCTGACTCCCCTTCCTGCGAAACATACCCTAATGATTTCATTGTCTGCAAAAAGCGGTAAACAGTGCTTTTGGACATCATTACGCGCTGTGAAAGCTCAGTAATGCCGTGCTCCCTCTCCTCGCCCAGCGCCTGCAGGATGCCGAAAACCTTCAGCACCGAGGAGACTGAATCCGGCTGTTTGTCCAATTCGTCCTTTGCCATGAGCCAACCTTTTTAACTGTTTTATAAAAAATGGAACGCTATTTCCAGTATACGTTTGGCCACGTAAGAGGCGCAATGCCCGCAAGCAAATCAGACGGACACATCTGCTGATAGTTTTAGTTCATTAACAGATTGGAATACTCAGTAAAAAATCATTAGCATAATGATATTCACTCTCCTGACTAATCCGGACTATGCCGCAAACTCCACAACAGGACGGCCTTCCCGTTCCTCAGCGCTACGGCGCCATTCTTGCTATTGCCCTGGGTATCACCGTTGCCGTACTTGATGGCGCTATCGCCAACGTAGCCCTGCCGACCATTGCACGTGAGTTACAATCCAGTCCGGCGGAGTCGATCTGGATTGTTAACGCCTATCAGCTGGCAATCATCATTTCTTTGCTGTCGCTGTCTTTCCTTGGGGATATTGTTGGCTACCGTCGGGTTTATCAGTGCGGCCTGGTGCTGTTTACCTGTACCTCGCTGTTCTGCGCCCTGTCGAATTCACTGGAGATGCTGACGTTTGCCCGCGTGTTGCAGGGGTTTGGCGGTGCGGCATTGATGAGCGTGAATACCGCGCTGATCAGGATTATCTATCCGCAACGCTTTCTGGGCCGGGGGATGGGTATTAACTCGCTGATTGTCGCCGTTTCCACCGCAGCCGGGCCTACGGTAGCGGCTGCGGTGTTGTCTGTCGCCTCGTGGAAATGGCTGTTCCTGCTAAACGTCCCGGTCGGGCTGGCGGCACTGTATCTGGCATTCCGCTTCCTGCCGGATAATATGCAAAAGAGCAAAGAACAGCGCTTCGATATTCCCAGCGCGATCATGAATGCCCTGACCTTCGGCCTGCTGATTTCAGCTCTTAGTGGCTTTGCTCAGGGACAGAATATCCGGCTGGTGCTGGCGGAAGTTTCAGGCTTGTTCGTCGTGGGCTTCTTCTTTATCCGCCGCCAGCTGCGTCTGCCCTTCCCGCTGCTGCCGGTTGATTTGCTGCGCATTCCCGTCTTCTCGCTGTCTCTTGGCACTTCAGTCTGCTCTTTCTGCGCGCAGATGCTGGCGATGGTTTCGCTGCCATTTTTCCTGCAAACAGTGCTGCATCGGGGAGAAGTGGCGACCGGCCTGCTGCTGACTCCGTGGCCGCTGGCCACCATGGTGATGGCGCCGATTGCCGGCAGGCTGATCGAACGGTATCACGCCGGGCTGCTGGGCGCGGTCGGACTGGGAATGTTTGCCTGCGGACTGTTTTCTCTGGCACTGCTGCCTGCTTCACCGGAAGATCTGAACATTATCTGGCGAATGGCGCTGTGCGGAGCCGGATTCGGGTTATTCCAGTCCCCCAACAACCACACCATCATCTCTTCCGCACCACGCCATCGCAGCGGCGGAGCCAGTGGCATGCTAGGCACGGCTCGCCTGCTCGGCCAGACCAGCGGCGCGGCTCTGGTCGCACTGATGTTCAATCTGTTTGATGCACGCGGCACCCATGCCTCGCTGCTGCTGGCAGGCAGTTTTTCCACCGTTGCCGCAGTTGTCAGCGCGCTGCGCATCACCCAGCCCCGTCCTGAACAGGCATAAAAAAACCGGGCCTTACAGCCCGGTTTTATGTTCAGCCTGAGACAACTACTTCAGGTACTGTCCGCTGCGCAGCGCTTCAATACGCTTATCCAGCGGCGGATGCGACATAAACAGCTCGCTCAGTGACTTCGATTTGCCGTTGATGCAAAACGCCATCATGGTGCTGGCTTCCTGCGGCTCATAGCTGGTTTTCAGACGCTGTAGCGCAGCAATCATCTTCTCACGGCCCACCAGTTTTGCCGAACCGGCGTCGGCGTGAAACTCACGGTGGCGGGAGAACCACATGGTGATGATGCTGGCGATAATACCAAACACCAGCTCCAGCACCATCGACACCGCGAAGTAAACCAGCGGGTTGCCGTTGTTGCTCTCACCTTCATCGCGATCCCCGGACATAAAACCGGCAGCAATCTGCGCAATAATACGCGAAATAAAGATCACAAAGGTGTTCACAACACCCTGGATCAGCGTCATGGTGACCATGTCACCGTTGGCAATGTGGCTGATTTCATGCGCCAGCACCGCTTCGGCCTCGTCGCGGCTCATGTTCTGCAACAGGCCAGTGGAGACGGCTACCAGCGACGCATTACGACGGGCACCCGTAGCAAAGGCGTTGATATCCGGCGCGTGGTAGATAGCGACCTGCGGCATGGTAATGCCTGCCTGCTGCGCCTGCTGTGCAATAGTCTGAATCAGCCAGCGTTCGGTTTCGTTGCGTGGCTGCTCAATAACTTCACCGCCTACGGAACGCAACGCCATCCATTTAGACATCAGCAGTGAAACAAACGCACCGCCGAAGCCAAACAGACCCGCCATAATCATCAGTCCCTGTACACTGCTTGACTGGATCCCTGTCAGGCTGAGTATCAGCCCGAAAACCAACATTACCCCCAGGTTGGTCAACAGGAAAAGCGCAATACGCATCATAAAATTTCTTCTTCCTCAGTTAACAAAATCGCTCTTGGCGGATAACTATCCTATGGGCATAGCAAAACATTTCAAGCACTCTCCTGATTTAAGTCTCTAAAAAGACATAACTTTACATTTTGACGCATCTTGCTTTACGCGCGGAGAATGCGCCTGTCAGCCTGTGGTCAGAAAAGGTGAAGATTAACCGGGAGTGTGAAAAATTCAGGTAAAAAAAGGACACAGACTGTGCTGTGCCCTGAGGGTTATTTTGCTGTCGCCGGTGGTGTCTGAGCTTTCTCAAGCTGCGCCAGGTCGTTAGCAATATCGACCGTCTCATCAAGATACGGATCGGGTTCTTTGTAGTCTTTTGGCAGATCTTCGAGCTTAGCCAGCGGCTTTTTCCCCTCAGCCTGCAAACGGGCATTGATGCGCTCAAGACGCAATGCATCATCTTCTCGGTTCTCTTTCTCGCGCTCTGCGAGGTTCAGAGAAATGATATTGCGCTTATCTTTGTTAGCATTGAAACGCGCGATATCTTTGATGATGTACTGGAATTCGCGATCTTTTGCGATACGGTCCTGATGCATTTTAAGCAGCTGCGGCTCCAGCGGTTTCATGTCGCCGGTTTTGGTGTAGCTCGCCGCATTGATGCTGTCCCACGGCAGCGCGTTGTCTTCGAACTTCTCACCCGTTTCAACCGCTTCCACACCCGTTGGCATCAGCAGGTCTGGCGTTACGCCCTTACGCTGAGTACTGCCGCCATTGACGCGATAAAACTTCTGAATGGTGTAGGTGATGGAACCCAGCGCAGGCCATTCAGGACGCAGCATCTGATCGTAGATACGGTTCAGCGAACGATACTGCTGCACGGTACCTTTACCAAAGGTCGGCTCACCGACAATCAGCGCACGACCGTAGTCCTGCATTGCCGCCGCAAAGATTTCTGACGCGGATGCACTGAAGCGATCGACCAGCACCACCAGCGGGCCTTTATAGTAAACAATGCCATCGGTATCGCTGTCTTCACGCACTTTGCCATTATTATCACGAACCTGTACCACCGGGCCGCTTGGGATAAACAGGCCGGAGAGCGAAACCGCTTCCGTCAGTGCACCGCCGCCGTTGGTACGCAGGTCGATAACGATACTGTCAACGTTCTGCTTCTGCAGTTTCTGCAGCTGCACTTTCACATCATCAGTCAGGCCGACGTAAAAACCTGGGATATCCAGTACGCCAACTTTCTCTTTACCGACATTGTGCACGCTCATTTTAACCGCGCGATCTTCCAGACGGATTTTCTCACGTGTCAGGGTCACGATGCGGGTTTTGGTCCCCTTGCCTGCCGGCAGCACTTCAAGGCGAACTTTACTGCCCTTAGGACCTTTAATCTGCGCCACAACGTCATCAAGACGCCAGCCGATCACATCAACAATGGACTTACCTGGCTGGCCAACACCGACAATGCGGTCGCCAACGGTAATAGATTTGCTTTTCGCTGCCGGGCCACCGGCGACCATGGAATTGATCACGGTGTAATCATCATCCATCTGCAATACCGCACCGATACCTTCCAGAGAAAGGCTCATTTCGGTGTTGAACTGATCGGTGTTGCGCGGCGACAGGTAGCTGGTGTGCGGGTCGATTTCGCGGGCAAAGGCGGTCATTGCCAGCTGGAACACGTCCTCGCTGTTACTCTGAGTCAAACGACGAATGGCAAACTGGTAGCGTTTGGTCAGCACATCGCGGATCTCTTTTTCATCTTTACCGGTCAGCTTCAGGCTCAGCTCGTCATATTTGACTTTGGCATCCCACAGCTGATTCAGCTCGGCAGTGGTTTTTGGCCACGGTGACTTGCTGCGGTCGATATCAATGGTATCGTTTCCGGTGAAATTCATTGGCTTGTTCAGCACCGACAGCGCGTACTTATAGCGCTCGAAGCGACGTTTCTGTGCCAGATTGTACAGATCGTAGAAGACGTCCAGCTTACCGCTCTTCAGCTCATCGCCTAAGGTGGTCTTCTTGCTGGCGTACTGATCGACATCCGAAGAGAGCAGGACGTTGTGGTTGTAGTCGAGCAGGTTCAGATAGCGAGTGAAGATTTTCGCGGAAAAATCCTGATCCAGATCGAACTGACGATAGTGTGAACGGGTGAAGCGTGAGGTAACACGTTCACTGACTGTCGCGTGTTGCGCTTCCTGGTGAAGCTGTGGGATTTGGTCAGCGCGCGTAATATTGTCCGCAGCGAAAACATTTCCTGCCAGCAGCAGCCCAGCAATAACGGTGGTTCTGAAAAAGTTGTTCATGCCCTGATTGGCCTCCGTATCAGAACTGCAAGTGTTCTGCGCGTACTATCATTGCCAGGCCGGAAGCCAGCTGGACCCGGACGCCATCTTTAGTGATCTCAAGAATGGTCGCATCCATCGCACTTTTACCCGCGGTGACTTTGATATTCTGACCCACCTGCAATGCTGCAGTATCGGTGACGGGTTTGGTACGCGGTGGCTGACTTTCGGCGGCAGGTGCGCGCTCAGCAGCAGGACGCTGTGGTTTGCTGCGAGCCTGACGTGGCTGGTCGCCTTCAGCAGAAGGCTTACGGGTCGGCTTGCGAGGACGACGAGGGGCGCTTTCTTCACCCGCTTCGCGTTTTTTCGCCTGTTGCTGCTCGCGCTGTGCCTGAACACGCGCTTTTGCCTCTTCGAGCTGCTTACGGGCATGTTCAACATGCTGCTCGTCGAGGACGCCGCAGGCGTTGCCATCCAGGTCAACGCGGGTGGCACCAGCTTTGATGCCATACAGATAGCGCCAGCTGGAAGTGTACAGGCGTAGCGCGGAACGAAGCTGAGTTTTACTCAGGCTCATTTCGCCCTGAACACGGTCGACTAAATCCTGAAAGATGCCGATCTTTAGCGGGCGTGCTTCGCCTTCGGCACTGAAGCATTGGGGAAAACGCTCGGCCAGAAAGGCAATAACTTCTTTGCTGCTATTCAACTTGGGTTGATTTTCCATGAAATTTCCTGATTACAACGGGTAGCCAACAAGCCGCAGGCATGAACAGGCGTCATTATAATGACCCCATCGGCAAATGCTACGTGATCCAGCGCTTTAGCTGCGTTTCATGTGAATAAATTTTTCCACATCAGACCCGGCAAGCACTTCACACAGCCCGTCAGTCAGGGCTGACAGCCCCGCTTCGTCTTCGCTGTCGAAGCGGTTATACACTACGCTGTCGATGTCCAGTACGCCAATTGTCTGGCCGTTAACCACCAGCGGCAGTACGATTTCTGCATTGCTGGCCGCATCGCAGGCAATATGACCCGGAAACGCATGCACGTCATCCACTCGCTGGATCCGGCTCTCAGCCACCGCCGTGCCACAAACCCCTTTGCCCACAGGAATGCGCACGCAGGCTATTTTGCCCTGGAAAGGCCCCAGCACCAGCGTATCCGCTTCGGTCAGCAAATAGAAACCTGCCCAGTTAACACCTTCCAGGCGCTCAAATAAAAGTGCGCTACAATTGCCCATCGCCGCCAGAAAGCTGGTCTCGCCTGCAATGAGTGCACGCAAATCACGGTTCAGGTCCGAATAAAATTCTGCTTTTGTCATTTTTTAACCATTGTGGAAACTTGTCACGAGGCCCATCATGACCCCGCCTGTTAAAATAAGCATTAAATGTCCAGCGGGACAAGGTGAATGATTCCGTTGGTTAATATACCCTTATCCGTCTGGAGCAGTTGAGCATGACCGGGATGGGTCAATTTACCGCCGTGGCGATGAAAAAGCCTAACCCTGCCCTGGACCTGGTCCGGGCCTGAGCACCAAAATCAGGATTATGAAAATACACGCTATCAGCCATGCTCTGCCTCAGGCACGTTATCAGCGTTGCCCGCAATGCGATACCCTTTTTTCCTTACCAGATGTGAAATCCAACCAGTCGGCACACTGCCCCCGCTGCAACGCCAGGATCCTGAACGGCCGTGACTGGTCAATGACCCGTCTGACCGCAATGGCAGTGACTATGTTGATGCTGATGCCCTTTGCTTTCAACGAATCACTGCTGACCATTCGCTTGCTGGGCACCAATATTCGCGCCAGCCTGCTGGAAGGCATCACGCAGATGGCGCTGCAGGGAGATGTGATCACCGCATCAATGGTCGCGTTCTGTACCATCGGTGCGCCTGCCACGCTGGTTGCTTCCATTGCCTGGCTCTATTTTGGCAATATGCTGGGTATGAACCTCCGCCCGATCCTGCTGATGCTCGACCGCCTGAAGGAATGGGTGATGCTGGATATCTACCTGGTCGGGATCGCGATCGCCTCCATTAAAGTGCGGGATTATGCAGATATCACTCCCGGCCCCGGATTGATAGCCTTTATCTCTCTGGCTATCCTCAGCCTGGTCACGCTAATTCATATAAATGTCGAGCAGCTGTGGCACCGCTTTTATCCGCAGCCACACCTGAACGTGGCTCCGGAGCAGTTGCAGGTTTGTCTCAGTTGCCACCACACGGGACTGCCTGACGATCGCGGACGTTGCCCGCGCTGCCATACCCCTCTGTATTTCCGGCGGCGCTTCAGCCTGCAAAAGTCCTGGGCGGCACTGATCGCCTCAATAGTGCTGCTGATCCCGGCGAACCTGCTGCCAATTTCAATTATCTACCTTAATGGTGCGAAACAGCAGGACACCATCCTTTCCGGCATCATGTCGCTGGCTGCGGGAAATATTCCCGTGGCCGCAGTAGTATTTATTGCCAGTATTCTGGTTCCCTTTACTAAAGTGATAGTGCTGCTCACGCTGTTGATTAGCATTCATTTTAAATGCGAACAGGGCCTGAAAACCCGAGTCCGCCTGCTGCGGGTGGTCACCTGGGTAGGCCGCTGGTCGATGCTGGATCTGTTTGTGATTTCGCTAACCATGTCGCTGGTCAATCGTGACCAGCTTCTGGCTTTTACCATGGGACCGGCAGCCTTCTATTTTGGCTCATCGGTCATCCTCACTATCCTCGCCGTCGAGTGGCTGGATAGCCGTTTACTTTGGGATGCACATGCAACAGGAAACGCCGACTACACCGACTAACGCACGCATTAAAAACCGGCGCAAGATTTCGCCGTTCTGGCTGCTGCCCTTTATTGCGCTGCTGATCGCTGGCTGGCTGGTCTGGACCAACTACCAGGAGCGCGGCACTACGGTCACCATTGATTTCGCTACGGCGGACGGCATTGTGCCCGGCAGAACCCCGGTGCGTTACCAGGGCGTGGAGGTGGGTCTGGTGCAGGGCATCAGCATGACTGACGACCTGCGGACCATCAAAATCAAAGCCAGCATCAAAAATGACATGAAGGATGCGCTGCGTGAGAACACGCAGTTCTGGCTGGTCACGCCTAAAGCCTCACTGGCGGGCGTTTCCGGGCTGGATGCGCTGGTTGGCGGTAACTACATCGGCATGATGCCGGGCAAAGGTCAGCCGAAGGAAAACTTCGTCGCGCTGGACACTCAGCCAAAGTATCGTGTGAATACCGGCGAGATGCTGATCCACCTGCACACCACGGATTTGGGGTCGCTGAATACCGGATCGCTGGTCTATTATCGCAAAATTCCGGTCGGCCGCGTTTACGATTACAGCATTAATCCTGGCGATCAGGGCGTGACGGTTGATGTGCTGATCGAGCGTCGCTTCACTAATCTGGTGAAAAAGGACAGCCGCTTCTGGAACGTTTCGGGCGTGAAGGCAGACGTTGGCCTCAGTGGTGCGAAAGTCGAACTGGAAAGTCTCGCCGCACTGGTGAACGGAGCGATAGCGTTTGACTCACCTGAAGAGTCAGGACAGGCGAAGACCGACGACAATTACAACCTCTATCCTGACCTGGCGCACAGCCATCGTGGCGTCAGCATCAAACTCGACCTGCCTGACGGCAAAAATTTGAAAGCTAACAGTACGGTGCTGATGTATCAGGGACTGGAAGTCGGCACGCTGACCAGCCTCAACCTGCAGCCTGGCGGTAAAGTGACCGGCGAACTGACTATCGATCCTTCAGTCACAGGGCTGATGCGCAGCGGCACCCGTATTGAAATGCGCAGCCCAAAAATCAGCCTGTCGGATACCAGCCTCAGCAGCCTCCTCACCGGAAATACACTGGAGCTGATCCCGGGAGAAGGGCCTCCGCAGGATCATTACACCGTGCTGCCGGGCAATGAGTCATTGCTGCAGCAGCCGAATGCCATCGAGGTCAAACTAACCTCGCCCGAGAGCTATGGCATTGATGCCGGTCAGCCGGTGATGCTGCACGGCATGCAGATTGGCCAGGTGGTCAGCCGCACACTGACGGAGCAAGGGGTCAACTTCGTCGTGGCTGTTGCACCTGATTTCCGGCATCTGGTGCATGGTGACAGTAAGTTCATTATTAACAGCCGCCTGGACGTGAAGCTGGGCCTGGACGGAATGGAAGTGCTGGGTGCCAGCGCCCGCGAATGGATTGATGGCGGCATCCGCCTCGATCCGGGCAGCAAAGGCGAAGTGAAAGAGAGCTATCCGCTGTATGCCAACGCGGAGAAAGCAGCGGAAGGTATTACCACCAATCAGCTGCCCACCACTCTGACGCTGACCGCCAATAGCCTGCCGGATATTCAGGCCGGTTCCGTGGTGCTCTATCGTAAGTTCCAGGTGGGTGAAATCGTTGACGTGACGCCAAGAGCTAACGAGTTCGATGTGCGGGTGCATATCAAGCCGGAGTACCGCAAGTTGCTGACGCCGAACAGCGTGTTCTGGTCTGAAGGCGGTGCCCGCGTACAGCTGAACGGCAGTGGCCTGACGGTTCAGGCTTCGCCGTTGAACCGTGCGCTGAAAGGTGCTATCAGCTTCGATAACCTGGTGGGTGCCGGTGTGGGGCTGACCAGCAAAGACAAGCGCATGCTGTATAATTCGGAAACGGCTGCCCGCGCGGTCGGCAGCCAGATTGCGCTGCACACCTACGATGCCAGCAAGCTGGCGGCAGGTATGCCAATTCGCTATCTGGGCATCACCATCGGTCAGCTCGAATCACTGGCGCTCAGCCCGGATAAAAACCAGGTGATCGCCAAAGCAGTCCTCTATCCGGAATACGTGCAGGACTTTGCAAGGCTGGGCAGCCGCTTCTCGGTTGTCTCTCCGGAGATTTCTGCTGCAGGCGTTAACCATCTGGATACCCTGCTCCAGCCCTACATCAACGTGGATCCGGGTAAAGGGCGTGCCCAGCGCAGCTTTGAACTGCAGGAGTCGACCATTACCGATGCGCGTTACCTTGACGGGCTGAACGTGGTGATGGACGCGCCTGAAGGAGGCTCGCTCTCAGTTGGCACGCCGGTTCTGTTCCGCGGTATCGAAGTGGGTACCGTAACCGGAACTTCGCTGGGTGCAATGGCCGACCGCGTGCAAATTACGCTGCGGATCAGCAAAAAGTATCAGCACCTGGTACGCAATAACTCGGTGTTCTGGCTGGCTTCCGGCTATAACCTGAAATTCGGACTGATCGGTGGTGTGGTGAAAACCGGTACCTTCCAGCAGTTTATTCAGGGTGGTATTGCCTTTGCCACGCCGCCAACCATTCCGCTGGCCCCGCAGGCGTCCTCTGGCAAACACTTCCTGCTGGAAGATGAAGAACCGAAGGACTGGCGCAAATGGGGGACGGCGCTCCCCGCTAACTGACCCGGACGGGCAGCTCAGGCTGCCCGTTTTTTTATGCCGTCGGGGATGTGATAAACTCGCCCTACTTTTTTCCAGACGGAATTTTTCAGTGTCCTCCTCACGTGTGTATTTTCCCGAGCTCTTTCTCAACCAGATGCGCGAACTGCTGCCTGATGCAGCCGAATTCGACAAATTTATGGCGATCAGCCAGCAGCCATTACGCCGCAGCCTGCGGGTTAATACGCTGAAGATCAGCGTGGCTCACTTTCTGGCTCTGGTGGAACCTTATCAGTGGGCGCTGACGCCGATCCCGTGGTGTGAAGAAGGATTCTGGATTTCACGCGATGATGCTAATGCCATCCCGCTGGGCAGCACCGCAGAACATCTGTCGGGTCTGTTCTATATTCAGGAAGCGAGTTCAATGCTGCCGGTCACCGCCCTGTTTGACGGCTGTCCCGATCCTGAACGAGTGATGGATGTGGCGGCCGCGCCGGGATCGAAGACCACGCAGATTGCGGCAAAGATGGGAAATAAAGGAGCCATTCTGGCCAATGAATACTCCGCCAGCCGGGTGAAGGTGCTGCATGCTAACCTCAGCCGCTGCGGCGTCAGTAATACTGCCATGACCCATTTCGATGGCCGCGTATTCGGACCGGCGCTGCCGGAGACGTTTGATGCCATTCTGCTGGATGCGCCCTGTTCCGGCGAAGGCGTGATCAGGAAAGATGCAGATGCCCTGCGTAACTGGACGCCGGAGAGCATGGCTGAGATAGCTGCCACTCAGCACGACCTGATTGAGAGTGCTTTCCATGCCCTGCGCCCTGGTGGCACGTTGATTTACTCAACCTGCACCCTGAACCGCAGCGAAAATCAGCAGGTAGTGGCCTGGCTGATGGCGGCGTACCCTGGTGCCGTTGACATCGAACCGCTACATTCTCTGTTCCCCGGCGCGGAACGTGCCTGTACGGAAGAAGGGTTCCTGCATGTTTTCCCACAGATTTTCGACAGCGAAGGTTTTTTCGTTGCCCGATTACGTAAAGTGCAAAGCGTGCCTCCTCTCCCGATTCCTGGCTATAAGGTCGGTAAGCTTCCTTTCACTCCGGTAAGACCGCGCGAGGAACAGGAGATCGCCAATGCTGCAGGAAAATCTGGCCTGGCGTGGAACAGCAAAACCCACGGCCTGTGGCAGCGTGATAAAGAGCTGTGGCTGTTTCCGCGCGCCATTGAACCGCTGCTGGGTAAAGTTCGCTTTTCGCGTATTGGGCTGAAGCTGGCGGAAACTTTCCCGAAAGGCTTTCGCTGGCAGCATGAAGCGGTGATTGCGCTGGCGAAGCCAGAAGCGGCAAACCGGTTGGAATTGACCCTGGCGGAAGCGGAAGAGTGGTATCGCGGTCGGGACATCTATCCGGAGCGTGATTTACCCGCAGATGAAGTGATTGTGACCTGCCAGCAACACCCAATCGGACTGGCTAAAAAGGTTAACAGCCGGATCAAAAACAATTATCCGCGCGATCTGGTCCGCGACGGGAAGCTGTTCTCATCCTGAAGATGCTCACTGAACCTGCACCAGCGTCAACCGGTTGCCGAATACGGCACCGGTATCAATAAAATGCTGATTGTAAGCATTGAGGGGAGCGGAAAGCGGCGTGTGGCCAAAATAGAAGGCATCCGCCCCGGTAATGGCGGCTCCCCTGCCTTTTTGCAGTGATTCAATACGGGAACGGCTCCACACCACTTCAGCGCAGTCAACCTCCGCTCCCCAGGCATAGTGGTCGCCAGGATAATCGGCGTGGGCCACTACTACTATTTGATCCTCCAGCAACAGATGGAGGATCAGCGGCATTTCCCGACAACGATTAAGCGCATGTTTTGCCTCAATCATCCGCACTCCATCGAGCTGATAAAACCAGTCACCACCATTTCTCATCCACTGCTGGTGGTTACCCCCGCTCAGAGCATTCAGGGCCATCTCTTCGTGATTGCCGCGCACGCTGCGAAACCAGGGTTCATTGAGCAGCGCCAGGCAGCCCGGGCTGTCCGGACCGCGGTCAATCAAATCCCCCACGCTGACCAGCAAATCCTGTTCCACATCGAAGTGATGTGCCAGCAACTGCTCATCCAGCATCCGGCGGCAACCGTGTAAATCACCGACGATAAATATATGCCGCCAGTTTTCACCGTTAAGATATTGATACATCATCGTTACACCCTGGTACGCTTTTGCTGAAATATTGACTGTCTGTTTAAGTAATTCGCACTACAGTATAGTCAGTTCAGGGAACCGGGAGTCGACAGCCAATGAGCAATCAAAAACAGTTTTATTTTATGCTGGCACTGATCGCCGTCGGCAGCGCTTTAGTGATTGAGGTGCTGGCCAGGTTAGTTCATTTGCTGGTTGTGGGCTGACGCCCCTATTAGCGCTCTTTCAACGCCCGTGGGTTTTTACTCCTCGAAGCTGACCAGTTAAAATCTTTGATCTCACTTTCTTTCGCCGCTGCGGGTTTGCGGGGTTTTTTCGCGATAACTGCTTTGGTTGTCTCCTTTACCACACGATCTTTCATCACCAGGCGTTTCGCTTCTTTCAGGATCTCCTTCTCCTCTTTCTTACTCGCCACGTGCCCCAACTTCAGGGTCAGTGCCTCTACCTTCGCCGAGACCAGCTCTTTTTCACTGTCGGTAAACTGGTCAATCGAAATCTCTTTATCATTTTTCATCAGATCGGCTCCAGGCCAGAACGTGCGGACGCAAACTTCGCGTGTCATTGGTGCCCGTTGAGGGTAGAGCGTTGCCAGAGGATACACAAGCAGCAGCAGGAGAATAATAGAGGCGATCGGGGATAAAAATGGAAGGTGGCCACTCTTGATGGAAATCACCTTCCTCAGCATCGTTTTAACTTGCTCGTCTGGTTATTTATCCTGATCGGTATCTGGTCTTTCTGGAGTGGCCGTTTCAAATTGCTGGACTGGTTGTTCCAAATCGCAAAGCAACCAGCCCGAAACCAAAAAACAATCGGTGCTCCCCCGCCTCTCCCGGCAGTACCGGCAGCCTGGCCAACTTCACCCTTCCCTCGCTAAAAAATGGCCGGCTGATTGAGTTTGACGTGAACGGTCTGGTATGGGGTCAGAAGATCCTGCAGGAGGATATAATAGTCGGAACGATTGATACGATTGAATGGATTCCTGACAGGGCCGGGCTGGTGCCGGTGAAGAAGGAAGCGATCGAGGAAATGGCGAGAGGGTTCGGAAATATGTGGGATACCGCATCTCCGGGAATTTCTTCTTTACATGGTTAAATCAAAACCACATAGTTGATACGGTTAGCTGGCATCCTGGTAATGTCACATTTCTGCAGCAAAAGGTTGCCGGTTAGACAATCCATACAATTCACAAGGATGATTTCGAGAGGGAATAGTGCGCTACAACCGATTTATAAGCGACAAGTTAGAAGCTGACAAGCAACTGGCAATACTTTTGGATAAAGGCGTTCAGGGCTCGGGTCGTATGGCACTTGAGCAGGCTAATAAAATTGAGTCAGGATTCACCCGGCTCACATGGTATTCATCTTGTTTTTTTGAAAACTACCAGGATGTTTGCTCTAATTTGAAGCATGAGGATATAAGATTTATTAAAGCACTGGTAAAATTAACCCTTCACCCTGATGTAGTATTCAATATTGTCCAGATAATGGTTAAAGACATGTTAGGTGGACAGTCTGAAGAAAAAACAAACAAAATACATTTAATTCTTCTACAAAAAGGCGCAGGATTTGCGAGTAGTAAATACACAAGCAAAGCTTTTACCTTTTCCATTTCAACTGCAATATGTTCCAGTTTTGGAATGCGGGTTGCTATCAGTAGTTTTACGACGAGTGTATCAAAATGGGGAGTTTTTGCGGTAGGGGTTTACTCATACGTCAAGGTTGCTGCTGATGCTGCCAGCCGATTAAAATCACGTAAGCCGATGGTTTATGCCGCATTGTATCAAGCCGAGCTTGAAATGCTTTACTTCATTATTGAGCCAATATTTTCAAAGATTGATACCACCAGCTACTCAATGAGGAGTGAAAATGAGATAGCCTCTGACATAATGAGATTAATAAAATGAAAAAATTACTTAAGCTATTGTGGGATGATTTTATTGATGACATTATTGTTGTATACATTCCCGTTGCCAGCATAATAGCATTTGCAATTCTTGCGGTAATATTCTGGCCTAAATATGCTTGGGGATCCATAGTTTGCTATATTATATTTATTCCTGTTGTCTTGTATTTTTATCGAAGAAGGACCCCAAACCTTAATCCTTTCAGAAAGAATAGAAAATAAAAAAACCGCGTGAGCCGGGCCTGGTGTCGGTGCTTCAGGTTGGGAAATTTCAGGTAAAGGGTGACTCAGGGGCGATCAACATAATGCGGTGTGATTATGTGGGTCACAACGCCAAATACTGTCACCTCTTCCAGTGCTGGGCCGGACTCCAAAATGATCATTAATGTCAAAGCGTTTGTAGATGTAATCAGTGGCGGGTGAAGGGAGCCCATACTCAACCCCCGCCGTTTGGATTAAAAAACATGAACGTCCTCACTGCAATGAGATTCAGTCACAGTGTCAATGACCGCCTTCAGGTGATACAGGGTAAAACAGGCATGATGATTTCAATACCACTGGTTCTGGAATTACCAGCTCTGGGCCTCAAACTGAGGGCCATCGTTGACCGCTGCAGGCTGGCCAGCCAGATTTTCTGATAAGTCCCGGTGTTCGCAAAAACAACCTTGAAGGAGCATTGCACCCTGACAAACTAACAGATTCGTTCGCGTCCGCCCGGAACGCATCTGGTCTGAAGTTTACTGACTCTCCGCCAGGCTTTCATGAAATCAGAAGCCTGGGCGGCAGACTTTATGAAAAGCACAAGGGAAAAGAATTTGTCCGTAAATTGCTGGGCCATAAAATGGAGGCAATGACAGAAAAATATTTCGTTACACGCGGAAAAGAGTAAGTGATGTTATAAAAGCCTGAAGATATAATTTCGGGGAAATTTTGGGATTTTTAGAGATAAGGAAATTAACCCCGACAAAACAATTAATTAAAAAAAGACTGAAGACGATTCCTGTCTTCAGTCCAGGGAAATGGCTCCTGAAGGAGCCGTGCGCTAAAAGTTGGCATTATTGCAGGCGATGTCGCCTTGCCCTTTAAAAGATAGTCGAGATGTGAGGTTTTTCCAGCCAGTTGTCAACAGCGGGACGGAAAGATGCCAGCACTGTGATCGTGCTGGCAGAATTGTCACATCACGGTTTTTTAACGGGGTTTTACCAACTCAGCGGTCGATACTGCCTCAGTCGCACAGCTTCTGAGCACGTTCAATAAACGGCGCGAGACTCTTCTTCTGTCCGGGATGCTGGGGATCGTCAATCTGGATCACGCTAATCGGCTGCCCTTTCATCTGACCACTTTTCATCATCTGCTGCGCCGTGTCGTTTAGCGGATACTGCATCAGCGTGCTCGGGTTAACCGCCAGCAACGCGCCACCTTTGGCACAGGTCAGCATCACCTCTTCCCGATTAAACGCCCAGTTATCTTTGCCTATTTCGAAGCGGCTGACGGTGATAATCTCCGCAGCCATCGCGCTGGTACAGAAACTCAGAGCAATCATCAGACTGGCCAATTTTTTCATGGTGTAGCAAACCTCTCCGGTTAACGCCTGTTACGGCGATAAAAATAATCAATTTCAGGCTGGTTCCAGCGTGGCAAACACGCTGACCAGCAGCAATACCAGCGCGGCAACAAGCAACTCAGCCAGCGTGGTATGCATAAAATGATACTGGGCGCTCTCGCCACTGCGCTGAAAGCGGGGAACCAGCCAGTAACGGTTAAAGACGGCTACGCCGCACATTGCCGCCACTAACAGCGTTTTAAACAGCAGAAGCTGGCTGTACAGACGAAAACTGGTCGGCGGCCAGTTCAGAATTAGCAGCGCATTGATGACACCACTGATCACCACCAGGGCAACGGCAAGGTGTCCATAGCGGGAGAAGCGCATCAGCGTTCTGATCGCGTCATATCTCGTGTTCAGTTGGCGGGCATCGCGCATCAGCAGCAATACCGGTAATAATCCCCCGGCCCAGAAAGCCCCAGCAATAAGATGAACGACCTGATTAATACGCTGCAAAATCCCCATCGCGCCATCCAGCATCGCAGCATGGCCGACAAACGCCAGCCCGATCAGTTGCCCTGCTCCACTGAGCAGCAGCAACTGCTGACGAGGAAGGCCTTTTAACAGCAGCGCGAACACACCCACAACGGCCGCAATCAGTTGCCATTGCCAGACCTGTCCGAAACTGGTCTGCAACACTGCCTGCCAGATACCGACATTCAGCATATCCGCCCAGCCATTGCCCATCAGGCCGGTTTGCGCCGCGAGCAGCAGGATAGCCGTGACCAGTGCAGACACTGCGCTGGTCACCAGCAACAGATGAAAACGCCCAGCCAGATAATCCCTGAATCTTGCCGGGGCCATCAGTGCGGTATAAACACTGCCACCGGTCAGCGACATTAACGCGGCAAAGTGCAGCCAGCGACACAAAACGTAAAACAAACTCAGGGACATATCACTTCACGCTGAAGCTATAGTTCCCGTTGGTCTTATGACCGTCCACTGACAGCACATGCCAGTTGACCTGATAGTGGCCGTTGGCCAGGGGTTTCTCCAGCGGTACAATCATTTGGTTATGTTGCGCAGGTGCGCGCTCTGCTTTAGCCAGCGGAACAGGTTTCTGGTTGCCGTCAAGGACTTCAATCCCGCTGAATGCCGGTTCAATATCTTCGGAAAAAGTCAGCGTCAGCGCCTGTGGGGAAGCCTCCACATTGGCATTGGCCGCCGGATACTGGCTTTTAAGGTGAGCGTGAGCAGAGGCCTGCTGGGAAAACGCCGTTGCCGTGAGAGCAAGAGCAAAAACCAGAGAGAATTTACGAGTGAACATCGTATCATCCTTAACAGAGCAGCCGGTGGCTGCGGTAAGGCCGAAAGAATACCCCGCCAGAAATGGAGTGTCGAGTCGATAAGGGCGATTACCCGCAACCGGACTTGCGAAATCCTTCAGGGTGTTTTATTTTTGCGGCGAACTTCAGGAGAACCCCGATGAATTACAATCTGGCAGAGCTGCCACAGGAAGAAAAAGACAAAATTAACGTCGAACTGGCTGCGGCCAGCGTGGCTTTTAAAGAGCGTTATAATATGCCAGTGATTGCTGAAGTGGTCGAACGTGAACAGCCAGAACCCCTGCGTGACTGGTTTCGCCAGCGGCTGATGCAGTATCGTCAGGCTTCGCTGAGTCTTTCCCGCCTGCCTTATGAACCGAAACAAAAATAGCATTTAATATTCATTTTCACCTCTTGTGTTTCCTCACCGCTTCGGTTGAGATATTGGCTTAAATCCAGCTTCAAAGGAGAGCCTATGTCCGTCTGGAGTGTCGCTGCGGCACAGTCAGGATCGCGTCCGGGAGAGATTGACCATAACCTCTCACGTCATCTTGATTTCATCCATCAGGCCGCTGAACTGCAGGTCGATGTGCTGGTTTTCCCCGAACTTTCCCTTAGCGGTTACGAGCTGGCTCTCAGCCAGACGCTGGCCATGGAAATAAACGATCCCCGCCTTGACGCCTTTGCTTCTGCCGCCAGCGAATATCAGATGTCGATCGTTATTGGCCTGCCGTTGCTGCACGGCGATCAAACTCTGCTTGGCGCACTGACATTTCTGGCCGACGGTACCAAACTGGCCTACGGCAAACGAGAACTGTTTGGCGAAGAAAATCTGTTTTTTCAGGCTGGTGAAGGTGTTCCGCTGTTCGGCTATCGACACCACCACGTCGCACTGGCTATTTGTGCAGACATCAGCGTGGAAGAGTATGCAAGGGATGCCGCTAGACGCGGAGCAAACCTCTACGCCACCGGCGTGCTGGTCTCGGAAAAAGGGTATGCGAAAGATTGCGAATACCTTGCCCGCTGGTCAAAAGAGTACAAAATGCCGGTGCTGATGGCTAACCATGCACTGCCCACCGGCGGTTACCAGAGTGCCGGAAAAAGTGCGTTCTGGGATGAACAAGGTCGGCAGGTCGTATCGGGCAGTTCCGGGGAACAGCTGGTCATCGCCAGAAGAACGGGTAAAGATTGGCAAGGAGAGGTGCATTCGTTACGCTACCCGTCAGTTATTTAATAGGGACGAATTATGTTACGTGTGATCGATACCGAAACCTGCGGCCTGCAGGGCGGCATTGTCGAAGTGGCGTCAGTCGATGTGATTAACGGCCAGATTGTCAATCCCATGAGCGATTTAGTCTGCCCTGATCGCCCGATCAGCCGTCAGGCAATGGCTGTCCACCGCATCACCGAGGCCATGGTGGCCGGTAAACCTCCTATCGAACAGGTCATCAGCCGTTACCACGGCAGCGCTTACTATGTGGCTCATAACGCCAGCTTTGATCGCAGAATGCTGCCGGAAATGCCCGGTGAGTGGATCTGCACCATGACGCTGGCAAGAGGCCTGTGGCCGGGCAGAAAGTACGGTAACCAGGCATTAAGAGAATCTCTGCAGTTAGAGGTTACACCTCCCGCTGACCTGCATGCTCACCGTGCGCTGTATGACTGCTACGTGACAGCGTCACTTCTTATTCGTATTATGGAATTTTCCGGCTGGGATAGTGTGGAGATGGTTCGCCGGATGCAGGTCCGCGGTTCAGGCACCACCTTCCCGTTTGGCAAGTACCGCGGCAGTAAGATTGATGAAGTGGCGAAGCGCGATCCGGGTTATCTCAGGTGGATGCTCAAGAATATCCCGGACCTGAAACCCGATCTGCGCAGCGCCATGGAGCGGGCGCTGTCGGCAGAGTAAATATTCAGTGCGCAGTGGCCGCGCTGAGCGTTTCCTGCGCCAGCGCGATCAGGAATGCATATTCCAGTGCCACCCCTTCATAAGATTTGAATCGGCCTGATTTCCCACCGTGCCCGGCATCCATATCGGTGCAAAGCAGCAGCAGATTATCGTCAGTTTTCAGCGCCCTCAGCTTAGCCACCCATTTTGCCGGTTCCCAGTATTGCACCTGGGAATCATGCAGTCCGGTGGTCACCAGCAGGTGTGGATAATCCTGCGCGGATACGCAGTCATAGGGGCTGTACTGGCGGATGTAATGATAGAACTCCTCTTCCGCCGGATTCCCCCATTCGTCATACTCTCCGGTAGTCAGTGGAACTGACTCATCCAGCATGGTGGTCACAACATCCACAAAGGGAACCTGCGCCACAACACCATGGAAACGAGCGGGAGCCATATTGATTACTCCGCCCATCAGCAGGCCGCCCGCACTGCCTCCCATCGCATAGATTTTTTCAGGATTACCATACCCCTGCTCCACCAGCGCATCGGTCACATCAATGAAGTCGTGGAAAGTGTTCATTTTTTTCAGCAGCTTGCCATCTTCGTACCACTGCTGTCCCAGTTCACCGCCACCGCGAATATGTGCCAGTGCAAACACAAAACCGCGATCCAGCAGGCTCAAGCGGCTGGCGCTGAAGTCCGCATCCATGCTGCTGCCGTAAGAGCCATAGGCGTAAACCAGCAGCGGGTTTTTGCCGGGCTGATAGTGTTCACGGTGATAAACCAGCGAAACGGGCACTTCCACTCCGTCGCGGACCTTTATCCAGTGATGCTCACTTCGGTAGTGGCTGGCATTAAAGCCCTTCACTTCTGACTGTTTGAGCACCTGACGCTCACCGCTGTCCATATCAAGTTCAAACAGTGTGTCGGGCGTGGTCATTGAAGAGTAGCCGTAACGCAGCTTGCTGGTTTCTGGCGTGGGGTTGTATGACAGCCAGGTCACATAGGCCGGATCGTCGAATGCGATACCCATATCCTTGCCGGTTTTCCAGCAAATCTGACGCAAGCTGGTCAGGCCGCGCTGCCGTTCTTCCACCACCAGCCAGTCACGGAACAGGCTGAAATCTTCCAGCACAACAGCATCACGTGCCGGGATCACCGTTTCCCACATTTCTTCTTTAAAATGGTCGGTCCGGTAAATGCCGAAGTTCTTGCCTTCGCGGTTGGAACGAACGTAGAAATGTTGCTGGTAATGATCCAGCGTATATTCGTGGTCCTTACGCCGCGGGCAAAATACCTGTGGTGTGGCATCTGCATATTCGGCATCCAGCAGCAGGATTTCACTGGTAGTACTGCTGTTCAGAGCAATCAGAATAAAATGTTCGGAAGTCGTTTTATGCACGCTGACGTAGAAGGTATCGTCCTGCTCTTCATAGACCAGCTCATCTTCCTGCTGCGAAGTACCCAGCTGATGTCGCCATACTTGCCAGGGCAGCAGCGTTTGCTTGTCCTTGAGCACGTAATAAAACGTCCGGCTGTCGCTGGCCCAGACAAAGCTGGATGACACATTTTCCAGCTTTTCAGGATACCAACTTCCCGTTTCCAGATTGCAGAAGCGGATCCCGTACTGACGGCGTGACAGAAAGTCCTCTGCCAGCGCCATAGTCTGGTTGTCCGGGCTGATGCCCATGCCACCCAGCGTGTAAAACTCGCTGTGTGCCGCTCGCTGATTGCCGTCCAGCAGCAGGTCCCACTGTTCCGGCGTGGCGGTGTTCTCCGGCTGTCTGGTGTAGATGGCATACTCATTGCCCTCGTCATAGCGGCGCTGGTAGCGGTAACCATTTTTAACGTAAGGGACGGAGTGGTCGCGCTGCGGGATACGGTCAATGATTTCTTTCAGCACACGATCCTGCAGCGATTTCTGCAACTTCATCACTTCTTTGCCGTAATCGTTCTCCGCATGCAGATAGCCAAGCACCGCAGGATCTTCACGTTGATCGTCCCGCAGCCAGTAGTAATTATCTGTCCGGGTTTCTCCGTGGAGGGTCATCTCATAAGGAATTTTTTTGGCGACTGGTGGTTTAATCATGCTGCATCCCCGTTGAATAAGTCTTATCGGATAAGGGTGGCAGCTGTCACAGGGATTGCCAAGCGCTAAACGGAGGGACAGGTAAAAATAATGTCATAAAACAGGTTGTTGGGGGGCATTAAGCCCCCTTTCCGCCTCAGGCAGGCAGTTTTTGCTTTTCAGCCTGAATATCCCGGGCCATGCTGTCCCGGACATCCTGTGGGATTTTCAGCTCATCGCCCAGAGCCTGCAGATAGCTGCGCTCCATAAAATGGTCAACATCGACGACCAGATTACTGAGGAAATAGACTTCCAGCGCCTCTTCTTCATTTCTTACGTCGTGCGCCAGCATTTTTGGATCCAGCGGCATCTCAATGGCAGACTGCAGCAACCTTTCCCCATCACTACCCAGTCCTGACTGATGGATATGCTGATCAATAGCCTGTCGTTCACTGCTGTCGATATGACCATCACTCTTGGCTGCAAAAACGAGTGCCTGGATCAGGCGCTCAGCCCGGCGATCAACCGGTGACTGTTGCTTACCGTACTGCGGCTCCTCACTGTGTGATTCGCTCACTCGCTGCTTGTATTTATTCCAGAGCAACGCACCTGCGGCTGCACTGCCGCCGATAATTAATGCGTTTTTGCCATATTTACTCAGCAGTTTACGGGAGGATTTGCTGGCAATCAGCAGTCCGGCAAGGCCGCCCAGCGCCCCCGGAGCCAGCATTTTACTCAGTCCTTCGCTTCCCTGCTGTCCCGGCTTACTGTTTCCCAGAACAGATTGTATTTGCTGCAGCCAGTTCATCACTCTTCCTTCTCATAAATGAAAACATCAGCATAGAGTGGCATACGTCAAGTACCGTCAAGGCCTGCAAAGCCTCGAAAACCCCCTTACGTTTTGCCGATCCGGCAAGCCTGAGTGCCGGGCTATACTGTTGAGGACACCGGTTAACTTTTTCGCGGTAACAAAAGGTCAGACCGGGCAGGAGTAAGGGCAGCCAGACCCTGACCGGCAGTGCAATGTTGCAAGGTTTTAAAAGGGGAAAATCATGCGATTCAGCAACAATCCACTGTTTATCAATACGGTTCTGCTTGGCGGAACGCCGGAGGAGAAAATTGAGGCCGCAGCAACGGCAGGCTTCAGTCAGGTTGAACTCTGGCGACAGGACGTTGAGGCCGCGACCGGCAATACGGCCGATCTCTCCAACCTGCTGAAAGGGCACAATCTGGCGCTGACAGATTATCAGGTTCTGCTGGATTTTGACGGTGCGCCGGATGAGATGCGGCAGAGCAAGCATGATGAAGCTTTGCAGATGCTGGACACGGCCGTCTCGCTTGGCGCAACCACTGTTCTGACACCAGCTTCCACTCAGCAGAATTGTATTGCCGAACGAGAAGAGGAGGATATTCGCTGGCTGGCGCGTGAAGCGGGTAAACGGGGGCTGCGGATTGCCTTTGAAGCCATGGCATGGAGCACACACATTAACAATACCGCCGCAGCATGGAAACTTATCCAGCAGGTTAATGAACCCAATTTGGGTCTGGTGGTGGATGCCTTCCACATTTTCGTTCGCAGTCGCACCGTGGCGGATCTGGCAGGTATTCCAATGGATAAAATCTTCCTTGTACAGCTTTCCGATCTGGTTGTTCTGCCCGCTCAGGGTGAACTGGTGGATACAGCGCGCCACAAAAGGTTGTTACCCGGTCAGGGTAGCTTTCCGCTGTATACGCTGCTGGATTATCTGGAGTCAGAGGGTTACAGCGGGCCGCTGGGGCTTGAAGTCTTTAACGACGATTTTAACCAGCAGAATCCTGCAGATGTGGCAAGGGAAGCAATGCATGCCCTGAAGCGCTGTTGCACAAGGCTGACAGCCCCGCAAACTTACTGAGCTTCACAAAGAACGCCCGGCTAAATTTGCCGGGCAGTTGCGACGATAAATTTAAGCCGCTTTGCTGGCGCGTGAAGGCCTGGCGGCTTTTTTAACAATTTCAGCTACTTCCACCTCACCAGCATCATCTGATTCTTCAGACTCAGCCAGTTCTTCGTGGTGCTCAGCCAGAGGTGCAGATTCACTCTCTTCAGAAACCACATCGCTGCCTTCCGGCAGCTTGCTGGTGCGCAGGATGTGCTGAACGGCATCCTTGTTTTCGGCGAGGAACATGCCCAGCGCTTCACGCTGCTCTTCTTCTATGGTCAGCGGAGCAACGCTCAGCCAGTCGGAGAACACTTCCGCCATGTCGAGCATTTTGTCGTAAGCATCGGCTTCTTTCTTACTGGCGAATGTCATCTTTTCCTCACCTTTTCTGACGACAACATATTTGATTTCAACAGCCATAGTGCACACCTCAGTTAACTGTATTTTTATACAGTATAGCAGCGATGAAATTTTGGCTCAAGTCCGTAAAGCAGATGTATGCGCAATCGTTTTCGTTTATACTGCGCGCGTTTTTTTCATCCAATCAGGTAGAGATTATGACAACTCTTGGAACTGCGCTACGCCCTGCTGCCACTCGTGTAATGCTGCTGGGTTCAGGTGAACTGGGCAAAGAAGTCGCGCTGGAGTGCCAGCGTCTGGGCGTGGAGGTGATCGCCGTGGATCGCTATGCCGATGCTCCCGCCATGCACGTTGCTCACCGCAGCCATGTCATTAATATGCTGGATGGTGAAGCACTGAAGGCTCTGGTGGCACTGGAACGCCCTGATTTTATCGTGCCGGAAATCGAAGCCATCGCAACCGATATGCTGATTGAGCTGGAAAAAAAGGGTCAGCATGTTGTCCCAACCGCGCGCGCTGCCCGCCTGACCATGAACCGTGAAGGCATTCGTCGCCTGGCTGCGGAGGAGCTGGCTCTGCCCACTTCAACGTACCGCTTTGCCGACAGCGAAGAGGCTTTTCGCCAGGCTGCGCAGGAAATTGGCTTCCCGTGCATCGTTAAGCCGGTAATGAGTTCGTCCGGAAAAGGACAGAGTTTTATCCGCGAAGCTTCACAGCTGGATGTGGCCTGGGATTACGCTCAGCAGGGTGGCCGAGCCGGTGCCGGTCGCGTGATCGTTGAAGGTGTGGTTAAATTTGATTTTGAAATCACCCTGCTGACCATCAGTGCGGTGGATGGCATTCATTTTTGCGCGCCGATTGGTCATCGTCAGGAGGATGGCGACTACCGTGAATCCTGGCAGCCGCAGCAGATGAGCGCCCTCGCCCTGCAGCGTGCGGAAGAAATTGCCCAAAAAGTGGTACTGGCACTGGGCGGTCATGGTCTGTTTGGTGTTGAGCTGTTTGTCTGCGGCGATGAAGTGGTGTTCAGTGAAGTCTCCCCTCGCCCACACGATACCGGCATGGTCACGCTGATCTCTCAGGATCTGTCGGAGTTCGCACTGCATGTTCGCGCCTTCCTCGGCCTGCCTGTTGGCGGCATCCGTCAGTACGGCCCGGCGGCTTCTGCAGTGATCCTGCCAGAGCTGGACAGTGACAACGTGCAGTTTGCACAGTTGGGTAATGTGCTGGGTGCGGGTCTGCAGGTTCGTCTGTTTGGCAAGCCGGAGATCCGTGGTAAACGCCGTATGGGTGTGGCGCTGGCGACGGGCCACGACATTGACGACGCCGTGGAACGCGCAGTTAGCTGCGCGGCTGGCGTTAAGGTCAGCGGTTGAGTTAACTCTCGTCGTACCTACAAAAAAGGATGGCTTTTGCCATCCTTTTTTTTTCCGGAACCGGCTTCATCGCTGCCGGTATCTCAGCCGCAGCGAACAGAATCTCAGCGCGCGCCGGCCACGGCCTCTTTCGCCAACTGGGTGATACGGTCGTAGTCACCCGCTTCCAGCGCACCCGCCGGAACCAGCCAGGATCCGCCGATACAGAGCACGCTTTTCAGCGCCAGATAGTCGCGGTAGTTAGCCGGAGAAATACCACCCGTCGGGCAAAAACGCACCTGCGGGAACGGGCCGCCAATCGCCTGCAACGCTTTCACGCCACCATTCGCTTCTGCCGGGAAGAATTTAAACTCACGCAGGCCGTAGTCCAGCCCGGTCATCAGCTCTGAAACCGTGCTGATCCCCGGGATTAACGGAACAGGCCCCGCAACTGCTGCCTTCAGCAGTGATTCGGTAATACCAGGGCTGATAACGAACTGCGCTCCCGCATCAGTCACTTCTTTTAGTTGCTCTACGTTGAGTACCGTACCGGCCCCCACAATCGCTTCCGGCACTTCTTTGATCATCGCTTTAAGGGCATCCATGGCACAAGGCGTGCGCAGCGTCACTTCCAGTACCTTAACGCCACCCGCCACCAGCGCTTTCGCCATCGGCACCGCATGTTCCAGTCTGTTTACCACGATGACCGGCACAACCGGGCCAGTTGTCAGGATCTGTTCTGCGCTTGTTTTCCAGTTACTCATCGACCTGCTTCTCCTGTCTGACCAGCCTGATTCCCGTGGATACATGGCTGGCAAAAAGCGACGCCCAGGGCGTCCGGAAAGTGATTTCGTCCTCTACCATACAGGATAGTCACCGTCTTCGTCCATGCGCTTCCTCTGTTTTTGAAACCGCGGTTCATTTTTTTCTTTTTGTCGTTCAGGCATAAAAAAACCCGCCTGAGCGGGTTTATTCAGCCAGCGTGATTATTCAAACTCATTCCACGAGCGGCCATCGCGGGTGATCATCGCCACCGAGGCAACCGGTCCCCAGGTGCCTGCCTGATAAGGCTTAGGCGCTTCGTTATCAGCAGCCCAGGCTTCCATGATGGAGTCGACCCATTTCCAGGCCTCTTCGACTTCGTCACGGCGCACAAACAGTGCCTGAATGCCGCGCATTGTCTCCAGCAGCAGACGCTCGTAGGCATCGGCGAGATGTGACTGGTTGAAGGTTTCTGAGAAGCTCAGATCCAGCTTGGTGGTTTGCAGGTTGTGCTTGTGATCCAGACCGGGAACCTTGTTCAGGATCTGAATATCCACGCCTTCATCCGGCTGCAGACGGATAGTCAGTTTATTCTGCGGCAGTTCCTGCCAGGATTCTTTAAACAGGTTCAGCGCCGGATTCTTGAAGTAGACCACAACTTCGGAGCACTTGGTCGGCAGACGTTTGCCGGTACGCAGGTAAAATGGAACACCCGCCCAGCGCCAGTCATCAATATCCACGCGGATGGAGACGAAGGTTTCGGTGTTGCTGGCCTTGTTGGCATCTTCCTCTTCCAGGTAGCCAGGCACTTTTTTGCCCTGCACAAAGCCAGAAGTGTACTGACCACGCACGGTTTTATCGCGCACGTTGGTGTGGTCGATGCGGCGCAGCGAGCGCAGCACTTTCACTTTCTCATCACGGATACGGTCAGCAGAGAGATCGGCTGGCGGAGACATAGCAATCATGGTCAGAACCTGCAACAGGTGGTTCTGGATCATGTCGCGCATCTGACCAGCTTTATCGAAATAGCCCCAGCGACCTTCGATACCCACCTCTTCCGCCACGGTAATCTGCACGTGATCGATAGTGCGGTTATCCCAGTTGGAGGCAAACAGAGAGTTAGCGAAGCGCAGGGCCAGCAGGTTCAGCACCGTTTCTTTGCCAAGATAGTGGTCAATACGGAAGACCTGGTTCTCTTCGAAATATTCACCGACCTGATCGTTGATCTCGCGTGAAGTTTCCAGCGAGGTTCCAAGTGGTTTTTCCATCACGACGCGGGCAGGCTGAGCATTAAGTTTAGCAGTCCCCAGCCCTTTACAGATGGCGCCAAAGGTACCTGGCGGCATGGCGAAATAGTTGATGGTGACGCGCTTTTTCTGGTCGAGCATTTTGCCCAGTTTAGTGAAGTGCGCTACGTCGTTAACGTCCAGATTGCAGAAGTCGAGACGGCCGCTGAGCTTATCCCACAGCGCTTCGTCAATCTTCTCCTTCATAAAGGTTTCCAGCGCTTCACGCACTACCTTGGTATAGGCTGCTTTGTCCCAGTCCGCACGGCCCACGCCGATGATGCGTGAGTCTTCGTGGATTTGACCGGCTTTTTCTAATTGATACAGGGAAGGCAACAGTTTCCGGCGTGCGAGATCGCCTTTGGCACCGAAAATGACCAGATCGCATGCCTGGGCCGTTTGTGTAACCGCCATTATATTCTCCTCGTTGCAGGACAAGCCTGACCTGCGTAATCCGTAAGCATTCAGGCTCTTATTGTAATTTTCTTTCAGTACAATGTACTGCTTTTGCCGTGGCCGCGTAAACCTGAGAGCATCGTTCCAGCACAGAGTAGCCAGATTGTGCAAACTTTATCGCTGACCGGGCAGACAGTTTGTGCGTAATTTTTCAACTTTTTTGTTACTTCGTTTACAACTGTGAAAGTCAGACACAGATCAAATTCTGGGAAAAAAAGCGCAGGAAAGCACGTGAAGCCCCTGCCCCCGGCTGTTTAGCGCAATGTATATTCTCTACAAATTGACATCGATTTCTCCTTTGGTTGAAATCGTCAGAATGTATGAGTGGATGCCGTTATGAATATGCTGGAAAAAATCCAGACTCACCTGGAACACCTTAGCAAATCCGAGCGCAAAGTAGCGGAAGTGATCCTCGCCGCGCCCGGTTCCGCCATCCACGTCAGTATCGCGCTGCTGGCCCGTGAAGCAGAAGTCAGCGAACCCACAGTCAACCGCTTCTGTCACCGGCTGGAGGCGAAAGGCTTCCCGGACTTCAAGCTGCAGCTGGCGCAAAGTCTGGCCAACGGCACCCCCTATGTCAGCCGCAACGTCGATGAGAATGACAGCGTCGACTCCTACTCCGGCAAAATTTTCGAATCGGCAATGGCCGGGCTGGACCGGGTCAGAAACGGTCTGGATACCAGTGCAGTTAATCGCGCTGTTGACCTGTTGACCCAGTCAAAAAAGATCGCCTTCTTCGGTCTGGGTGCTTCTGCCGCCGTTGCTCACGACGCAATGAATAAATTTTTTCGCTTCAATGTGCCTGTCATCTATTCCGATGATATTGTGATGCAGCGGATGTGCTGTATCAACAGTACGGAAGGCGACGTTATGGTGCTGATTTCCCATACCGGGCGCACTAAAAATTTAGTCGAACTGGCACAACTTGCCCGGGAAAATGATGCCACGGTGCTGGCCATCACCTCCTCTGGCTCGCCGCTGGCGCGTGAAGCCACCCTGGCACTCACCTTAGACGTGCCGGAAGACACCGACATTTATATGCCGATGGTGTCGCGCCTGGCCCAGCTGACGCTGATAGACGTGCTCGCCACCGGCTTTACGCTGCGGCGCGGAGCGACATTCCGTGACAATCTTAAACGTGTGAAAGCGGCACTGAAGGAGTCGCGGTTTGAAAAAGAAGACGGGCTTGCGTTACCGACGCGACCCTGATTTCCATAATGACTGTGTAAAGGGCCGATCGACACGGTCCGAATATTATAAAATCACTGAACCTTTACAGGGATTGCTCCGGCAGTACCCTTTCAAAGTCAACGGAGTCATACATGTCCAGACGTCTCAGAAGAACCAAGATCGTAACCACGTTAGGCCCTGCCACCGATCGCGATAATAACCTCGAAAAAATCATCGCTGCCGGCGCCAATGTCGTTCGTCTTAACTTCTCTCATGGCACCCCGGAAGATCACATGCAGCGCGCCAACAGCGTCCGCGAAATTGCGGCGAAACTCGGCCGTCATGTGGCTATCCTCGGCGATCTGCAGGGACCTAAAATCCGTGTTTCCACCTTTAAAGAAGGCAAAGTTTTCCTCAGCGTTGGCGATAAATTCCTGCTGGATGCCAGCCTGGGCAAAGGTGAAGGCGATAAAGACAAAGTAGGTATCGACTACAAAGGCCTGCCTGCTGACGTAGTGCCGGGCGACATCCTGCTGCTCGATGATGGCCGTGTGCAGCTGAAAGTGCTGGAAGTTCAGGGGATGAAGGTTTACACCGAAGTGACCGTCGGCGGCCCGCTCTCCAATAACAAAGGCATTAACAAACTTGGCGGTGGCCTCTCTGCCGAAGCGCTGACGGAAAAGGACAAAGCGGACATCCTGACCGCTGCAAAAATCAACTGTGATTACCTTGCCGTCTCCTTTCCCCGCTGTGGTGAAGACCTGAATTATGCCCGTCGCCTGGCGCGTGAAGCCGGTTGTGAAGCAAAAATTGTTTCCAAGGTTGAACGTGCCGAGGCCGTTGCCTCCCAGGAGGCGATGGATGACATCATCCTCGCCTCCGATGTGGTAATGGTTGCCAGGGGCGATCTGGGCGTCGAGATTGGCGATCCTGAACTGGTCGGCATCCAGAAAGCCCTGATCCGTCGTGCCCGTCAGCTGAACCGTTCGGTGATCACCGCAACCCAGATGATGGAGTCAATGATCACTAATCCGATGCCAACCCGCGCCGAAGTTATGGACGTGGCAAACGCCGTGCTGGATGGTACGGATGCGGTTATGCTCTCTGCTGAGACCGCAGCCGGTCAGTATCCTGCCGAGACGGTGACGGCGATGGCGAAGGTTTGTCTGGGCGCTGAGAAGATCCCAAGCATCAACGTTTCCAAGCACCGCCTGGATGTGCAGTTCGACAATATCGAAGAAGCGATTGCCATGTCAGCGATGTATGCAGCTAACCACCTGCAGGGCGTCACCGCGATTATTACCATGACCGAATCAGGCCGTACCGCGCTGATGACTTCCCGTATCACTTCTGGTCTGCCCATTTTTGCCATGTCCCGCCACGAGCGCACGCTGAACCTGACCGCTCTGTACCGTGGTGTCACACCCGTTTATTTCGACAGCAACAATGACGGCGTGGTCGCAGCACATGACGCCATAAACCTGCTGCGTGACAAAGGTTTTCTGATGTCCGGCGACCTGGTTATCGTTACTCAGGGTGACGTGATGAGCACAACCGGCACCACCAACACCAGCCGCGTACTGCGCGTCGAGTAATTATTCAGGTTACTTGCTACTCAACGTCTCGCGTCATGACCGACGCGAGGCGTGCCTGGACTGAAATAGCGCTCTGTCCGGGCCACACGCCCTGTTTTGTACTTCCTGTATCTTTCCCATCTGCAATAAATTTCACTTATCTCCTTATCGCACTTTAGCTGCCTTTTTCCAGCCCTGATTGATTTTTGAGACGGAATTTTGTGATCTTGATCACACTTATAACATTAACAATACTTATCACAACTTTGTCACAATAATCTTATTGAATGATAATGATTACTATTTATAATCTCATCCTCAATAACAAACGGCGCCATTGAGCAACAAAACCACACAAAAGAGAGGTTTTTTCGCTTATCAAAGCAAAAGCCACTAACTGAAAGTGCCACGGGGAAATCTACCCTCCCTGAAAAACGTTAAATAATCTGAACTGGCGATCCGTCGTCAGGCGTATAACGCTGTCATTCTTCTGTGGCGGCAGGGCTTTTTACGTCTTCAATAAAGGAACAGGATATGGTTTTACGTTCGCAAACTCAGCCAGTGCCTCGCCGGCATCTCACTCCGGAGGCTGTTGCGCCTCAGGATTACATCTTCAGTGACCGGCAACTGGACGCCTGGGACCGGCAAACGCGGGATGTCCTGACGCTGCTGACCAGCACCCTGAACGGGGTTGAAAAACCTTTCAGCGGTATCCTGCCACATGAGCTGTCCCCCCTGTTCAGCAACGTTGACCTGAACGCGCCGCTGGGCAGCAACAAAGCCGCGCTGGAAGAACTGAAAGAGCTTTACCTGCGCGACGCCGTCTGGTTCCACCATCCTAAATATGTGGCCCATCTGAACTGTCCGGTGGTTCTCCCTTCCCTGCTGGCCGAGCAGATTATGGCTGCTGTTAACAGTTCGGTGGATACCTGGGACCAGAGCGCCGGCGGCACGCTGATTGAGCAGAAGGTGATCGACTGGACGCTCAGCCGCATCGGTCTGCCGCAAAACGCTGATGGCATCTTCACCAGCGGTGGAACCCAGTCCAATCTGATGGCGATGCTGCTGGCGCGTGACAGCTGGTGTGCCCAACATCATGCAGGTCACCTGATTAAACACCGTGGGCTGCCGCAGGATGCCAGTAAGTGGCGTGTGTTCACCTCAAAACTCAGCCACTTCAGCATTCAGAAATCGATGGCGATCCTCGGTCTGGGGTATGACGCAGTGATCCCGGTGGATCACGACGACTGCTACCGTATGGATGCCAGCCTGCTTGAGCAGGAAATTCAGCGCTGTCACCAGGAAGGATTGATTCCGATTGCGGTGGTTGCCACCAGCGGTACCACTGATTTCGGCAGCATTGACCCGCTGCAGGATATCGCCCACCTTTGCCAGCACTACGGCCTGTGGATGCACGTTGATGCGGCTTACGGCTGTGGCCTGCTGGTTTCTGAGCAACATCGCCCACGCCTGAAGGGAATTGAACTGGCGGATTCCGTTACCGTTGATTACCACAAATCTTTCTTCCAGACCGTCAGCTGCGGGGCGTTCTTCGTGCGGGACAAACAGCATCTCAGCCACGTGACACATCATGCGGATTACCTGAATCCATTGAGCGCTCAGCAGGAAGGTACGCCCAATCTGGTGAACAAAAGCATCCAGACTACCCGCCGTTTTGATGCACTGAAAATGTGGCTGACGCTGCGCATCATGGGACCGGCAGCGCTGGGTGAAGCCTTTGATTCCATCATTGCCCTGACCCAGACCGCTCACCAGTTGCTCACTGCCCATCCGGCGATTGAAGTGCTACATGTGCCGGAGCTGACCACTCAAATTTTCCGCTACGTTCCCCGGCCGGGCATGAGCGACGCGGCGGTTGACGAGATCAACGCCAATATCCGCAAAGCGCTGTTCCGTTCCGGTAATGCGGTGATCGCCGGAACCAAAGTCAACAGCCGTCAGTATCTGAAGTTTACCCTGCTGAACCCCAGCACCACCGTCGCAGACCTTGAAGATGTTATCGCCCTGATTGTGCATTACGGTCGGGAGCAGGTGCGGGCTTCTGCACTTAACGCGGCTAATCAGTGAGAGATGCTATGAAAACTATCCACGATTTTATCGGCATTGGCATCGGTCCGTTCAACCTGGGCCTGGCCTGCCTGAGCGAGCCGGTTGAGGGCCTGAACGGCGTGTTCCTTGACCAGAATCCGGGCTTTGACTGGCACACCGGCATGATGCTGGAAAGCGCACACCTGCAGACGCCATTTATGGCCGATCTGGTGACGCTGGCTGACCCGACCAGCCCTTACAGCCTGCTCAACTATATGAAAGAGAAAGGCAAGCTGTACTCTTTCTATATCCGGGAAGACTTTTTCCTGATGCGCAAAGAGTACAACCAGTACTGCCAGTGGGCGGCGGCGAAGCTGAGTAACCTGCGCTGGAACACCCGCGTGGAATACCTCAGTTTTGATGAGAGCGAGCAGTGCTACACCGTGCGTTCTGTCGATACTGTCAGCGGCGCAGCCAAAGAGTGGTATGCCCGCCGTCTGGTGCTGGGCACCGGGCCACAAGCCTGGATGCCAGCCTGTAGCCGTCCGTATCGCGATCGCCTGACCCACTCCAGCGAGTATCTGGTCAACAAAGATCAATTGCAGCAGAAAAGTTCGATTACCGTGCTGGGCAGTGGCCAGAGCGCCGCCGAGATCTATTACGACTTGCTGACCGACATCGACAAGTTTAACTACCAGCTCAACTGGATCACCCGTGCGCCGCGCTTCTATCCGCTGGAGTACACCAAGCTGACGCTGGAGATGACCTCACCGGAGTGGATCGACTACTTCCATGACCTGCCACCGGCCAAACGTGATGAGCTGAACGCCCGTCACAAAAATCTCTATAAAGGCATTAACAGCAGCCTGATTAACGACATCTATGACCTGATGTACGTCAAGCGTCTGGACGGCGAACTGGATGTCAATCTGTTCACCCACTCCGAGCTGTGCGATATGCGCCGGACGCCGGAAGGGGAATTCGAGCTGTCACTGCATCAGCAGGAACAGGGACGCGACTTCATCCGCAAAACCGAAGGTCTGGTTATGGCGACCGGTTATCATTATCAGCCACCGATGTTTATTGAAGGCATCGCCAGACGTCTGCGCTGGGATGAAAAAGGTCGCTACGACGTCCAGCGCAATTACAGCATCGACCACGACAACCAGATCTTTGTGCAGAACGCCGAGCTGCATACTCACGGTTTCGTCACCCCTGACCTGGGTATGGCGTGCTACCGCAATTCCGTCTTACTGCGCGAACTGGCTGGCCGGGAAGTCTATCCCGTCGAGCGTCAGATTGCCTTCCAGACTTTCCCGGCAAAAACGGAACGTTGATATGTCACAGAATCCTTTATTCAGCACCTCCCGCCCGGCGGGTCAGTTCACCCTCCGTCCGATGCAGGCCGAAGACGCCTCGCTGGTCCACAGCTGGGTGACACGTGATTACGCCCGCTTCTGGGGAATGCAAAACGACAGCCTGGAGCAGGTAGCGAAGTTTTACCGGGAGCTGACAGCCAGCAATCCGCAGGCGGCGATGATCGGCTGCTGCGATGATAAACCGGTGTTCCTGATGGAGTTCTATCAGGCCAGCGAGGATGAGGTAGGCAAGTTCTACCCGGCGCAGGAAGGCGATTACGGCATGCATATCCTGATTGCTCCCGCCAACAGCCCGGTACGCCAGTTCAGCTGGCAGGTATTCACCGTGGTGATGGATTATATGTTCAGCCAGCCCGCAGTAAAGCGCGTGGTGGTTGAGCCGGATGTGCGCAACAACAAGATCCACCCGCTGAACAAGCGTGCCGGTTTCCGCTACCAGCACACCATTGATATGGGCCACAAAACGGCGTGGCTGGCTTTCTGCCACCGCGATGATTACCAACACTCTCTACTGCAGGAAAAGCTGACTATGAATAGTGCCAACCCACTGCTGACCGGTAGCCATCTGTCAGGCGACAACTGGGCGCAAGCCAACCGGATGCTGATCCGCAAAGCGATTGCCGAATTTTCCCACGAGCTGATTATCACCCCAACAGAGCTGGCAGATGGCCGCTTCGCAGTGGCTGCACCGGTGGGTGAAGCAGATTATCAGTTTAAAGCCCGCCGTCTGGCGCTGGACCACTGGGAAATTGATGCGGATTCGCTGATTAAACAGGAAAACGGCCATTTGTTACCGCTTGACGCACTGCAGTTTATCGTCGAGTTCAGCCAGCAGATCGGTATCCCACAGAACCTGCTGGCGACTTATATGGAAGAGATCACCAGCACCTTATGCAGCAGCGTGTTCAAGCTGCAAAAGAACAACCCGGACAGCGCCGCACTGGTGAAAGCAGATTTCCAGACCGTGGAAGCCTCAATGACCGAAGGCCATCCCTGTTTTGTCGCCAACAATGGCCGTATCGGTTTTGATGCCCGCGACTATCTGGCGTTTGCACCGGAAGCCGCAACGCCTGTTAATCTTGTATGGGTGGCCGTTCACCTGCGTAATGCGCACTTCTCCAGCCTCAGTAACCTGGACTATGAACAGCTGATGCGCGATGAGCTGGGCCAGCCGTTAGTAGACAGTTTCAACAACAAACTGACAGCGCTGGGCGTATCGCCGGATGACTACCTGTTTATGCCGGTTCACCCCTGGCAATGGCAGAACAAGCTGCTGACGGTGTTTGCGCCGGATATCGCCAACCGCGATATCGTCTGGCTGGGAACCGGTGACGATCAGTATCAGGCTCAGCAGTCGATCCGCTCCTTCTTCAATCGCAGCCAGCCGGATAAACGCTACGTGAAAACCGCGCTCTCCGTACTGAATATGGGCTTTATGCGCGGCCTGTCGCCCTATTACATGGCTACCACTCCGGCCATAAATGAATGGCTTGAAGAGCTGGTTGCGAAGGATCAGTGGCTGCAACGCTGTGACTTCCGCATTCTGCGCGAAGTGGCGGCGGTCGGTTATCACAACCGCTATTACGAGAAAGCGATCACCGGCGACTCTGCCTACAAGAAAATGTTCGCAGCCCTGTGGCGTGACAACCCGGTAGCAAGCCTCCAGTCCGGCCAGCGCCTGATGACTATGGCCTCGTTCCTGCACGTGGATCAGCACCAGAAAGCCCTGCTGCCCGCGCTGATTGCCGATTCGGGTATTCCGGCGGAACAGTGGGTGCAACGCTATCTGACCTGCTACCTCAGCCCGCTGCTGCACTGCTTCTATCAGCACGACCTGGTGTTTATGCCTCACGGTGAGAACCTGATCCTCCTGCTGGAGAATAACGTGCCGGTCAGCGCTTACATGAAAGATATTGGCGAAGAGATTGCGGTGATGAACCCGGATGCGGAGCTGCCGGAGAAAGTGCAGCGTTTGGCTGTCGACGTGCCGGAAAACCTCAAGCTACTGTCTGTCTTTACCGATGTGTTCGACTGCATCTTCCGCTTTATCAGCGCGATCCTCGACGAGTCCGGCACGCTGCCGGAAGAGAAATTCTGGCAGGCCGTTGCCAACTGTGTGAAGGAGTACCAGCAGGCGCATCCGCAACTGGCCAGTAAATTTGCCCGCTACGATATGTTTACCGCTGAGTTCACCCGTTCCTGCCTTAACCGGCTGCAATTGGCTAATAATCAGCAGATGATCAACCTCTCTGACCCGGCAGAGAACCTCAAGTTTGCGGGCACGCTGGTTAACCCGATTGCGGCCTTTCGCTAAAAACTTCATTAAACCGGCATAAAACTGGTGTATGTTGGCGCGGTCGCTTCGGCGGCCGCGTCTTTTCATTTATTTCCTGCTGGAAGGAGCCAGAATGGCCTCATTTATTCCGGTGTCGAGCCTGACCCGCCGTCATCTGATTTTCCCTCTTTCACTGGTGCTTTTTGAGTTCGCCACCTACATCGCCCACGACATGATCCAGCCTGGCATGCTGCTGGTGACCAGCGAGTTCAACGTAGGACCGGAATGGGTTTCCGCCTCGCTCACCGCCTATCTGATCGGCGGAATTGTGCTGCAATGGCTGCTGGGGCCGCTCTCGGACAAGCTGGGGCGTCGTCCGGTGATGCTGGCCGGGGTCGCCTTCTTTATGCTGACCTGCTTCGCCACCCATTGGGTGCAAAGCATTGAACAATTTATCCTGCTGCGGTTTCTTCAGGGGATAAGCCTGTGCTTTATTGGCGCGGTGGGCTATGCCGCTATTCAGGAAGCGTTTGATGAATCACTCAGCGTGAAGATTATGGCGCTGATGGCTAACGTTGCTTTGCTGGCCCCGCTGGCTGGCCCGCTGGCCGGTGCGGCTTTCCTGTCGGTAAGCGACTGGCGCACTATGTTCTGGCTGTTTGGAGCCGTGACTGCCGTGGCACTATTTGGGCTGTGGCAGACCATGCCTGAGACCTCCGGAGATCGCAGCACCTCGATTTCACTCAAATCGCTGGGCAAGGGCTATTTCAACCTGCTGAAAGATCGTCAGGTGATGGGCGGTTCGCTGGCAATTGGGCTGGTGACCATTCCCTGCCTGGCCTGGGTAGCGCTTTCGCCGGTGATCCTGATCCACGATGAAGGGCTGACCAGAATGGATTATGCTCTGCTGCAGCTGCCGGTGTTTGTCGCCATGATAGCCGGTAACCTTACGCTGGGCCGCATATCCGGGCGCATGCCGATTGAACAGCCGCTGAAGCTGGGCGCATGGCCGATCCTGATCGGGCTGGCGCTGGCTGCATTGTGCACCTCAATCAATCCGCACAGCTATCTCTGGCTGACCGCTGGCCTGAGTATCTATGGCTTCGGCACCGGGCTGGTGAACGCCGGTCTGTACCGCCTGACGCTGTTTTCCAGCACTGCCGGAAAAGGGAGCGTGGCGGCAATGTTGGGGATGGTCAGTATCGTGGTCTTTGCGCTGGGGATTGAACTGGCGAAAAGTGCTTACTTCAGCGGAGGCAATTTCTGGTTCAGTGCAACCAATCTGCTCTGCGGGCTGGCGTGGTTCTGGCTGGTGCGCGCATTCCTCCGGGAGCGTAAGCGCCGGACAGCGATTGTTGAAGTGGAATAAATTCATGAGCTGAAAATGTCGCCGGGCTGAAACGAATGCCACCCCGGCGACAAAGCTGTGCAGTCTGCAGCGGCCGAATTTATCCGGCCCACATCAGGTCACTTCTTACGGTAAAGATCCTTACGCTTATAAGGCTCAATATCGCCCTCTTTCCGCGTTTTCAGCAGCTTCAGGATCCAGGTGTATTGCTCCGGATTCGGCCGCACAAAAATCTCCACTTCTTCGTTCATCCGGCGCGCCAGCGTATTGTCGTCCGCATCCAGTAAATCATCCATTGGCGGCCGCAGATGCACATCCAGACGGTGCGTTTTACTGTTATACACCGGGAACAGCGGCACAACTTTAGCGCGGCAAACTTTCATCAGCCTGCCAACCGCCGGGAGCGTCGCTTTGTAAGTGGCGAAGAAGTCCACAAACTCACTGTGCTCAGCACCGTGGTCCTGATCTGGCAAATAGTAGCCCCAGTAGCCCTGACGCACCGAGCTGATAAACGGCTTGATACCGTCGTTCCTTGCATGCATACGCCCGCCAAAACGACGGCGGATAGCGTTCCAGATATAATCCATCAGCGGGTTACGCTGGTTATGGAACATCGCGGCCATCTTCTGCCCTTCGGAAGCCAGCACCATCGCCGGAATATCCACGGCCCAGCCGTGCGGCACCAGGAAAATCACGTTCTGGTTCTCAGCACGCAGGTTGTCGATGATCTCCTTATTGTGCCAGGTAATACGCGGGCGGGTATGCTCCGGACGCATTGCCAGCTCGGCCATCATCACCATTGACTGTGGCGCAGTGGCGAACATCTCGTCGATGATTTTCTCGCGCTCCGCCTCGGGGATCTCAGGCATACAGTAAAACAGGTTGATTTGCGCACGACGACGCGCGCTTTTGGCAAACTTTCCGGCAAAGCGCCCCAGTGCGCCAAGCAGCGGATCGCGCACGCCAGCAGGAACCCAGGCCAGCCCGGCACAGGCACCAATTGCCAGCCAGTTACCCCAGTAGCGTGGCAGAAGAAAAGACTTCTGAAAGACGGGAATAAACTCAATGTTGCTTTTTTTGCTGTTTTCCATGCACTCGCCTCAAACAATAACCGGCTAATGATAGTGCTGGCGGGCAATTTTGCAATGCCTGCCTCATTTCCAGCAACAAGAAAAGCCGGCGGGAGATCCCGTCGGCTTACAGAACAGTAGCACCGTGGCTTATTTAAAGCGCAGTTGCGGCATAACCTCACGAACCTGAGCCAGGTAGGCTGAACGATCTTTACCGGTCAACCCTTCCATCCGTGGCAGTTTCGCTGTCAATGGATTGACGGCCTGGTTGTTGATCCAGATTTCATAGTGCAGATGCGGCCCGGTTGAACGGCCGGTGCTGCCGGAGAGGCCAATACGCTCGCCACGCTTCACTTTCTCGCCCGGCTTAACCAGCAATTTCTTCATGTGCATATAGCGCGTCATATACTGGCGGCCATGGCGGATAGCAACATAGTTGCCAGCTGCGCCGCTGCGTTTGGCAACGATCACTTCACCATCGCCAATAGCCAGCACTGGCGTACCCAATGGGATCGCAAAGTCGACACCTTTATGCGGAGCAATACGGCCAGTCACCGGGTTAAGACGACGTGGATTAAAGTTCGAGGAGACCCGATACTGTCTGGTCGTTGGGAAGCGCATAAAGCCCTGCGCCAGACCCGCGCCTGTCCGGTCATAAAACTTGCCATCTTCAGCGCGGATCGCGTAGTAATCTTTGCCACCGGTTTGCAGACGGACACCAGCCAGCTGACTCTGCTGACTCTTACCTTCCAGCATTTCGCGGGACATCAGCACGGAGAATTTATCGCCGTTACGCAGTTTGCGAAAGTCCATCTGCCACTGCAGGGCTTTGATCACCGCGCTGATCTCTCCGCTGGTAAGGCCTGCCTGTTTAGCGCTGCTGACAAAACTGCCGTTAACCGTGCCGGACAGTACGCTGTTACTCCACTCTCCTTTCAGAATTTCCGAGGAGGGTTTGAAGGAATCGCCAGAGCGGTCATAAGTGCGGGTTTCACGACGGGAGGCTTCCCATGTCAGACGTTGCAGTTGGCCGTCATCGGTCAGGGTCCAGGAGAGTTGCTGGCCCACCCGCAGATTACGCAGATCTTTATCCACCTTCACCAGCTGGTTGATATCGCCCATATCAATGCCATACTGATTAAGCACGCTGCTTAAAGTATCGCCAGAAGAGACAACGTAATCGTGGGTCCCCGATTCGTTAGGAACATCCTGATCTATCTCATCTTTTGGCACATCGTCTTCGGGGGCTGGCGTGTCCTGATCGAGCGGTTCACTGGCATCAGGCAGCAGGGTTCGCAGCTGATTTTTGTCCAGTTCAATGCTCTTTACAACGGGGTTTTCACCGGCATCGGAAGGATGATAGACAAACGGCCGCCAGACAGAGACGGCCAGTGTGACGACGGTGAGCGAACCCAGCATAATGCGGTGGGTTCGCGGTAAGGTGTTAAACGCCATGGCGACAGCGCGGGCAATCTGCTGCACTTTTACAGTTCCTCTAGGCTCCTTTCAGGCAGCTCGCATACTGGTTCGACAGCTGTGAGAGGAATTTCACATAGCTGTCTTTACTCACAGTGATGTCGGTTCCCAGCGGATCCAGCGTTCCAGAACGCACTTTGGTTCCTCTGGCAACGGCATCGATGACGGCCGGCCTGAATTGTGGCTCAGCGAAGACGCAAACGGCCTTCTGCTCAACCAACTCTGTTCGAATTTGATGTAGACGCTGGGCACCAGGCTGGATTTCAGGGTTGACGGTAAAATGACCTGTTGGGGTCAAACCGAAATGTTTTTCAAAGTAAGTGTAAGCATCGTGAAAAACGAAATACCCTTTCCCCTTAACCGGTGCAAGCTGAGTCCCTATTTGCGTATCGGCGGTCGCCAATTCTGCCTCAAAATGTTGCAGGTTCGCGTCTAGTTTGTCTCTGCTTTGCGGCATAAGTTCCAATAATTTTGCATGGATTGCAACCGCAGATTGCCTTGCAATCTCAGGGGACATCCAGAGGTGCATATTATACTCACCATGGTGGTGGTGTTCAGCAGACGAGTCGTGATCCTGGTGGGTATCCTGATGGTCATGATCGTCATCCTCTTCACCGCGCACTAACAACGGTTTAACAGATGCCAGATCGGCCAGTTCAATGGATTTTTGCGACGGAAGTTGGGCTACTGCTTTCGGCATAAAGGCTTCCATTTCAGGCCCAATCCACACCACGAGATCCGCGCCCTGCAAGCGTTTAATGTCCGATGGGCGCAGCGAATAATCATGCTCAGACGCCCCATCCGGCAGCAGCACTTCCACCGGGGTGACACCGTCGGCAATCGCTGCGGCAATAAATCCCAGAGGCTTTACTGAAGCGACTACTGCAGCCTGCGCCGGGGCAGCAAGCGAGGCGGCAAAGCTCAGGGCAGAAAGAAGGGTTATAACGCTCTTGTTTTTCTGTAACATAATGATTCAGTCCATCGTGACAGGTCGATGGAGTGTGATATTATAACATTCGAAAACTTCTGCAACCTGTAATCACTATGTCATCATTGATCAGTCTGGAAAAAATCTCGGTCAGCTTTGGTCAACGTTCCGTGTTGTCCAATGTTTCTCTGACGCTGCAATCCGGCAAAATTCTTACGCTGCTGGGACCTAATGGTGCCGGTAAATCCACTCTGGTGCGCGTCGTGCTGGGGCTTATTCAACCCGATCAGGGAAAAATGGTCCGTCCCGATCGTTTGCGCATTGGCTACGTACCGCAAAAAATTCATCTTGATGCCACCCTTCCGCTGACCGTTTCGCGCTTTATGCTGCTGCGCAACGGCGTGAAGCGTACCGATATCCTGCCCGCGTTAAAAAGAGTGCAGGCGGCGCAGCTGCTGGAGTATCCACTGCAGAAACTGTCTGGCGGCGAGATGCAGCGCGTATTGCTGGCCCGCGCCCTGCTCAACCAGCCTCAGTTGCTGGTGCTGGATGAACCCACGCAAGGAGTGGATGTGAATGGTCAGGTAGCGCTATATGACCTTATTGACCAGTTACGTCATGAGCTGAACTGCGGTGTGCTGATGGTTTCCCATGACCTCCACCTGGTAATGGCGAAAACCGACGAAGTTCTCTGTCTGAATCAGCACATCTGCTGTTCCGGCACGCCGGAAGTGGTGTCAAAACACCCGGAGTTTATTTCAATGTTTGGCTCACGCGGGGCCGAGCAGCTGGCAATCTATCGCCATCATCACAACCACCGTCACGATCTTCAGGGACGAATTGTTTTACGCAGAGGACAAGGGCAGTGATTGAATTGTTGTTACCCGGCTGGCTGGCCGGTTTTTTATTGGCGCTGGCTGCAGGCCCGCTGGGCTCGTTCGTGGTCTGGCGCCGGATGTCCTATTTTGGCGATACCCTGGCCCATGCTTCCCTGCTCGGGGTAGCTTTTGGTCTGCTGCTGAATATCAGCCCTTTCTATGCGGTCATCGCCATCACCCTGCTGCTTTCTTTACTGCTGGTGTGGCTGGAGCGACGCCCGCATCTGGCGATTGATACCCTGCTGGGCATTCTGGCGCACAGCGCGCTCTCGCTTGGCCTGGTGGTAGTCAGCCTGATGTCCGGCGTACGGGTGGATTTAATGGCCTATCTGTTTGGCGATTTGCTGGCCGTAACCCCAACTGACCTCTACACCATTGCTGTCGGCGTGGTGATTGTGCTGGGCGTGCTGGCGCTGAACTGGCGCTCACTGCTGTCGATGACCATCAGCCCGGAGCTGGCGCAGGTGGACGGGGTGAATATCCAGCGAACCAAGATGGTGCTGATGCTGGTGACGGCGCTGACGATTGGGGTGGCGATGAAGTTTGTCGGGGCGTTGATTATCACTTCGCTGCTGATTATTCCTGCAGCCACCGCCCGCCGCTTTGCCCGTTCGCCTGAACAGATGGCGGGTTGTGCGGTGCTGGTGGGGATCCTGGCCGTGACCGCCGGTCTGACTTTCTCAGCCTTTTACGATACGCCAGCAGGCCCGTCGGTGGTATTGGGCGCTTCGCTGATGTTTATGCTGAGTATGGTGAAGAAGCCGGTGGTTTGAATTGGTGGATTTAGCCGGTTTAGTTGATTCAACGATCAAAACCGGTTATTGCGTGGGGGAACCTGATCGCTCATAAAGACGCAAAAAGCGTCTTCCCTGGCACGAGACGCTTTATTCCCAACCAGCATCCCCCGCGCCTCAGGCAATTGAGTTGTCTCTACGATATTACTCTTCGCGCGTTATGCCGAAATGTCTGTAAGCGTGCTGGGTTGCCATCCGGCCACGCGGCGTGCGCTGAATAAAGCCCTGCTGGATCAGATACGGCTCCAGCACGTCTTCAATCGTTTCCCGCTCTTCGCCAATCGCCGCCGCCAGGTTATCCAGCCCTACCGGCCCGCCGGTAAACTTATCGATAATCGCCAGCAGCAGTTTGCGGTCCATATAATCAAAGCCTTCGGTATCCACGCTGAGCATATCCAGCGCTCTTGAGGCTACTTCCCCACTCAGATCGCCACCGGCGCGCACTTCAGAGAAGTCCCTGACGCGGCGCAGCAGGCGGTTAGCAATACGCGGCGTACCGCGTGAACGGCGGGCGATTTCAAGCGCGCCCTCGTCACTCAGCGGCAAACCCAGACAGGCGGCGCTGCGGCCGACAATGTGCTGCAGATCTTCTACCTTGTAAAACTCCAGGCGCTGGACGATGCCGAAACGGTCACGCAGCGGCGAAGTTAACGATCCGGCACGGGTTGTCGCCCCGATTAGCGTAAACGGCGGAAGATCCAGTTTGATCGAGCGGGCCGCCGGGCCTTCGCCAATCATGATATCCAGCTGATAATCTTCCATCGCCGGATACAGCACCTCTTCCACCACCGGGGAAAGCCGGTGGATCTCATCGATAAACAGCACGTCGTGCGGCTCAAGGTTGGTCAGCATGGCAGCCAGGTCGCCTGCTTTCTCCAGCACCGGGCCGGAGGTCGTACGCAGGTTAACGCCCATCTCGTTGGCGACGATATTCGCCAGCGTGGTTTTACCCAGGCCTGGCGGTCCGAAAATCAGCAGATGGTCCAGCGCGTCGCCACGCATTTTGGCCGCCTTGATAAAGATTTCCATCTGCTCGCGCACCACCGGCTGACCAACATACTCGTCCAGCAGTTTGGGGCGAATGGCGCGGTCAATGACCTCTTCTTCTGATATCGTTCCCGGCGAGACCAGGCGATCGGCTTCAATCATGCTTTACCTCAAATGGCTGCGCGCAGGGCTTCACGGATCAGCGTTTCACAATCCGCCTCCGGACGACCCACTTTGCTGATCATCCGGCTGGCTTCCTGAGGTTTATACCCCAGCGAGACCAGAGCGGCAACCGCTTCACTTTCCGCGTCGTTGGCCGCCGCAGCAGGCTGAACTTCACTGGTCAGGGCAAATGGCGCATCCGCAGCAAACAGATCGCCATGCATGCCTTTGAAGCGGTCTTTCATTTCCACTACAAGGCGTTCGGCGGTTTTCTTGCCCACGCCCGGCAGCTTGACCAGCGCGGCGATCTCTTCCCGCTCCACGGCCGTCACAAACTGCTGGGCGGACATGCCGGAAAGAATAGCCAGCGCCAGTTTTGGCCCAACGCCATTAACTTTGATCAGCTCGCGGAACAGCGCCCGCTCCTGCTTGCTGTTAAATCCAAACAGCAGCTGAGCATCTTCACGCACCACAAAGTGGGTAAACAGCACCGCTTCGTGATTCAGTTCAGGAAGCTCATAAAAGCAGGTCATCGGCATATGCACTTCGTAGCCCACACCGTTGGCTTCCAGCAGCACCAGCGGCGGCTGTTTCTCCAGAATATTGCCTCTCAGACGACCAATCACGTTAGCTTCCTTCAGAAAAGATTCAGTGCGGGGGTTATATCATAAAAAAAGCTGGATGAATATCCAGCTTATTAAGAACGCAGGCGGCCTCGCGCCAGATTCAGCGGCCCTTCGCCCATGCGGTTAGCATTCTGGCTGACGTGGCAATGGGTGATAGCGATTGCCAGCGCATCCGCGGCATCCGCCTGAGGATTGGCAGAGAGCTTCAGCAGGGTTCGCACCATGTGCTGAACCTGACTTTTTTCGGCGCTGCCGATCCCCACCACCGTCTGCTTAACCTGACGCGCAGCATATTCGAACACTGGTAGATCGTGGTTAACTGCTGCCACAATTGCCGAGCCGCGCGCCTGGCCCAGCTTGAGCGCCGAGTCGGCATTCTTCGCCATAAAAACCTGCTCTATGGCGAAAAAGTCCGGCTGGAACTGGGTGATAATTTCACTGACGCCAGCGTAAATCAGCTTCAGTCGGGACGGCAAATCGGTCACGTTGGTGCGGATGCACCCGCTGCCGAGATAGGTCAGTTGACGTCCCACCTGGCGGATTACGCCGTAGCCGGTGATGCGTGAACCTGGATCGATACCAAGAATGATCGCCATCACGCCTCTCCGGCCAGCGGGAATTCGGACAACACCATTACAGGGTTGCCGCCACCTCGTCGGAAATCTCACCGTTATGGTAGACTTCCTGCACGTCATCACAATCTTCCAGCATATCGATCAGACGCAGCAACCTGGGCGCGGTCTCTTCATCCATATCGGCTTTGGTTGACGGGATCATGGTCACTTCGGCTGACTCAACGGTCAGACCAGCAGCAGCCAGCGCATCTTTTACGTCGCCCAACGTTTCCCACTGCGTGAATACGTCAATCGCGCCGTCGTCATAGGTCACCACGTCATCAGCACCCGCTTCCAGCGCCGCATCCATCACGGCGTCTTCTTCCAGGCCCGGCGCGAAAGAAACCACCCCTTTACGGGTGAACAGATAGGCTACTGAGCCATCGGTCCCCAAGTTGCCACCGGTTTTGGTGAAGGCATGACGCACTTCAGACACGGTACGGTTACGGTTATCACTCAGGCATTCCACCATCACTGCCGTGCCGCCAGGGCCGTAACCTTCATAAATGATGGTTTCCATGTTGCTGTCATCTTCACCGCCCACGCCGCGTGCGATAGCACGATTCATGGTGTCTCGGGTCATGTTGTTGGACAGCGCTTTATCCATAGCCGCACGCAGACGTGGGTTCGAACCTGCATCGCCACCGCCCAGTTTGGCAGCGGTAACCAGCTCACGAATAATTTTGGTGAAGATCTTACCGCGTTTGGCATCCTGTGCCGCTTTGCGGTGCTTGGTGTTGGCCCATTTACTGTGACCTGCCATAAATTCATTTCTCCAGAAAAGACTAAATAACAAATTCTTCAATTGCCTGGCGATTACTCCAGGACCGGGTCAGCGCAGCGGCTTCGGTGGCAGGCAGCCACTGAAAGGCGAGATGTTCGCTCAGCACGATGTCCCGCTCCGCAGGCAGCGCCAGACTGAACCAGTGTTCACTGTTATGCGTCACATCCGGCGCATAACGATGGCGGAAGTGCGCAAAGATCTCGAATTGTATCTGACGCTGGCAGTCCACTAATGTGAGCTGCTCTGCGTTGATATCAATTGCCACCTCTTCACGCACTTCCCGCCGGGCGGTCTCTGCCAGCGTTTCACCCTTTTCCTGGCTGCCGGTGACCGACTGCCAGAATGTGGGATCGTCACGCCGCTGCAGCATCAGCACCCGCCCGGTATTTCGGGCGAAAATCACCACCAGTACCGATACGGGGTGCTTGTAAACCATCAGTTGTTCTCTGAGTTTTCTTCAGAGGAGGACTTCTGATATTTCTTCATCACTTCGATGCCCAACTCCGCCAGCGAGGCCGGGTTAGCAAAGTTTGGCGCTTCGGTCATCAGACAGGCCGCTGCGGTGGTTTTCGGGAAGGCGATAACGTCACGGATATTATCGGTTCCGGTCAGCAGCATCACCAGACGATCCAGGCCAAAGGCCAGGCCCGCGTGCGGAGGCGTACCGAACTTCAGCGCATCCAGCAGGAAGCCAAACTTCTCACGCTGCTCCTGCTCGGTGATCCCCAGAATACCAAACACGGTCTGCTGCATCTGGCCATTGTGGATACGGACGGAGCCGCCACCCACTTCATAGCCGTTGATCACCATATCGTAAGCGTTGGCGATAGCGGTTTCCGGTGCGTTTTTCAGCTCTTCCGGCGACATGTCGCGCGGTGCGGTGAACGGATGGTGCATTGCGGTCAGACCGCCCTCGCCATCTTCTTCAAACATCGGGAAGTCCACCACCCATAGCGGCGCCCAGGCATCTGCTTTGGTGATGTTCAGGTCGCGGCCTACCTTCAGGCGCAGCGCACCCAGCGCATCGGCCACCACTTTGGCGCTGTCAGCCCCGAAGAAAATGCTGTCGCCGTCGGTGGCACCAGTACGAGTCAGGATCTCTTCAATGATTTCCGCAGTCAGGAATTTGGCCACCGGGCTGGTGATCCCTTCCAGACCATTTGCGCGTTCGTTGACTTTCATCCACGCCAGGCCTTTCGCGCCATAGATCTCAACAAACTTGCCGTACTCATCGATCTGCTTACGGCTGAGCTGAGCGCCACCCGGCACGCGCAGGGCAGCCACGCGGCCTTTGGCATCGTTAGCCGGACCGGAGAAGACTTTGAACTCCACGTCTTTCAGCAGATCGGCAACGTCCACCAGCTCCATTGGGTTACGCAGGTCTGGCTTGTCGGAACCATAGCGACGCATCGCCTCGCCGAAGGTCATCACAGGGAAATCACCCAGATCAACGCCCTTCACGTCCTGCCACAGTTCGCGCACCATTTTCTCCATCAGAACCCGCACCTGTGGCGCAGTCATAAAGGAGGTTTCCACGTCGATCTGGGTAAATTCAGGCTGACGATCAGCACGAAGATCTTCGTCACGGAAGCACTTAACGATCTGATAGTAACGGTCGAAGCCGGACATCATCAGCAGCTGTTTGAACAGCTGAGGAGACTGCGGCAGCGCATAGAACTTACCTTTGTGCACGCGGCTCGGCACCAGATAGTCACGCGCACCTTCCGGCGTGGCCTTGGTCAGCATCGGCGTTTCGATATCCAGGAAACCATTGTCGTCCATAAAACGACGCACGAAACTGGTGATTTTCGCACGACTCTTCAGGCGCTGGGCCATCTCCGGGCGACGCAGATCCAGGTAGCGATACTTCAGGCGGGCTTCTTCGCTGTTGGTCTGGTTGGAATCCAGCGGCAGCGGTTCAGCGCGGTTGATAATGGTCAGGTCAGTGGCGAACACTTCAATCTCGCCGGTGGCCATATCGCTGTTTTTATTTTTTTCGTCACGGGCACGCACGGTGCCAGTGAGCTGAATGCAAAATTCGTTACGCAGCTCGGAAGCCAGTTTGAATGCGTCCTGACGATCGGGGTCGAAAAACACCTGCACGATGCCTTCACGGTCACGCATATCAATGAAGATCAGGCTTCCCAGGTCGCGGCGGCGATTGACCCAACCGCACAGTGTCACTTGCTGGCCTACGTGAGACAGGTTGATCTGTCCGCAATACTCAGTACGCATAACGATATCCTTTAAACTTCGCCGCTTCGCCGCAGTATGTTTAATTTTCAGCCACCGGGGGCCATGCTGCCGCGAAAAAAGGCGGCCATTATAATGGAAAAAGCCCGGCGCGATAAGTGCCGCAACGCACTCTGTGCCATTGTTAACGGGCAATCGTCTCCACAATTCGTCCGTTAATCACAAAAGCTAACAAATTTCACCCTTTTCGAACATTGTAGAGTTACGTATAAGAACTGATTGTCTGTAATCTCAATGATTTCCCCCTTTTTTTTACTGGAGAAACTATGTTGGAATTAAAAGCTGCATCCACAGCACTGGTACTGATTGACCTGCAGGAAGGCATCCTTCCTTTTGCCAAGGGACCTCACGCAGCATCCGATGTTGTGACTCGTGCAGCTAAACTGGCCGAAAAGTTTCGCGCAGTAAACGCCCCCGTCGTGCTGGTGCGCGTGGGCTGGGCGAAAGATTTCGGTGACGCACCGAAACAGCCAGTAGACGCAAGTCACGGCGGCGCGCTGCCGGACAACTGGTGGGTTTACCCGACCACGTTGGGCAAGCAGGACAGCGACATCGAAGTGACCAAGCACCAGTGGGGCGCGTTCTACGGTACCGATCTGGAGCTGCAGCTGCGTCGTCGTGGTATCGACACCATCGTGCTGGGCGGCATCTCTACCAACATCGGTGTGGAATCTACCGCACGTAATGCATGGGAGCTGGGCTTTAACCTGGTGACTGTGGAAGACATCTGCAGCGCAGGCAGCACCGAAGAGCACGAAGGTAGCTTCAAAAATATCTTCCCACGTCTGGGCCGCGTGCGCTCCAGCGAAGAAGTTATCAGCGCGCTGTAATTTCTCTGCTGCGATCGATGGGATTCGATCGTGGGTTGCACTCTCCCCCACTGATTCGTACCCTTGCAGTCCGGTTGGACAATCAGGGAACGCCAGTGAAGCCTTTTTATCTCGGACTGCCGCAGTGGCAGCACCCACAGTGGAAAAAACTGGGGATGAGCACCCTTGCCGATTACGCCCGCTATTTTAACTGCGTCGAAGGCAACACCACTCTCTATGCCCTGCCACGCCCGGAGATCGTTCAGCGCTGGCGTGATATGACCCACGACGACTTCCGCTTCTGCTTTAAATTTCCGGCCACCATCAGCCATCAGGCGGCTTTACGCCAGTGTGGCGACCTCACCGCTGAGTTTTTTGATCTGCTGGAGCCTCTGGCACAGCGACTCGGACAGTACTGGCTACAGCTGCCATCCGCTTTCAGTCCGGCAGATTTGCCCACTTTATGGGCATTTCTGGATAGCTTACCGGATACCTTCAGCTACGGCGTTGAAGTTCGTCATCCACAGTTTTTCGCCAAGGGCGAGGCTGAACAGGCGCTGAATCGGGGGCTTCATCAGCGTGGCACTAACCGCGTTATTCTGGATACGCGCGGCGTGCATTCAGCCCTTCCCACTACTCCCGAAATTATCGACGCCCAGCGTAAGAAACCTCAGCTCCCCGTGCATGCTGTCATGACGGCAGACCAGCCGATGGTCAGGTTTATCGGCGGTGATGATGAGCAGGCCAACCTGCAGTGGTTCCAGGCCTGGCGGCAGTTGCTGCCGCAGTGGTGTGAACAGGGACAACCGTGGCTGTTTATTCACACGCCGGATATCGCCTTTGCGCCAAAACTGGTGCAGCGCCTGTGGCCCGCATTGCAGCAGGCCGTTCCGCAGGTGGGAAACATGCCGGACTGGCCGCAACAGGAGAGCCTCTTCTGAGTAACCGATCTGATTAACCGGACGTGTAATTTAATCACTGAGTGCGATTGGTATGACAGTACCTCCTTTCGCCGCTATTATGACGTAGTTTTTAATGTGCTTTACGGAGTCTGGATGGTCAGCGCACTGTATGTGGTGCTTGGAGCACTGTTTCTGATTAAGTTTTCGCTTGATGTTGTTCGCCTGCGTCGGCTGTACCGGGTGACCCACGGTGACGGCGGGTTTTACGAACTGCAGGTTGCCATCCGCATCCACGGCAACTCGGTGGAAACTATCCCGATCGCCGTGCTGCTGCTGGTGATGATGGAGATGAATGGTGCCGATATCTGGATGCTGCACCTGGTGGGGCTGTTCTTTTTCCTTGGGCGCTGCCTGCACTGTTATGGCATGCGGACCAGCACTCTTTTGTGGCGCAAAAACGGCATGATTATCACCCTGCTTTCACTGGTGGCGATGATCCTCCTCAACCTGGTCTTCCTGCCGTGGGATCTGGTTCTTACGCTGCATTAATCCAACGACTGTAGCAGAAAGGATGCGCCCCGCGTCGCTTTCTGCCAGAATACTGCCTTTCCGTTTTTCTCTCGGACTTACCATTATGTCTAACCGCGATATGCTGTTCTCCGCGCCAATTGCCAAACTGGGCGACTGGACGTTTGACGAGCGCGTGGCCGAAGTTTTTCCCGATATGATCCAACGCTCGGTGCCGGGCTATTCGAATATTATTTCGATGATTGGCATGCTGGCCGAACGCTTTGTTCAGCCCGACACTCAGGTTTACGATCTGGGCTGTTCGCTGGGTGCCGCAACCCTTTCCGTTCGCCGTAACATCAAGGTTGAAGGGTGCAGAATTATTTCCGTGGACAACTCCCCGGCAATGGTCGAGCGCTGCCGCCGCCATATTGATGCTTTCCGCGCGGATACGCCAGTCGAAGTAATTGAAGCCGATATTCGCGACATCAACATTGAGAATGCCTCGCTGGTGGTGCTGAACTTCACGCTGCAATTCCTGGAGCCGGACGAGCGCCAGCAGTTGCTGAATACCATATGGAAAGGGTTACGTCCCGGCGGCGCGCTGGTGCTGTCAGAGAAGTTCAGCTTTGAAGATGCTGATGTCGGCGAACTGCTGTTCAATATGCACCATGACTTCAAACGAGCCAACGGCTACAGCGAGCTGGAGATCAGCCAGAAGCGCAGCATGCTGGAGAACGTCATGCTGACCGACAGCGTTGAAACCCATAAAGCGCGTCTGCGTACTGCCGGATTTGAACATGCGGAACTGTGGTTCCAGTGCTTCAACTTTGGCTCGCTGGTTGCCCTTAAAGCAGGTTCCGCCTGATGGATTTCGGAAACTTTTATCAGCTGATTGCCAAGAGCCCTCTTTCCCACTGGCTGGAGACGTTACCGGGGCAGATTGCCGCCTGGCAGCGCGAGCAGCTGCATGGTCATTTTAAAAACTGGGACCGCTCGGTGGAGCATCTGCCGGTGATGACGCCGGAAACGCTGGATTTACTGCACAGCGTCACGGCAGACAGCAGCCAGTTGAGCGAGCGTCAGCGTGGCGGCATTGAAAAATTGCTGAGAAATCTGATGCCCTGGCGTAAAGGCCCCTTCTCACTTTACGGCGTAAATATTGACACAGAGTGGCGCTCAGACTGGAAGTGGGAGCGGGTATTGCCGCATATCTCGCCGCTGGCCGGGCGCACCATCCTCGATGTGGGCTGCGGCAGTGGCTATCACATGTGGCGGATGATCGGCGCTGGCGCGCATCTGGTAGTTGGTATCGATCCGATGCAACTGTTCCTGTGTCAGTTCGAAGCCGTCAGGAAACTGCTCGGTGACGATCAGCGAGCCCATCTGCTTCCGCTGGGCATTGAGCAGCTTCCGGAGTTAAAAGCCTTTGATACGGTGTTTTCGATGGGCGTTCTCTATCACCGCCGTTCCCCGCTCGATCATCTGATGCAGCTGAAGAATCAGCTGGTCAGCGGCGGCGAACTGGTGCTGGAAACGCTGGTAGTTGAAGGTGATGACCGTGCTGTGCTGGTGCCCGGTGAACGGTATGCACAGATGCGCAACGTCTATTTTATCCCGTCGACCGGAGCACTGAAAAACTGGCTGGAGAAGTGTGGTTTTGTTGACGTGCGTATTGCTGATTATTCCATAACCAGTACCAAAGAGCAGCGCCGCACCGACTGGATGACCAGTGAGTCACTGGCCGAGTTCCTCGATCCTGACGATGCCAGCAAAACAGTTGAAGGCTATCCGGCCCCGCTTCGTGCCGTACTGGTGGCGCGTAAACCTTAAGCCTGATCATTTTATTGCGCACAATGCCGTTTTTTAACAAGTGTGCTGAAAGAGAAAGGATTAACCTGGGGACAGCACGACATCTTTTTCATTTAACTGAAAGGAGTCCCCATGAGTAAGTTCGTTTTCTCTTCCCCACGAAAATATGTCCAGGGTGCAGGTGTGATGGCGCAGTTGGGCGAGTACGTGGCTGAATTAGGTAACAATGCTTTTGTCGTCGCCGATGAAATTGTCTGGGGGTTGATTGGTAAAGAGGTGCAGGCTTCTTTACAACAGCACAACATCGAATTCCATTACCAGCAGTTCAACGGTGAAGCTTCCAAAAATGAAATTACCCGCCTGGCCGGTATCGCTAAAAGTGGCGGTGCCAGCCTGGTGGTTGGCCTTGGCGGCGGTAAAACCCTCGATACAGTGAAAGCCGTAGCTGATGAACTGAAGCAGCCGGTAGTGATTGTCCCGACCATTGCCTCAACGGATGCACCATGCAGTGCCCTTTCGGTTATTTACTCTGACAGCGGCGTGTTTGAGAGCTACCGTTTCTACAGCAAAAATCCCGATCTGGTGCTGGTGGATACCCAGGTTTGTGCCCGTGCGCCCGTTCGCCTGTTTGCTTCCGGTATTGCTGATGGCCTCGCCACCTTTGTTGAAGCTCAGGCGGTTAAACGCTCTCACAGCAAATCAATGGTAAACGGCGATCCCACCATTGCAGGAATGGCCATTGCCGAAGCCTGCGAGAAAACGCTGCTGACCTGGGGTTACAGCGCTTATCAGGCCGTGGAGAAAAAAGTGGTCACTCCGGCCGTCGAAGCGGTGGTTGAGGCCAACACGCTGCTTTCAGGTCTCGGTTTCGAGAACGCAGGGCTGGCAGGCGCACACGCGATACATAATGGCTTTACCGCTATTGATGGCGATATCCACCACCTGACTCACGGTGAGAAAGTGGCCTATGGTACGCTGACTCAGATGGTGCTGGAGCAGCGTCCTGATGAAGAGATTGCCCGCTATGTCCGCTTCTATCGTGCGATCAAAATGCCGACCACGCTGAAGGAGCTGCATCTGGAGCACGAGAGCTGGGAAAATCTGGTAAAAGTGGGTGCGCTGGCCAATAGCGAGGGCGATACCCTTAAGAACCTTAACCCCAATCTGAGTGCCGAAGATATCGCCAACGCCATTCTGGCGGTGGATGCATTCAGCCAGACCGTGGAGTAACGGCGAAGTTAATTCCTGCCAACCGGGCAGAAGTGAGTCGGCATAAGTGGCCCTTCCCTGAACAACAGCACTGTCAGAGACTGTGCCTGTCACAAATTAAGGGCGCCTGCAAAGTCGCCCTTATCAATCGCTTACTTACCTTCGCCCTGATCCCAGTATTCAAACTTATAGGCTGCGCTGATGTTCCGGCGAACCTCTCCTTTAGCAAACACCTCAGTTTCATGCGAATAACTCAGCGTACAGTTGTCGTGTTCGTCCCAAAGCTGGCACTCATCCACTGAGGTCAGATCGCTGTTGTCATTGTGGGTCATGGTCAGCAAGCGCTGCTCGCGATCATTATTGTCGTAGGTCCAGGTCATTTTGTTGGCACCTGAGTGGCTTGAAACCAACTGATTCTTCCGGTTCCAGCGGTAGGTGTATTCGCCATTGGCCTGAGCATCCGATCCTCTTGCCACGCTTTTAATCAGCCGCAGATGCGAATCGTAGGTATTAGTGGTTTCAGTAAACCCTTTTTCACCTTTTAACAGGAATGCGTCGGAAGAGCTGGTAATCGTGCCCTGCTTGCCGACCAGATAATTAATCTTGCCCTGCTTGCGGTTAACCTCAAACGGCTGGCCTTCTTTAATGACAAACACCGACAGGTCATACACCGCTTCCCAGCCGGTGGTGACCCGGACAATGCTTTGCACCATTTTCAGCATCATATTGCCTTCGTTTTTGTCGAAGGTCACATCCGCGCGCTCCAGAACGCCGCAGCGGTCGAACTCGCTGAGAATGCGCTTTTGCTGATCGACATCCTTGCCAAACTCCCCCATAACAACCTGTTTGATTGGTCCTTTCGCCGTACCGCCCAGCAGCAGCAGGCTGTTGCTGTCATTGATCTGCTGAGCATTGCCCGGGCAGTTTGCTGCCGCCAATGCCACATCCGGGGCCAGAGCCGCCAGCAGGACCACACCACTTGCACTCAGCATGATGATTTTCATCAATAATCTCGTCATAGAGGAATGGGGATACTCTAAGTGTAAAAGGCTTTTGGGCGTTAATGAATATTTTCGCCTTTTGCCGCATTTCCTGCCTGGTTGTGAAGCCAACCCGCTGACAATAGCCGCCTGTTTACAATTCCACACAAAACCATATAGTAACGCAGGTTAATCTGCGCACTGATGAAGTCCTGTTCCGCAACTCTCAGCCAGCTGATTAAACACTAACGAACACAAGGACAAGTTATGGATAACTACTTAGCAAAGAACCGCTTTTCTGATTATTTTCTGACTATGGCTAACCTGGAAGCCCGCCAGCTTTCAGAGACTGCACGCACTGTTTCATCTATGCACCTGACGGATCTGATAACCCGGATGCGTTTTATGGACGAGGTACAAAGATTCATATCCTCTCAGATGCAAACTATTCGGGCCGCCACGAACGATGCTGTTTGTCAGGAATGCCTGAACAATATTAAACAGGAGCGGCAGTATCTTGGTGTGCAAAACGAAATGTTACGCACCGGTCGTGCCGCAGTTAGTGCATCCGTGAAGTTCTATCACGACAATGAAAAAATTATTGGATATGTGATCGATGGGATTGGTGTTGTTCTTGGTGGGCTTCAATTGGTTGCAGGATTAGGAATAGCCGCCTCATCACTTATGACCGGTAATATTATTGGCACCGTAGTAGGTGTCAGTTTAGTTTTAAACGGTGCAAGTTCAGCTTATGAGAGTTTGCAAAAACTACAAGGTAAAAATGACGCTGAAGGGTTTATGAAAGTGGCATATATGGATGCAGCGGAATTTTTAGGATTTGATAGAAAATTTGGCATACTCACCTACCAGACTGTCGATTTATCTACATCTTACTATGGGATACTGAAATTATCTCTTAAGCCAGAAAGCTGGAGACTCTTCAAATATCTTCCTTCAGATTACTACAGAAAAATATCCACGATGAGCCGACCAGCACTCGCCATTAAGGGTGTTGGCGCAGCGTCAAAAATAGGAAAGATGGGGTTGACATATAAAGAGATTCAGGACAATAAATAATTTAAAAGGGGTTTTCACCCCTTTTTTTCTAAAAGAAACCGGTATGATTTCCAGGCTAAATTCATAGGTATAATATAATACACACATACCATTCCAAAAATCAGAACTATCAGATAAGTTTTTACATCACCAGATGAAGTGCCAATCATAATTAATAACGGCATAAATAAAACTAAAATTAAAAAAAATCCCGCATAAAATCGCTTTTTCAAATCATATAACAATGTAGCAAATGTTTCTTTACCTTCATCATCACGCGAAATTATCTTACGCATATGTGTGATGTTTTTTTCTGTGAAACCATTTTTAAGCAGCTTTGCTTCCATTTCATCATCGTTCATATCATTCCCTTACATTGCATTATCCGTTGCTGTTTATCATAACGTTATCCATGCAAAGGGCAACAAAAACCCTGTTTGCGCCAGGCCTGATGCTGCTGCTTATGATCCTGAGATTAATAACATCGGCCTGCAGCAGAAATAACGTTCTGACCTGTAAAAGAAAAAAAGCCCCATCAAAACGATGGGGCCTGGTACTTGCAAACATCACGTCGCTGAACTGGCGTGCTGCGCGGCAAAACCGGTTGTCAGGCGACTCTGACTGGCGAACGGTGAGACATCGCGACTTTCATGGCTTCCACCATATCACTGTCCACGCAGGTTCGGCTGAATTCATCGGTTTCAGCCACGGAACTCATCGAAACACCTGCTTTACGGTAGCGCATAGGTGAGGCGACACGCTGACTGGCCGAGCTGTGAAGCTCGCTCAGGCCAGCATCAATAAACTTTTGCAAATTGCTGAGGCGCACACCTGCGCCAGCCATGATGATTGGACCACGGGTGACGCGATTAAGTTCCTTCAGCAACATCAATCCGCTTTCCGCACTCTGCTGCTGTCCCGACGTCAGGATGCGTGCAACCCCTAAATCGGTCAGCTGTTGCAGCGCCACTATCGGACTGTGGCAGAGATCGAAAGCCCGATGGAATGTCACTGCCATGCCTTCACAGAGTGCCATCACCTGCTGCATTCGCGGCAGATCAATATGGCCGTCAACGTCAAGCATTCCTACCACCAGCCCGGGAAAACCCAATTCCCGAATAAATGCTATATCCGATTTTATTTCATTAAATTCGGTAGTGGTAAAGCAAAAATCCCCGCCGCGCGGTCGCACTATGGGGTGAACCGGAATGGTGACCGCCTCGCGCGCCTGTATCAGGCTACCGGCAGAAGGGGTTAACCCTCCTTCAGAAGGGGCGGCGCACAATTCTATACGATCGGCTCCCGCTTTCTCGGCGGCTGAAGCACAATCGACTCCATAGCAGCATACTTCCAGTTTTAGCATCCCATCCTCCTGTTAATGACTGCTGGCTGGTTGTGTAAATGAGTCCCGATGTTTAGTCTGACTGAAGAACTTAAGATTTATATTAACGGGAATCACTAACATGGCATGCAATTTTGACCAACGGATAGATCGCCGTCACAGCGATAGCCTTAAATGGCAGAAATATGGCGATCGGGACATTCTGCCATTATGGGTAGCCGACACCGATTTTCGTTCTCCTGAGTGCATTATTACCGCACTAAAGCAGCGCGTCGATCACGGTATTTTTGGTTACGGCAGTCCACCCGCTGAGTTAATCGACGTGGTGATCGCCCGCATGGCAGAACGCTACCAGTGGCAAATAAACCCGGAATGGCTGGTATTTTTACCCGGCGTGGTCAGCGGGCTGAATATCGCCGTACGCGCCTTTACTGACGAGCATCAGGGAACTATCGCACCCACCCCCATTTATCCGCCGTTCCGCTCTGCGGCTAAACTCGCTAACCGCAGCCAGTTGAATGCCCAGATGCGGCTGGAAGGAGAGCGCTGGGTCATGGATCTGGCCGCCCTCGTTCCTCAGATGACCGGCAGTGAAAAACTGCTGATGCTCTGTAATCCCCATAATCCGGGCGGCACCGTCTATCGTCGGGAGGAGCTTGAAGAGCAACTGCGCTTTGCCCGACAGCACGACCTGATTGTCTGCTCCGATGAAATCCACTGCGATCTGCTGCTGGAACCAGGTGTGAAGCACATTCCATTTGCCAGCCTGAGTGAAGATGCCCAGCAGCGCTCGGTCACCCTGCTCTCGCCTTCCAAAACCTTTAACATTGCGGGCCTGGGCGCTTCGCTGGCCATCATTCCTGATAAGGAGTTACGCCGCCGCTTCACCGCCGTGCGTCAGGGTATCGTACCCGGCGTCGATATCCTGGCTTTCGTTGCCGCCACAGCGGCCTGGAAAGAGGGCCAGCCGTGGCTGGATCAGCAGATCGGCTACCTGCGCGACACCCGCGATTTACTGACTCAGCGTGTCAATGAAATCGGTGGACTGTCGCTGATCGCACCGGAAGCCACATATCTTGCCTGGATTGATGCCAGCGAGCTGGATGTTGCCAGCCCAGCGCTGTTCTTTGAACGTCACGGGCTGGGGTTTTCCCCCGGGCGTGATTTCGGTGACGATGCTTTTGTCCGCTTCAACTTCGGCAGCACGCGCGATCTGGTCAATGAGGCGCTGCGCCGGATGGAGAGCGCGGTCAGAACTCTGCCGCGTGCCAACACGTTATAACTCACTCTCCACAATCTCTTTCAGGCTCCAGGGATGGAACTTGATGGTGACCCTCCCGTCAGACAGTGCCAGGGTGGGATTAGGTAAACTTTCCCCCTCTCCTTTTGGCGCACTGTTTTTGATTGAAATCCCCGGTTCAGTCAACCCTTCATCAGAGCAAAGCGCCAGCGCACGGGCTGCCAACCCGGCTTCCTCACCCCGTAATACAATTTCGAAATGCTCCCAGCCTTCATGGCGATAGCGCTTCTCTCCCGGCCAGGGAAGTTCAACAACGCTAATTTTCCAGGGGCCAATCAGCAGTGGAGTGATCAGTTCGAACAACGCTATCGGTCTGCCGTTGATCTCTTTCTCTGAAAGCAGCACTCCATGCTGTAAAAAACCTTGTTTCCATCGTTCCGCCGTGGTGTTTTGATGACATCGTACTGCAATATGGTCCACTTCCAGCCCGGAGAGATCCAATCCTAAACGGTTTGCCAAATCGTAAAGGGATTGTAAAAAAAAGGGCAAATCATTAGCCAGATCGCTTAATTCATCGGCAATTTTAGCCTCAAACATCGCCATTCCTCTTCATTACTGTAATAACTCTGAACATTAAGTTTTTCTTATCGGAACGATACAGATCCAGTAAAACCTCTGCCAAACCCAAGACGGCCCTGCCAACAGAGTAAAATTAATGCGATTTAATCGGATTTTCTCAGTTTTAACTGGCTCAGATCCAGTTTTTTATTTGGAAAATAGTTCTTAACTTAATGTTTTAGTTTAGTTAAATTTATACAATGAGACTTATCCTAAATCATTGTCACTACATTGTGAGGTAGTCTGGATTCTTATAGATTTGTCCCGAACCTCTCACAAGGAATAGCAAAATGCTAATGTTGATACTTGTCGCAGTGCTAATCGTTATGATGGGCTTTGCTCTGGTACGCCACTGGAAGGTGCGTAATCACAAAACCACCATCGCGAGCCCACATCGGCCTGGCCGCCGTCGTTCTTAATTCTTAATTCTTTTGGGCGGGACGCAGACACAGCACTGTTTCCCGCCATCCCTTCAGGTTCCTGGATAACTGCAGTTAAAATGCAGTATACTTTTCCCCTTATTTTTTAGCGGTGTCAGACGGTAGCAGAGTGTCTCGCTGTCGGACATCGTACAGAATGACGGCCTGTGCTTCCCGGCGCAGGTCTTTTTCAGCATATAAGGTAACCCGGTGAATATTCAGGCTCTTCTCTCAGAAAAAGTCAGTCAGGCGATGATCGCAGCAGGGGCTCCGGCCGATTGCGAGCCGCAGGTTCGTCAGTCCGCTAAAGCGCAGTTTGGTGATTACCAGGCAAACGGCATGATGGCCGTGGCGAAAAAACTGGGAAAGGCGCCCCGACAACTGGCTGAAGAAGTGCTGACTCATCTGGATCTGCAGGGCATTGTCAGCAAGATTGAGATTGCCGGACCCGGCTTTATTAACCTGTTCCTTGATAAGGAGTGGATCTCCGCACAGGTTGACAGCGTGGTGAATGCCCCGCGCCTGGGCGTCACACCAGTAACTCCTCAGACAGTGGTTATCGACTACTCTGCGCCTAACGTCGCAAAAGAGATGCACGTCGGGCACGTCCGCTCCACCATCATCGGCGATGCTGCGGTTCGTACGCTGGAATTTCTGGGTCACAATGTAATCCGGGCTAACCACGTGGGTGACTGGGGTACGCAGTTTGGCATGCTGATCGCTTTCCTGGAGAAGCAGCAGAACGAACATCACGAAGAGATCGCGCTGGCGGATCTGGAAGTCTTCTACCGTGAAGCGAAGCGCACTTACGACGAAGATCCGGTCTTTGCAGAGCGTGCCCGTGGTTACGTGGTTAAGCTACAGGGCGGCGACGAATATTGCCGTAAAATGTGGAAGAAACTGGTCGACATCACCATGTCGCAAAATCAGCTGATCTATGACCGCATGAATGTCACCCTCACCCGTAAAGATGTGATGGGTGAAAGCCTGTATAACGATATGCTGCCTGGCATTGTCACAGACCTGAAGGCTAAAGGCCTGGCGGTGGAAAGCGAAGGTGCCACCGTGGTGTTCCTCGACGAGTACAAGAATAAAGACGGCGATCCGATGGGTGTGATCATCCGGAAAAAAGATGGCGGCTACCTCTATACCACCACCGATATCGCCTGCGCCAAATATCGTTACGAGACGCTGCATGCCGATCGCGTGCTCTATTACATCGACTCCCGCCAGCATCAGCACCTGCAGCAGGCGTGGACCATCGTCCGTAAAGCCGGTTATGTGCCAGAGTCAGTGCCGTTAGAACACCATGCTTTCGGCATGATGCTGGGTAAAGACGGTAAACCGTTTAAAACTCGCGCCGGTGGCACCATCAAGCTGTCCGACCTGCTGGATGAAGCCGTTGAGCGTGCCACCAGTCTGGTCAGCGAAAAGAACCCGGATATGCCTGCTGATGAGCTCACGAAGCTTGCCAACATTGTGGGTATTGGCGCGGTTAAATATGCCGACCTGTCCAAGAGCAGGACCACTGACTACATCTTCGACTGGGATAACATGCTGGCCTTTGAAGGTAACACTGCGCCTTACATGCAGTATGCCTACACCCGCGTGCTCTCGGTCTTCCGTAAGGCCGGGATTGATGAAGCTTCAGTCAACGGGAAAACAGCTATTGGAGAAGATCGTGAAGCGGCGCTGGCCGTGCGTCTGCTGCAATTTGAAGAGACGATCACTCAGGTTGCCCGTGATGGTACGCCGCACGTGATGTGTGCCTATCTGTACGATCTGGCCGGTCTGTTCTCTGGTTTCTATGAACACTGCCCGATTCTGGCTGCGGAAGATGAAGTGACGAAGCAGAGCCGCCTGAAGCTGGCGCTGCTGACGGCGAAAACCCTGAAACAGGGTCTGGAAACGTTAGGGATTGAAACCGTAGAAAGAATGTAAACCTGTCAGCTACGTGGTGAGTCGGAGAGATCCGATTCACCACAGTTTAAGCGGGCATGTTCGCAGGGCGGAATTCACTCCGCCCACACCGAAATTGACTCCGGCCACATACGCCAACCTTATTGGTAGTTCACCATCACTTCGTTACTGAGCACCCGCAGTGCTCGCGGCAGCTTCCCCTTCCCCTGTACGCCATACACAAAATGCAGATTCTCCGCTGCGTTAACGTTAGTCAGCCCGCGCGTACTGCCGCTGGCTCCCTCAAGAACCACACAACGGCTCTGCGCGCAGAGGTGAACAATCAGCCCGGAAGGTGCCGGACCGGTCAACGTGTAACGCCAGGAGATCTGCGTCATTGCCCCCTGCACCGCTTCCGGTGCGCTGAGTGCCGGAGAGAACGCCTGCATGCCCCGATTCTGTAATCCCGGGCCGGTGCCGCTGGCCTGCCAGGCTCCTCCGGCCAATGCCAGACCGGGCAGACAAAGCAGGAACAGCAGTGCCTGCCTCATCAGTTTCCACCAATAGTTGACGTCATGCGGATTTGACGGTTATCGGTCAGTTCCAGATTAGAGATCACCATCAGCTGCGGCAGGTTGCGACGCAGGAAGCGGGCCAGCAGCGCACGAAGCGGATGGTTAACCAGCAGCACCGGCGGCGCGCCCAGCGACTCCTGATGAGCCAGTGCGCCCTGAGTCTGTGCCAGCAGGCGGTCTGCCAGGCCAGGTTCCAGACCGCCACCGCCCTGCAGAGCCTGCAGCAGCAGACGTTCCAGCGTGGTATCCAGCCCGATAACCTGCACTTCGCCGTTGCCAGGGAACCACTGCTGAGTGATCGCACGCCCCAGCGCCACACGCACTACCGCTGTCAGTTCCTGTGGGTCAGTCTGTACGGAAGCGTGTTCCGCCAGCGTTTCGATAATGGTACGCATATCACGGATAGAAACGCGCTCAGACAGCAGGTTCTGCAAGACTTTGTGCAGCGTGGTCAGGGTAATCACGCCGGGGATCAAATCTTCGGTCAGCTTCGGCATCTCCTGGGTCACACGGTCCAGCAGCTGCTGTGCTTCCTGACGACCGAACAAATCGCTGGCGTACTGACCAATCAGGTGGTTGAGGTGAGTAGCCACCACGGTACTGGCTTCCACCACGGTGAAGCCCTGAATTTGTGCCTGCTCTTTCAGCGCGCTGTCGATCCAGATGGCAGCCAGTCCGAAGGCCGGATCAATGGTCGCCTCGCCAGGCAGAGTTCCGGCGGCCGTGCCCGGATTGATCGCCATCCAGCGGCCAGGATAGGCATCCCCGCTGCCAATTTCGACTCCTTTCATCAGAATACGGTAGCGGGCAGGCGGCAGATCCATATTGTCACGGATATGCACCACCGGCGGCAGGAAGCCCATCTCCTGGGCGAACTTCTTACGGATGCTGCGGATGCGTCCCAGCAGCTCGCCGTCCTGCATATGATCCACCATCGGGATCAGCCGGTAACCCACTTCCATCCCCAGAGAATCTTCCAGCTGCACGTCGGTCCAGGAGGCTTCAACGTTCGCCGGCGTTTCAGCGGTTTTCACCAGGCTGCTCTGCGGTTCGGCTTTCGGCTTACTTTCTTTCCCGCGGATATACCAGGCCAGCCCGAGCAGTGCGGCAGTGAACAGCAGGAACACGAAGTTCGGCATCCCCGGCACCATCCCCAGCATCCCCAGTACGCCAGCGCTCAGCATCATCACGCGCGGATTTTTGAACAGTTGGGTCACCATCTGCTCGCCAACGTCCTGGTCGGTGCTGACGCGGGTCACGATAACACCGGCTGCGGTAGAGATTACCAGTGCCGGGATCTGCGCCACCAGACCATCACCGATGGTCAACAGGGTGTAGCTTTCTGCCGCGTGGCCAACGTCCATTCCATGCTGAATAACGCCCACCAACAGACCGCCGATCACGTTGATCACCATAATCATGATCCCGGCGATGGCGTCTCCGCGAACGAATTTACTCGCACCGTCCATTGAACCGTAGAAGTCAGCTTCCTGAGTCACTTCAGAACGGCGCTTTTTCGCTTCATCTTCGCCAATCAGTCCGGCGTTCAGGTCGGCGTCAATCGCCATCTGTTTACCGGGCATCCCGTCGAGCACGAAACGCGCGCCCACTTCGGCGATACGGCCAGCACCCTTGGTAATCACCATAAAGTTAATGATCACCAGGATAATAAACACCACGATACCGATGGCGAAATTACCGCCGACCAGGAAGTGACCGAAGGCTTCCACCACGTGACCAGCCGCACCGGCACCGGTATGCCCTTCCATCAGAATGATACGGGTTGAGGCGACGTTCAGCGCCAGGCGCAGCAGCGTTGAGAACAGCAGAATGGTCGGGAAAGCGGCGAACTCCAGTGTCCGCTGGGTGAACATCGCCACCAGCAGGATCATAATCGACAACGCGATGTTAAAGGTGAACAGCAGATCAAGGATGAAGGCCGGCAGCGGCAGCACCATCATCGACAAAATCATCAGGATCAACACCGGCCCGGCCATTACCTGCCATTGGGTATCTTTAACATTGGGTAACCGTAATAAAGCGGCCAGATTCGCCATCAGTCTTCTTCTCGTGGGCTAAAGTCCAGTGCTTCCGGCACGGGTAAATTAGCAGGTTTTTTCGGAGCCAGGCCGCCCTCAAGCTTCCATCGACGGAGCTGCCAGACCCAGGCCAGGACTTCAGCAACAGCCGCATATAACGTTCCCGGAATATGCTGGCCAATTTCACTGTGTCGGTACAATGCACGCGCCAGCGGCGGCGCTTCTAAAACAGGGATCCGGTGTTCTTTACCCAGTTCACGGATACGCAGGGCGATTTCACCTGCCCCTTTCGCCACCACTTTCGGCGCGCTCATTTTGCGCTCGTCATACTGCAGGGCGACAGAATAGTGCGTCGGGTTGGTGACAATCACGTCGGCTTTCGGCACATCGGCCATCATGCGGCGGCGTGCTGCGGCTCGCATTTGCTGGCGAATACGCCCTTTAACGTGCGGGTCACCTTCCTGCTGTTTGTATTCATCACGAATGTCCTGGCGGGTCATCCGCAGCCCTTTGAAGTAGCTGTACAGCTGCCAGAACACGTCAAAGCCCACCATTGGCATCAGGCCAAACACCACCAGGATGCAGCTCAGGGCGATCATATTGAGTGAGCTGGCCAGCGCGGTGTAAGGTGATTCGCTTATCAGCCTGAGCATATCCGGCCAGTGATGGCGGATATTTAGCCAGGTGACGATACCTACCAGAATCGCTTTCAGTACCGATTTCAGCAGTTCAGCCGCCGTCTGCGCCGACACCAGTTTCGCTAATCCCTTCAGCGGGTTCATTTTGCCAAAGTCGACCTTGATCGCTTTGCCACTGATCACCACCCCGCCGAGCAGCATTGGCGCAGCAATCGCCACCAGTACCAGACCGGCCATCATCGGCAACAGCGCAAACACGGCCTGCATTAACAGATTGCTGATCAGACGCAGCATCTGGCTGGTGTCGCTCACCACCGAATGATTGAAGTTGAGGCCCTGAGCCAGCAGCGAGCCGACTTTCTGTGCCAGAGATCCGCCACCGATCCACAAAATACTCAGTCCCGCCACCAACATCAGCACGGAGGTCAGTTCGCGCGAACGCGGGATTTGTCCTTCCTCTCGTGCTTTCTCAAGTCGGTGGGGGGTTGCGGCTTCGGTCTTTTCCTCTTCGCTGTCCCCGGCCACGGCAATTAACCTTCAGTACGGAATTTTCAGCTAGCATGACAAATTGGCGCAGGGATAATGCCGCGAGTAAACACGTAAAAAGGGGGTTATTTAACGGATGGTGAAAAACAGAGACGGCAAGCCGCCAGGCCGGGGGGAATCCCGACCTGGCGGCTTGATTATTCGAAGGGCACGTTCTCAACATGGGCGGAATAAATTCCCCCCTTACAACTGATTGGTTTAGCCTTCATGCGGCAAATTTATTCACCCCGAACAAGTTATGTGCACCGCCAGAATCAGAACCCGAGGCTGTCCAGCAGGTCATCGACCTGATCCTGGTTTGCCACGACGCCAGGCGCGGTACCGTTGATCTGTGGGCCGTTGAGCAGGCTGTCAGCATCCTTTTTCGGACGCACGGGCTGTTCCGGCATGTTCTCCAGTAACACCATCAGCAGCTGGCGCTCAATTTCCTGGATCACATCCATCATGCGTTTGATCACCTGCCCGGTGAGGTCCTGGAAATCCTGTGCCATCATGATTTCCATCAGCTGGGCATTGGTAAAGCCAGTGTGCCCCGGCACGGATTCCAGATAACCACGGGTATCCGAAACCAGAGAGCGGGCATCTGCCAGTTCGATGGGATTTTCAAACCACTCATCCCAGCGCCCTTTCAGCGCCTTCGCTCCATCTTCCATCAGTGTCTGACGTGGTTGCGCAGCCTCCACGCAGTTCAGAGCACGTTCGGCCGCCTGAGCGGTCATTTGCACAACGTAATCCAGGCGATCGCGGGCGTCGGGAATGGCTTCCGCCGCTTCAGCAATGGCCTGATCCAGTCCCAGCTCACGCAGGCTGTCGCGCAGCATCCGCGTCAGCGAACCAATTCGGGAGATAATGTCGTGCGCCGGATCCGCATCAACACTCGGTTTCGGAAGTTCGCTCATCTCGGCTCCTTACATACCCAGTTTTTCGAAGATCTTACCTAACTTCTCTTCAAGGGTGGCAGCAGTAAAAGGTTTAACAACATAGCCACTGGCACCCGCCTGAGCAGCCGCAATAATGTTCTCTTTCTTCGCTTCTGCCGTCACCATCAGCACCGGCAGCTTGCCCAGCGTGCCGTCGGCACGAATGGTCTGCAGCAGTTCCAGGCCGTCCATGTTGGGCATGTTCCAGTCGGAGATCACGAAGTCGTACCCCCCCGCGCGCAGCTTGGTCAGTGCATCAACACCGTCTTCTGCTTCTTCAACGTTGTTGAAGCCGAGTTCTTTCAACAGGTTCCGGACGATGCGACGCATGGTGTTAAAGTCGTCGACCACCAGAAACCGCATATTTTTATCAGCCATACTTACTCCTGTTTTTTGTAGCCCCGCGGGACGGGCGCTGCGTTAGATACGTAATGCCTGTCCGGCGCTAATTTTTGCCAGCATGTGCTGACTGATTTGGTGGAGATCCACCACTTCACTGGCTCCCCCGAGGGCGATGGCCTCACGGGGCATGCCAAAGACCACACAGCTCGCTTCGTTCTGCGCGATGGTCCAGGCCCCGGCCTTGTTCATTGCCAGCAGGCCTGCCGCCCCATCGTTGCCCATGCCGGTCAGGATCACCCCAACGGCGTTACGGCCCGCATACTGCGCCACTGATTTGAACAACACGTCCACCGACGGCTTATGACGGTTCACCGGCGGCCCTTCATTCAGTTTTACCTGGTAGTTGGCCCCGCTTCGGGACAGCTCCAGATGCATCGCGCCAGGGGCGATATAGGCATGGCCTGGTAAGATACGCTCACCATCTTCTGCCTCTTTCACCGTGATCTGGCACAGCTTGTTCAGTCGCTCGGCAAACGAGCGGGTAAAGCCTGGTGGCATATGCTGAGTGATCAGCAGCGCCGGGCTGGTTGCCGGTAGAGGCTGCAGCACATGCCTGATGGCTTCGGTACCACCGGTTGAGGCGCCAATCGCAATCAGTTTCTCACTACTCAGCAGCGGTCCGGCTTTCAGCATCACCGGTGCAGGCATTGGCCCACGGGCGTGCAGTTTGGCTCTGGAAGCCGCGCGAACCTTATCGGCAATCATCTGGCTGTAGGCCAGCATGCCCTCGCGAATGCCCAGAGAAGGTTTGGTGACAAAGTCCACCGCACCCAGCTCCAGCGCCCGCAGCGTCACTTCCGATCCTTTCCCGGTCAGTGAGGAGACCATCACCACCGGCATCGGACGCAACCGCATCAGTTTTTCCAGAAAATCCAGTCCGTCCATCCGCGGCATTTCAACATCCAGCGTCAGCACATCAGGATTGAATTCTTTAATTAAATCCCTTGCCACCAGTGGATCGGGTGCGGAGGCAACCATTTCCATGTCCGAATGACTGTTGATGATTTCCGTCATCAGCTGACGCATCAGTGCGGAATCGTCAACACATAACACTCTGATTTTGCCCATTATCTATCCTTAGTCAGTCCGTAGACCGTCTGGCCGCGCAGATAAAACTCTTTGCTAATCTGGCTGAAGTTCTCCGAATGCCCGGCAAACAAAATGCCTCCGGGTTTCAGCAGCGGTACAAAACGCCGCAGAATCTTCTCTTGTGTCTCTTTATCGAAATAGATCATCACGTTGCGACAGAAAATCGCATCAAACGGGCCGGGCAGCGCCCAGTCGTTCGCCAGCAGGTTTAGCTGCGCAAAAGCGATCGAGTTCGCCAGCTCCGGACGCACGCGAACCATGCCTGAATGCGGGCCGGTACCGCGGAAGAAAAAGCGCTGCAGCTGCTGTGGGGACAGCGTGCGAAGCTCCTCCTGCCGGTATACGCCAGCCAGTGCTTTTTCCAGCACCTGGGTGTCGATGTCCGTGGCGTGAACCTGGTACTTGCCCGGTCCACTACCCAACGTTTCACTCAGCGTCATGGCAATGGAATAAGGTTCCTCGCCAGTTGACGCCGCCGCACACCAGACGTTAAAGCTGCCACTGCGACGTTTGGCATGATCTGCCAGAATCGGAAAGTGGTGCGCCTCACGGAAAAATGCCGTCAGGTTGGTGGTCAGTGAGTTAACAAAAGCCTGCCATTCCGGGCTGTTAATATCGTTTTCCAACAGCGCAAGGTAACGACCAAAATCGTCGATGCCCAACATCCGCAACCTGCGCACCAGGCGGTTGTAAACCATTTCCCGCTTGTGATCGGCGAGAACGATACCTGCCCGCTGATAAATCAACTGACTGATACGCTTAAAATGCGTATCCGATAACGGCAGGCGCTGGACCATCTGAGCCAGCAGCGTTGCGTTTTCGGGCGGTGCTAACAACGTCGATTTTTTCATGTAATACCACCCTGCAAAGTACAGATTAAGGGGTTAAAACAAGGTTATTTTCCCTGAATGCCTGTACGGCGACCTGCTCCGGCTTGTCTGCATCGAGCGAGAACTTCCTCACTGCCCCGGTGAGATGATCGGCCTGTGATTCAAGTGCTTCCGTTGCTGCTGCCGCTTCCTCTACCAGCGCGGCGTTCTGCTGCGTGACCTGGTCCATCTGACTGACCGCGAGGGCAACCTGTTCGATGCCGCTACGCTGCTCATCAGAGGCAGAGGCGATCTCGCCCATGATGTCGTTCACCCTTGCCACCGAGCGGACAATTTCGTCCATGGTTTCACCGGCTGAGGCCACCTGAACCGATCCCTGGTCCACACGACTGACCGATTCTTCGATCAGCACTTTAATTTCTTTGGCCGCCTGAGCGCTGCGCTGTGCAAGATTGCGGACTTCACCGGCCACCACCGCAAACCCTCTTCCCTGTTCTCCGGCCCGTGCCGCTTCAACTGCAGCGTTGAGTGCCAGGATATTAGTCTGGAACGCGATGCCGTCGATCACGCCGGTAATGTCACCAATCTTCTTCGAACTGCGGGCAATCTCACTCATGGTGTTCACCACGTCGCTGGTAAGCGCACCGCCTTTAAGAGCGGTGGTGGAAGCCTCTCTGGCCAGCTGCGAAGCCTGGCGGGCATTCTCAGCATTACCGGTCACCGTGGCCGTGAGCTGCTCCATGCTGGCTGCCGTTTCCGCCAGCGAGGCTGCCTGTTGCTCGGTGCGTGACGACAAATCATTGTTGCCTGACGCAATCTCCCGGATGCCGGTTTGCATCGCATGCGTGCCATCTCGTACGCTGCTGACCGTGCCCGCCAGAGAAGCCTGCATCGCCTGCAAACTGGCAAACAGCTGGCCCAGTTCGTTGCGCCCCTCAACGGTAATCTCCCCCGCCAGGTTACCCGAGGCGATGCGCTCAAAGTGTCCGCGCATCAGGGCCAGCGGCGCGATAACCGCTTTTCTGACCCACCACATACCCGCCATTGTCACCAGCAGTGACAGCGCCACGGTGACAATGAAAATAATCTTAGACTGAGCGTAAAAACCCTGCCCTGCCTCGCTGGCGTGCTGGCGCAGCTGGTCGATATGCACCATCCACTGGTTGTACTCAGCCTGAAACTTGTCCTGCTTACCCTGTGTCGGAGAGTCCAGAAAATCCTGCAGCTGGAAGTTCTGCAGGTAAACAATCAGATGGGCCAGCTCCTGCGAGTAATTGTCATATTCGACCTTTATCGCTTTCTTAAGCTGAGCGCCTTCCGGCGTCACCACCCCGATAGCTTCGAACTGCTTATAAGCATTATCGGCAGCATCCAGATCTTCCTGAGCCTTTGCCATCAAACTTGTTATCTGATCGCGTGGCAGGCTCAGTGCCGCGCGGGTTCCGGCACGACTTAATGTCACGCGGGCGCTCAATAACTCAGCCCAGGTCTGACCGAGCGCGTCGCGCTGGTTGCCGCTGACTTCAACGTCGTGCAGATTACGGGCATCCAGACGAAATGAGTTAAATGACAGACCGTTGCCAACAATCTGCATGATACAAAACAGGCCGAGCAGAAAGATGATGGTGGTAGCAATGCGAAGCCGACTGATCATCAAAGTCTCCAGGTTTTGCCGCCCAACGCGGGCGGCAAAAAAATAGTGTTAAAAGGTTTCCCAGTTGTCACTGGACACCGGTGCAGCCAGCGCTTTGCGCGGGGCAACAGCAGGTGTCAGCAGGACGTTTTTATTGCTCTTAGTGCTGTTAACGGCCTGGATGACATTTTCTTTACGTACGCGAAACACTGCGACAGCCTGAGACAACCTGCTGGCCTGTTCTTCCAGCGCGGCAGCAGCAGCAGCGGACTCCTCCACCAGCGAGGCGTTCTGCTGGGTGACGCGGTCCATCTCGGTCACGGCAGTGCCTACCTGATCGATGCCGCGGCTCTGTTCGTCAGAAGCCGAGGCGATTTCGCCCATAATGTCGGTCACACGGGTCACGGCACTGACGATATCCGCCATCGTTTCACCGGCGCTTTCCACCAGCACTGAGCCGGTATCAACTCGCGCCACCGAGTCTTCAATCAGGCCTTTAATCTCTTTTGCCGCCTGGGCACTGCGTTGCGCCAGGTTACGTACTTCCCCGGCCACCACAGCAAATCCTCGGCCCTGTTCACCGGCACGCGCAGCCTCCACGGCGGCGTTCAGGGCGAGGATGTTGGTCTGGAAAGCAATGCCGTCAATCACGCTGGTGATATCAGCAATTTTCTTGGAGCTTCCGGCGATGTCGTTCATGGTTTTCACCACGCCATCCACCACTTTGCCGCCCCTCTGCGCGGTTTCCGAAGCGCTGAGCGCCAGCTTAGAAGCCTGACGTGCGTTCTCGGCGTTCTGCTTCACGGTGGCGGTTAACTGCTCCATGCTGGCAGCGGTCTCTTCCAGCGAGGCTGCCTGCTGCTCGGTACGCGAAGAGAGATCGTTATTCCCGGCCGAGATTTCGCTGGCACCGGTATAGATCGCATCTGAGCCATCGCGAACATCGCTGACCGTACGCACCAGGGACTGCTGCATATCGCGCAGGCTTTCTGCCAGTTGGGTCATCTCGTTGCGGCCATCCACCTCAATCGACTGGGTCAGGTCGCCACTGGCGATTTGACGGATATGGTCGATGTTGGTTTTCAGCGGACGCAGCAGGATTTTATAGATCCCGCGCCACGCCACAGCGATGACCGTCAGCAAGATCAGCAGCACGCCCAGCAGCGTCCATATAGTACGCTGCCAGGCATCCTGGTTAGCCTGGATCCCTTTTGCCGTCAGCTGGTTATTGGTTTCCAGCCACTCGTTGTAGATTTTATCGAAGTGGTCCTGATAGCTCTGCGTTGGCTGGGCAACGAAGTCGTTAAATCGGCCGTTTTGCATCATCCCAATCAGCTGAGACAGCGCGTCATGCAACTGCAGATAACTCGCCTGCAGCGCTTTCACGTTCTCTGCCGTTTTACCGTTTTCCGACATGTTGGCATTGAACACCGCCAGCGATTTATCCGCCAGATCGAGGTCGCTCTGCGCCTCGGTCAGCAGCTCTTTCACCGTGGCGCCCGAACCTGACTGATTAGCATCCAGCAGATAGCGGATACCGGCCCGGTTCAGCGTGTTGCGGGCCTGAACCAGCGAGATCCACGAGCTACCCATTGCCTGCTGCAAAACGCGCAGGCGCTGGTTGAAAGCAAAATTCTCTTTATCACTGTGTACCGTCTGGAAAAACAACCCACCGGTACCCAGCTGCAGAACAGCAAATAACACCAGCACGCATACCAGGCCAGTGACAACTTTTACACGCTTGAACATAACTACCTCTGTACAGGGCCAATTGGCTCTGTTATCGGCAGTCTGACCGGGATCTTTATCACAGAATCCACCGATTGCCGGGCGAAAGAGGATTCTGAAGTGCAACTCATCATCATGGGTGGAAGCGATTCCGGCCCTGCATGCGTGCAGCTCTCATCAGCAGGGGGGAGAAGTGATTGGTCCCCTGCCTTTTCAGTACTCAAAAGGTTTCCCAGTTACCCTGGTCTGCAACCGCTGCTGCGGCGGCTTTGCGCATCACTGGCTGAGCCGTCTTACGCACTGCAGGCGCTGCAGGTTTGATCCCCTGTTCTTTGCGCACGCGGAACACGGCAACAGACTGGGTCAGACGGCTGGCCTGCTCTTCCAGCGCGGCGGCAGCGGTGGCGGACTCTTCCACCAGCGAGGCGTTCTGCTGGGTGACGCGGTCCATTTCCGTTACGGCAGTGCCGACCTGGTCGATACCACGGCTCTGTTCATCAGACGCAGAGGCAATTTCGCCCATGATGTCGGTGACGCGGGTGACCGCATTGACGATATCGCTCATGGTTTCACCTGCCGTGCCGACCAGCACTGAACCGCTGTCCACGCGGGACACAGAGTCTTCGATCAGGCTCTTGATCTCTTTCGCCGCCTGGGCGCTGCGCTGGGCCAGATTGCGCACTTCACCGGCGACCACAGCAAACCCACGGCCCTGCTCACCGGCCCGCGCAGCTTCTACGGCGGCGTTCAGAGCCAGGATATTAGTCTGGAAGGCAATGCCGTCAATCACGCTGGTAATATCGGCAATTTTCTTCGAACTCCCGGCAATATCGCTCATGGTTTTCACCACTCCATCGACCACTTTGCCACCTTTCAGAGCCGTTTCAGAAGCACTGAGTGCCAGCTGGGAAGCCTGACGGGCGTTCTCGGCGTTCTGCTTCACGGTGGCCGTTAGCTGCTCCATGCTGGCAGCGGTCTCCTCCAGCGAAGCAGCCTGCTGCTCGGTACGGGCTGACAGGTCGTTGTTACCTGCGGCGATTTCACTGGCCCCGGTGTATATGGCGTCAGAGCCATCGCGCACGTCGCTGACGGTACGCACCAGAGCCTGCTGCATCTCCAGCAGACTGGCTGCCAGCTGGGTCATCTCGTTGCGCCCTTCCACGCTGATGTTGTGCGTCAGATCGCCGCTGGCGATATGGCTGATGTGCGCAATATTCTGCTGGAGCGGTTTGATTAATATGCTGCGCAGGCCGATCCAGCACAGCGCAATCAGGCCAATTACCAGCACCATCACCGCGCCGATCACCCACAACATTTTGCTGTACGCTGCCTGGTTATCCACCACACCCTGCCGGGTGATCACGCCCAGTGCATCACGCCAGCTGGTGTAAGCCTCCTGAACATCATTCTGCTTCTGCTCAATATTCAGTTTGTCCATCTCATCCAGCTGCTTGCTGTCCATCAGGGCCAGCATTTGTGTCAGAGCTTTGCCATAGCTGTCGTAATCTTTTTCCATACGCTCGACAATTTTCGGATCGATCCCTTTGGTATCCGGAATTGCCTGGTACAGTGCGAAAGACTTATCCGCAGCGGCCAGCATTTTTTTCGCTGTGCCGTTAATCTCACTCAGCGCAGTACTGCTGCCACTGTCTGATTTTTCAGTCTGCAGCTGCAGCATGCCGCTGCTAAGAGCAATACGGGTTTGGTTCAGAGCCATCAATGCGTCCGTAAAGGCCGACATGTTGTCACTCGAATTTTGGGCAACGGAAAAGCTGTTTTTATCGCCGGTCAGCGCATTGATAAATAATCCCCCTGCCAGCAGCTGCAGTGAACCAAATACCAGCATCACTAACAGCAGGCTGGTGACGACCTTAATACGTTTGAACATAATGGACCCTTGGTGTGTATAAGTGGCTCAACACTGGATCTATCGGCAGGTTTTAGCGGAAACTTTATGTGGCGTGAATCAGAATTTGTGGATAAATATTTTACTTTAAATATCAATGACGGATGATTACTTCAACGATCTGCAAGGATACAAAGGCCGATCTCTCGATCGGCCTTAATCGTTTGTCCCTTCTACAACACTTATGCGCTGCGCAGGGTGTCCATCAGCGCCATTTCTTCGCTGTTCAGCAGCTTCTCAATATCCACCAGGATCAGCATACGCTCGCCGAGCGCACCCAGACCGGTCAGATATTCGGTGGACATGGTCACCGCGAATTCCGGAGAAGGACGGATTTGCTCGTGCGTCAGTGACAGCACATCCGACACGCCATCCACCACTATACCCACCACACGCGCTTCAAGATTCAGCACGATCACCACCGTGTTGTCGTTATAGTCCACATCCGGCTGAGCAAACTTAATGCGCAGATCGATGATTGGTACGATAACACCGCGCAGGTTAGTGACGCCTTTAATGAATGAAGGCGTGTTAGCGATGCGGGTCACCTGATCGTAACCGCGGATCTCCTGCACCTTAAGAATATCAATACCGTACTCTTCGTCACCCAGTGTGAACACCAGGAACTCCTGCCCTACGGTTTCGCCAGCAAGTTTAGTGACAGTTGCCATTCCAGTCATAGTTCTACCCTTAATCGGTTAAAGTCAGGCTGCGGCTCCGGCCACACGCTTTTCACGGTTGAGCGATTGCAGAGCCGACACATCGACGATCAGCGCCACGCTGCCATCACCGAGGATGGTCGCCGCCGAAATGCCCGGAACTTTGCGATAGTTGCTTTCCAGATTCTTTACCACCACCTGGTGCTGACCAATCAGCTGGTCAACCAGCAGCGCATAACGTTTACCCGCGCTCTGCAGGATCACCACGATGCCCTGAGTGGCTTCGGTTTTTGCACCCTGTACATCAAAGACATTCCACAGCTCGACCAGCGGCAGGTATTCGCCACGGACTTCCAGCACGCGCTCGCCTCCGGCCAGCGGATGCAGGTCATCAGCCAGCGGCTGCAGTGATTCCATCACCGCGTTCAGCGGCAGGATAAACACTTCATCAGCCACGCGGACTGACATGCCGTCGAGGATTGCCAGCGTCAGCGGCAGCAGGATACGGATGGTGGTGCCTTTGCCCTGTTTAGAGGCAATTTCCACGTGGCCGCCCATCTCCTGGATGTTACGTTTCACCACGTCCATGCCCACGCCACGGCCGGAGACGTCTGTCACCTGCTCGGCTGTGGAGAAGCCCGGGGCAAAGATCAGCATGCCGACCTCTTCGTCGCTCATGGCGTCGCTGACCGGCAAGCCAGAAGAGAGCGCCTTCGCCAGAATGCGTTCGCGGTTCAGACCGGCACCGTCATCGACCACTTCGATGCAGATGTTGCCGCCCTGATGTTCCGCAGAAAGCGTCAGGTTGCCCACCGCATCTTTGCCCGCAGCCAGACGTTTGTCCGGGGATTCAATCCCGTGATCCAGGCTGTTACGCACCAGGTGCGTTAATGGGTCCATGATGCGTTCAATCAGGCTCTTGTCGAGTTCAGTTGAGCTGCCCTGCAGCGTCAGCTCCACTTCTTTACCGAGCTTGCTGGCAAGGTCGCGTACCAGACGAGGGAAGCGACTGAAGACGTATTCCATCGGCATCATACGAATTGACATCACCGATTCCTGCAGGTCGCGGGCGTTACGCTCCAGCTGTCCCATGCTGTTCAGCAGATCGCCGTGCGCCACCGGGTCCAGCTCGCCAGAACGCTGAGCCAGCATCGACTGGGTGATCACCAGCTCACCGACCAGGTTGATCAGCTGGTCAACTTTTTCCACCGCAACGCGGATGCTGGTAGATTCGCTGGCTTTGGCTGCCGCCGGTTTTTTCACGGCTTCACGCTTCACCGCCGGGGTGATATCGGTGACCGTAGCCAGTTCAGGCTCAGGAGTGGCTGCCACTTCGGCTTTCGCAACCTCTTCCGCCGCCGGAGCCGCGCCAGCATTGAGGAATTTAATCTGCGACTCTTCAATGACAAAGCACAGCACCGCCACGATATCGTCCGGGCTGACAGAGGAGTCCAGCGTCACCTCAACGGAGGTTTCCCCTTTTACCACATCAGAAACCGTGCCCAGGTTCCCCAGCTCTTCCAGCATCAGCGGAATTTCCGTTGCCTTCAGGTCAACCAGCGCCAGGCGCAGGCCACCCGCAGCCACTTCAGGCGCGGCGGGTTGCTCAGCAGCCAGCGTTTTTGGTGGAGCAATCACTTCACCCCTGGCTTCCAGAGCCAGCTGGCGCAGGGCCTGACAGATGTATTCAAACGTCGCGGCATTCGGTTCCGTGGCGGTTTTATAGGCATCCAGCTGTTCCTGCATAATATCTTTGGTTTCCAAAAACAGGTTGATGATATCGGTGCTCAGCTGCATTTCACCGCGGCGGGCACCGTCGAGGATGTTTTCCAGAATGTGCGTGGTTTCCTGTAAAACAGTGAAACCAAAAGTACCCGCCCCGCCTTTGATCGAGTGGGCCGCGCGGAAGATAGCGTTCATCTGCTCCGCATCTGGTTCCTGCGGGTCTAACCCCAGCAGGTGTTGTTCCATGTCGGCCAGTAACTCATCGGCCTCATCGAAAAACGTCTGATAAAAATCGCTGATATCCATGCTCACGGTATCACCTCTGCTGTGAGTCGCGACCGGTCTGGGCAGCTGGCGCGTCTGGCCGTCCTGAGGAGAATGCCCCCGGAACGTCCTGAGTACCTGCCGTCCCAGCCTTTGGTGGTTGAGGGGCTGGGTTATTGTTGGCACCGGACGGTATCGCCGGTGCCGCTATCTCTTTAAGGCTCGCCGGATCGTCGCCGCTTAGCTGCACGGCGTCACTCTCCGAGTTTTCCTTCTCAATCTGCATTTCGGTGTCATGGTTCAACACCAGCAGGCTGATCCGGCGGTTAACGGCATCATTCGCGCCGCGGTTTTTCAACTTCATGGTGTCAGCCATGCCGAGAACCCGCAGCATCTTGCCGCTATCCAGCCCGCCCGTTACCAGCTCACGGCGTGAGGCGTTGGCACGATCGGTTGACAATTCCCAGTTGCTGTATCCACGGTCACCGTTGGCATACTGGAAATCATCCGTGTGTCCCGCCAGGCTGATTTTGTTCGGAATATCGTTAAGGATCGGCGCAATAGCCCGCAGAATGTCCCGCATGTACGGTTCCACCTCTGCACTGCCGGTCTTAAACATCGGCCGGTTCTGGCTGTCGATAATCTGAATGCGCAGTCCTTCTTCCACCATGTTGATGATCAAGTGCGGACGCAGCGCCTTCAGTCGGGGATCGGCTTCAATCAGCTGATCCAGCTTTTCGCGCAGGCGGTTCAGCCGAATGTCATCCAGCTTGCGTTTCTGCGCGTCCATATCGACAACTTTTTGCACTTCACCTTTCTTCTGGGTTGGGTCTTCGCCACCGCCAGGGATTACGCTCACGCTCTCACTGCTGCGGGTGCCTCCGGTCAGAGCCACTCTCAACGGTGTTTTAAAATACTCAGCAATGCTCACCCGCTCCGCCGGTGTGGAGATTGAAATCAGCCACATCACCATGAAGAACGCCATCAATGCAGTCATGAAGTCGGCATAAGCAATCTTCCATGACCCATGCCCACCTTCATGGCCTTTGTGCTTCTTTTTCTTAACCAGAATAATGGGGTGATTGTTATGCTTCATGCGTCTTGATCCGAAGTCTGTTTCGCTGGTGATTTGGCGTTACGGACGTGCTCCTCCAGTTCGGTAAACGACGGTCGGTCTGTTGAGTAGAGTGTCTTACGGCCAAACTCAACGGCGATTTGCGGCGCATAACCATTCAGACTTGAGAGCAACGTTACTTTGATGCACTGCATCATCTTGGTGGTTTCCGCACATTTCTGCCGCAGAACACCGCTCAGAGGTGAAATAAAACCGTACGCCAGCAGGATCCCGAGGAATGTCCCCACCATCGCATGCGCCACCGAAGCACCCAGTTCTGCCGCAGGACGGTCAGCAGCAGCCAGCGTATGCACCACCCCCATTACCGCCGCGACGATACCGAATGCCGGAAGGGAGTCCCCTACCGTTTGCAGCGCCGTTGCCGGCACTTCGCACTCATGCTCGTAAGTTTCAATTTCCTCGTCCATCAGCGCTTCGATCTCAAAGGCGTTCATATTGCCGCTGACCATCAGACGCAAATAGTCGGTAATAAAGTCCACTAATCTACTATCGGCAAGAATGCGCGGGTAATTAGCGAAAATTTCACTCTCTTTTGGGCTTTCAATATCGCCTTCCAGCGATAACATGCCCTGCTGACGGGATTTCGCCATCAGGCGATACAGCAGAGCCATCAGATCCATATAGACAGATTTATTATATTTAGCACCACGCATTAACAGCGGTAGGGATTTCATGGTGGCTTTAATTGCTTTACCACTATTCCCCACAATAAATGCGCCAATACCTGCCCCACCAATTATCAGCAGTTCGGAGGGCTGATAAAGCGCCCCCATATGGCCGCCTACCATTGCATAGCCGCCCAACACCGACCCGAGAACCAGGATGTACCCCAAAATAATTAACACAATAAATCCTTACGTCTGCTGACGTGTGGGTGGAAGATGACCAGATTGCGTCAGGTTAGTTGGCCTGCGTGGGCAAAAAAAAAGCAGCGGTTAAATTACCGCTGCTGGATTCATTCCACGTGGCGAACTTAATTAAACGGCTTGTTTAACCTGTTCATCCAGCAGTTGTGAAATGTTATCGGCAGATTCCGGGAGAAGTTTACGTCTTTTTACCGCTCGTGATGGCGGCTGGCACAGGCTGCAGACAAAACTGCCAACAGGCTGATGCGCGTGGTTAATAAAGCTGCCACCGCAGCATTTGCAGTCGGACAGTTCGAGCATTCCACTCTCAACAAACCGGACTAAGGTCCAGGCACGGGTCAGCGCCAACAGCGGGCCTTCGTCCTGTTGCGGGCACTGCTCAAGGTACAGGCGATAGGCCTTGATCACAGCCTCCACGCCCTTACTCAGCCCGCTTTTGAGTAAAAACTGCCAGGCATTACAGAACATTGAAGCATGAATATTCTGCTCCCATGTCATAAACCAGTCGGTAGAAAATGGCAGCATGCCTTTTGGTGGCGGACTGCCGCGCAGTTCTTTGTAAAGTTTAATTAAACGGCCGCGGCTCAGTTGCGTTTCGCTTTCTAACATTTGCAGACGTGCACCCAGCGAAATTAACTCCATCGCCAGCTGTATATCACGTGCTTCCTGAACAATACTTTTCTCGCTCATTAACTCGCCCTCTTTTTCGGCAACTCGTCGGCTTTCTCCGACACGTTGCGTAATAAACGGCTTGATAACAGAATGCCGGTGTGGATTTGCTGTAAATCGTCCACGCGGGATTCCTGCGTTAAGCGGGTAATCGTATTGTGATCGTTAAAGCGGAACTGACAAACCAGCTGATTGGTTTCGGCCAGTTTTACCATTTCAGGTAAGGTTAACTGAGACAGCGCATCAGCCATCGCTTCGTCGATACCCAGACGGAACATAGCAGAAGCTTTTTCCTGGTTAATTAGACGTTGTGCAAGCAATAAATATGACAAGTTGATGTCGTAAATATGTTTGAGTAATTCTGATGTACCCATTTTTTATCCATCCTGACTGACGCTACATAAACGTTTGCGGATTGCGCCGCTACCTTGGTTGCTGGTTGGTAAATCTAAAGATGGCAAAAAATTTAGTGGCAGAAGCCAAACGTTTGCGAAGCTGATGGCTACCAAAATGGTGGCCTAACAGAAAGTAGTCATTAACTCATTTTGCCAGTTACTGCTCCTGAGTATCTCCTCTTCCCTGACATCATCCTTTCCTGTTTCGGCTCCCGTTTTAGGACTATTCCGAAAACAACGCAACTTTATCTGCTCTAATTTTTGGATACAACGAGAGCCAGGACAAATTTTAGATAAAGTGTGATACAGATCACACTTTTAGGGCAAATTTGACAAAAAAACCCTTCAGGAAAGCTGTTGATTAGTTCACTAACTAACCAAATTGGGCACTTTATGTTAATTTTTAACCTTCAGCATACATTTTCAAATGAAAACGATTCTTTTTACGCAGATTAAACGGAACGGTGACGTGATTTAGATCAAAATTAGAGTAAGTATCCGAATTTACAAAAATATACAGCATTAAATTCTGTATATTGCAGTTATGATACGTGTGAAAAGTAATCACAGAATGTGACTATCGTTAGGCAATACGATCGGTGAAATGTGACATAACGCAGGTTTTTATCAGGAAGTGTTTGTCTTTTGTAAGCCGCGCCAAGCTTGTGTTTAGAGCATGCCAGGAGATGTAACTGACGATTACATTAGTGATGTGAATGTTTTCACACAGGTTTTGCCCCTGCAGGGTTAGTATCGGCACGGCGTGCTGATTCTTGAGTAAAAAGGCGCATTTTTACCATTTTTTCTTTTAACTGGCCCTTATATCGCTCTTTTTGTCTTCCCAGGATTCCTAAAGTCAAATAAAAAAGGCGATCTGAGATCGCCCTTTTTTTAGCTGGCATGCATTATGCTAGTCGCGGATAGGTGGCAACTTTGTTGGCCTCCCCCTGCTCCTTGCTGCGGGCCGGTATCGCCTGCAAATCCTTCAGGTAGGTTTTGCGCCAGTGGGTAATATCGTTTCTGCGCAGCACTGCCATCATGTCGTTATACCGTGAAATACGTTCATTCAGCGGCATGGTTGCCGCCTGATTCAATGCTGCAGCCACTTCGCCACGATCGTAAGGGTTCACAATCAGCGCTGAAGTCAGTTCATTGGCTGCCCCGGCAAAACGTGATAGCACCAGTACGCCCGGGTCCTTAGGGTTCTGAGCGGCAATATACTCCTTCGCCACCAGGTTCATGCCGTCGCGCAGGGGCGTCACCAGACCGATGTCCGTCAGGCGGAAAATTTTCATCAGCAGGCGGCGATCAAAGTGCTGGTTCAGGTAATAGAGCGGCGTCCAGCCCAGCGTGCCGTATTTGCCGTTAATTCGTCCGGCTTCGGTCTCCAGCTGGTGGCGGATATCCTGATAGGCCTGCACATCCCCACGGGAAGTTGGAGCAATCTGAGAATAGCGAATCTTCCCGCGATGCTCCGGATAGTTTTCCAGCAGCTCTTCATAAGCCAGAAAACGCTCCGGCAGCCCTTTGGAATAATCCAGCCGCTCGCAGGCAATAATGTTCTTGGCATCCCCGAGATCTTTCTTCATCGCCGCCATCTTCGGTGGCAGCGGGCCTTCCGCCATCTCTTTAATGCTGTCCGGCTCTATCCCGATGGGGTAAACCTCAGTGGTGAAGTGGTTGCCAAAGGCGGTGTGTTGTTTTCCTTTGGTCTGCACCAGCGTCAGCAGCGACAGGCATTCCAGGAAGGCGGTACGGTCGTTTTCCGTCTGGAAGCCCAGCAGATCGTAATCACACAGCATCTCCAGCAGCTCACTGTGCGGTGGCAGTGCGTTAAAGATTTCCGGGGTCGGGAACGGAATATGCAGGAAGAAACCAATGCGGTTATTGACGCCCAGCTCGCGCAGCTCGGCGGCGAACGGCAGCAGATGATAGTCATGGATCCACAGAATATCATCCGGTTCAAGCAGTGGCAGCAGGCGTTTCGCCAGCATTTTATTGACGCTGCAGTACCCTTCCCAGGCTTCCCGCTGGAAATTGACCAGATCCAGCCGGTAGTGAAACGCAGGCCAGATTACGGCATTGGAAAATTGCAGGTAATAAAGATCGTAATCGTTCTGGTTCAGCCCAAAAGAGGCGTAGGTGACGCTGTCCTGTTCGAACAGGTTCATCTCTTCGTCATCCTCGCCGATTTCATTGATTTCGCCGTTCCAGCCAAACCACAATCCTCCGGTGGTTTTCAGCGCGTCCATGATACCAACGGTGAGACCGCCTGCGCTGGCTTTCGATCCATCGGGTACAGCGATGCGGTTAGATACGACTACTAAACGACTCATAACCTTTGACTCCTCGACCTTAGATTTTTAGTCTTGATCTAATTGTAATAGCGTTTGTTCCAGCCAGTGGTAAACAGCGTCAACATCCCGCAGGCGATACACTGCGTCAGTCTGGCCCTCTCCCACTTTGACTGTGATACCCTCCATGGCATTGACCGCTTTAAATGCTGCTTCATCGGTCAAATCATCACCAAGAAAAACCGGCGTTCTGCCGGTAAAGGGAGCCTGCTGCATAAATGCGGCAATGGCCGCCCCTTTATTGACACCTTTCGGTTTAATTTCCACCACGCATTTGCCGGGTTGCAGCGTCAGCATCGGGAAGCGTTCGATCGCTGATTCAGCCAGCGCCAGAACGTCCTGCTGAAAGTGTTCCGCGCGGCGATAGTGCAGCGCAAAGGCCATGCCTTTCGTTTCCAGCTGCGTATCCGGCAGGGCGGCCATCGCCTCGCTCAGCAGCGAAGAGAGCGACTCAGCCACATTCTCCGGCAGTGAGAGGCGTTCAATCTGATCAGCAGCATCACGGCGTTCTGCACCATGGACGCCAGCCAGAGGAAGGTGCAACGGCGAGACCAGCTCATCCAGCTCGCTTATCGGGCGGCCGGAAACCAGTGCCACGGCACCGTCACTCAGCTCCACCAGCCGCTGTAAATTGCCGAGGGTCTTTTCCGGAATAAAGACTTCATCCGGTCGCGACTGAATCGCCGCCAGGGTACCATCAACGTCGAAAAAGAGAGCATAGCGACCAGTCGGAGATAAGGGGGGCACGGACTCGTTCTGGGTATTCACAGTATTCCTCCTGATTAGATGTGTCATAGCGATACGTTCATCAGGCTGTTGCTGCGGCCCAAATTGCGCGGGCATGGGGGGGAGACTGGCGGGACTTATGGTGTCAGATATCATCAGATTACTGGTTCTGTTTTTTCCCTGTCAGCACTGCACGGCAGGTGCTGCCGGACTCCCCTTATTGCCCGGTACGCAACAACTTCAGCTTTCAGTATAGTCGCTGATCCGGGCTCTGCCAGACCAGCAGCCACAGCAGTCTGTTGCGGGATTGTTAAGAGTGGCAAATAACGGCAGAGAAAGATACAGGAAAAAGATGAAAGACATCTGACAACTACTGGAAAATACAGAAAAACCAGAAGTCAGGGATGCGGGACGTTGCGCCCTTGCAAAAAACCTCAGGCGACTGGCTTCATCCACAGAGAATCGACGTTGACTCCACTCCAGCACGCTGACTCTTCGGGACCGGCAATGCTGTCCCAGCAGTAGCGGTCTGCCAGGTCAACAATCTCCGGACAGAGAGACTGATTGGTTACCAGCGAATAAAAGACACAGACTTTAGGCTGCAACAGTGACCCCACGCCAGGTTCTGCCACCACAGCCACCCGTCCCGATGCCAGACGCACGACCGAGCCGACCGGATAGATCCCCACCGCCTTTACAAAGGCATAGAAGATTTTGCGGTCAAAGTGCCCTTCCGAGCTGGCCATCTGGTGCATGGCGTTGGCCGGATTCCAGCCCGCCTTATACGGCCGGTTGGAAGTAACCGCATCATACACGTCGCAGACCGCAGCCATCCGCGCCAGCAGCGAAATCTCTTTGCCCTTCAGACCATGCGGATAGCCGCTGCCATTCATTTTTTCATGATGATGCAGCGCCACGTCCAGCAGATCTTCCCTGGCTCCACTTTTCCTCAGCAGCGCCTCTCCAGGCACCGGATGCTGTTTCATGACTTCAAACTCCGGGCCGGTCAGCTTGCCGGGCTTATTGAGGATTGCCAGCGAGATCCCCGCTTTGCCCACGTCATGCAGCAGCCCGGTAGTCCCGGCGCGGCGGATCTGCTCCTCGTCCAGCGCCAACTGACGCGCCAGCGAAACCATCAGCGCGCAAATCGCCACAGAGTGCAGGTAGGTATAGTCATCGTGCGTTTTCAGGCGCACCACGCTTAGCAGTGCCGCCGGATGGCGGCTGATCGATCCGCCGATTTCATCCACCAGCGGCAGCGCGCTGACCGTGTCGATGGTTCTGCCCAGCCGTGCATCGCTGAACATATCCATCACCTGCCCTTTGGCATTCAGACAAATTGCCTGGGCCTGCTCAATCTCCTGATACATACCGCCCGATTCTGCGGCCACTCCAGGCAGCTCAGGTTCATCCAGTGCTGCCACGAGTTCCAGCCCGCGCCCTTTATCCAGGTCGATCCAGACTTCTTTAATGTCGTTTTCCACGATGCTGTTAATTTGTTGCTGGGTAGTAAGCAACATAGCGTTATGAACCAGGGGATCTTTCAGCCAGAAAACCTCCAGCTTGTGGACGTACATCCCGGTTCGCAACTCATGGGTCTGAACTTTTATTATCATTCTGACTCTCCCGGGTTTCCTGCCGGTTCCTCCATTCAGCACAGGTATCGGCCAGACCTTTGAAACCTTCAGGTGGGGGTGACGCTTAAACGCATCATTTACTAAATTTTTACATTTCAGCAATATTGTTGAGGGAAATGAGAGCAAATGAGCCCACCCACAGCTATCACTGCCAGGGGCAGTACACGCCGTCAGACCAAAGCCCCCTTTAGCATGCAGATAATGAAATCAGTGAGTGGGAAATGAAGCGCACTGAATTACTGTCTATTTTCCTGTTGCAGATAATCCGTCAGGAAAAATTGTGCATTCCCTTCTTCAGAAAGTTCTTTATTAAAACAGACGTTATAACTCTCTGCTTCACCGGGAAGATAAAGTTCACCCCGGTTATTACCCGTAATGATCAGTGCAACGTATTTCTTGCCATCAACCATGACGGAATAATCCCGGCGCTTGCCTTTTTTATCCACGTCCATCAGCTGGATTTTATTCTTCCAGGCATGGTCAATTTGCGTTATCTGTACCAGTGCTTTATGTTCATCCGGATGACCATAGCGCAGCGTCCAGACCTGAATCCCCTGTTCCCCACTCCATGCATGGACATTGTCAGCCACCTCTGGGCGGGTTGTCGTTGCTGCTGCGCTGCCCTGCGCGGCACTCAGAACCAGTAAAGCAACGGTGAATATCCTTAACATAACTTCTCCTTTTCATCATTTTCAACTTGCAGATAATGTTGACCGGGCGAAATCCGGCACGGGTATTTTATTGTTTGCAGGTTTTCTCTGACCACTCTGAAAGAGGTTTTATTATTTCAGGGCACAATATAACAAAGCCATTTTAAAAATAAAGCCGTCTTTTTTTTAAAAATGGTGTCATGAAAATATTATTATTCTGTCAGGGTGTTATTATTTTCTGTTACGTTTTAATGTTATTAAAACAAATCAGAGAAACGTTTATTTCTGCCAGTGATTCCTGACGGAGTTCTCAGCACCCATTTTTTCGCGGTTTAGTCAGGGAGTTGCTCAGTTCGTACAACCGGTTAACACTCTTCACTGGCAGTTCAGGCGCTGATGCGGCGAGGGCAAGTACAAGGATTTCCAGGCAAATCATCGGCGTGCCATGCACCGGGATTTTTTCCGCCTCGGCGCTGCGGGGGATCAGGATCACCGTGTCAGCAACGTTAACAAACGCTGCGTCCGGCGTACCGGTCAGCAAAATAATGCTGATGCCAAGCCGCTGCGCCTCTTCAACCGTCGTCGTTCCTTCCCGGTGCGCACTGCGCTGTGCCATCATGATCAGCACATCGCCCTTATTCATACCGATTAGCTGTTCGCTCAAAGCCGCCCCGGTACGGTTAAGCACATAGGCGGGCGTGCCGTTTCGGTTGAACAAGCGGGCGGCGTAATCTGCCAGCAGTGACGAGGCACCGATCCCAAAAACCGCCACCCGCTTTGCCGCTTTAAGCAGAGCAGTGGCGCGAGAAATCGCCTCACGGTTAGCGTCAGAGGCCAGCATCTCGCAGCTGATAAGATAGCTTTTCAGCACGAAATCAATGCTGGAGTTGCTGTCCGCCGTCAGCGCGCTGACCGTCGTGGCCATTCTCGCCGAGGTGCTGAGCGTTTCATCCAGCCACGCCGCCAGCACATTTTTCAGATCCCGCAGCCCGGAAAACCCCAGAGCCTGAATAGCCCGGATCACCGTGGCATCGGAAGTCTGGGTGTCAGCCGCAATTTCAATCGCCGTTTTATGCAGCACTTCCCCCCGATGCCGATCGATATACTGCGCAACGCTAAACAGGCGGGGTGAAAGCTCATGCTGGCGGGCGCGAAAACGCTCGCCATACAGATCGTGACGCTTGCGGCTGGAAGAGACGGTTGAAGTATTCACATCGGGCCCGGGTAGTTAAATGAGAACAGTTTACATCAGGGCGCTGGCCAGCACGGAAAATATTCGTGCATTCTCAGACTGCGAGACGTTAAAGCGCAGGAAATCTCCGGCGCTCTGCGACTGGCTGAAGGAGTTACCCGGAGCCAGTACCACGCCGTTTTGCAGACAGTGGCGGGACACGCTGACCGCATCGGCCCCCTGCGGTAAACGACACCACAGAAACATGCCTGAGGAGGGAAGCAGCCACGGAGTTATGCCGATTTGCGCAAGCTGCTGAGCTGTTCGCGCTCTCGCCTGTGCCAGCCTGACCCGCACCGACTCCATATGTCGCCGGTAGCCACTGTCGGTCAGCGCAGCCAGCAGCAGCTCAGCGGCCAGCCCTCCTCCCGCAAAGCTGGTAGCGATTTTGAGATCGATCAGGCTTTCAATCCAGTCAGCCCGGGCGGCAATGTAACCACAGCGCAAAGAGGCGGAGACCGTTTTGGAAAAGCTGCCAATCTGGATCACGCGCAACAGGCCGTCAAAGGCGGCCAGCCTTGGCGCGGGGCTGACCTCAAAATCGGCAAAGATATCATCTTCAACAATCACCAGGTTTGAGGTTTCTGCCAGCTTCAGCACGCGGTGAGCAGTCACCGGCGAGAGCACGGCCCCGGTTGGATTATGAATGCCGGAATTGGTGATATACATCCGTGGCGAATGCTCCTGCAGCGCAGAGGCAAAAGCGTCGGTGTCCGGCCCGCTGGGAGTGTAAGGCACGCCCACCACGTTCACCCGGTGCGCCTTCAGCAGAGCGTGGAAGTTAAAGTAGCAGGGATCGTCCACCAACACCGTATCACCCGGCTCCAGCAGAAAGCGGCAAATCAGATCGATGGCCTGCGTCCCCGATTCAGTCAGCATCATCTGCGGTGCGGAAGTTTCCACTCCCGCTACCGCCAGCCTGCGCAGCAAAAACTGACGCAGTCCGGGATGGCCTGCCGGGGTGGCATAGTCGGTCAGGGTCGCGCCCGCAGTTCTCGCCACGCTGCGCAATGCCCGCCGGATCCCCTCTTCATACATCCATGATGAAGGCAGCCAGCCACAGCCCGGTTTGAGGCTGCCGGGTTCACTGTCCAGTGACTGCCGGGAGACCCATAAAGGATCGATATCCCGGTCAAGCTGTGGGCCGAGCCGTGCCAGTGCCAGCGGGGCAACCGGGCCGGTAACAAAGAAACCCGCACCAGGCCTGGCGATGATGGCATTCTCCGCCGCCAGCCTCTCATAGGCTTCCACTACGGTGGAAACAGATACCTGCAGCGTACGGGCCTGCGCACGGACGGATGGCAACCGCGTTCCGGGCAGATAAGTGCGACCGGCGATTTTAGTGCGGACTTCTGCCATTACGGCATCAATACGGGTCAGAGGCTGAACCATCCACTTTCTCCCGAAGTGTACTGCCTTTTATAGCAATACAGTTTCTTTAAATTGTACTGCACTGTAGCTGGTCTGCCGCTGCGGCTCAATGCTTTACTGGTGTCAGGTAAACAGGAGAGAAGAATGAAGAGTACAACCAGTGGCTGGATCAACGGTTTTTTGGGTATCACTATTTTTGCCGGTTCGCTACCAGCCACCCGGGCGGCGGTCAGCGATCTCAACCCGACGTTTCTGACCTGTGCCAGAGCCAGCGTGGCGGCGCTGCTGGCAGCGATCCTGCTGATCGCGCTGCGACAACGCCTGCCGGGCAGAGAAACAGTGTTGCCGCTGTTGGTGACTGCTCTGGGCGTGGTGGTGGGCTTCCCGCTGCTGACCTCACTGGCTTTACAGCATGTTTCCTCTGCCCACTCCATCGTGTTTATCGGCCTGCTACCGTTGTGTACCGCCATTTTCGCCGTGCTGCGCGGTGGCGAGCGGCCCCGTCCGGCTTTCTGGCTGTTCTCACTGGCGGGCAGCACGGTGGTGGCCGGTTATGCCCTGTTCAGCGAAACCTCCGGCTCTTCCATTGGGGATCTGTACATGCTGGTCTCGGTAATTGTCTGCGGGCTGGGCTATGCCGAAGGTGCCCGGCTCTCCCGCAGTCTTGGCGGCTGGCAGGTGATCAGTTGGGCACTGGTGCTGTCACTGCCGGTGATGCTTCCTCTTGCCCTGCTGACGCTACCTGTTTCTTTCAACAAAGTCAGCACTCCTGCGTGGATCGGCTTTGCCTATGTCTCGGTGTTCAGCATGCTGATTGGTTTTATCTTCTGGTACCGCGGGCTGGCGCTGGGGGGCATTGCTGCCGTGGGCCAGCTCCAGCTGTTTCAGCCCTTTATGGCACTGGGACTGGCCGCCCTGTTGCTGCATGAAACCGTCAGCTGGATGATGCTGGCGGTGAGTCTGGCTGCTGTCCTCTGCGTTGCCGGGGCGAAAAAATTCGCCGGATAAGCCCTGCGGCTCCGGCCCGTTTCAGCACCGACCTTCAGCGTCATCTATCCTTTAAGGTCTCAGACCGACACAAGAGGGATTGATGACAATGAGCAGCAAAACCAGCGATTTTTTTGTGCAGCGTCTGAAAGAGTGGGGCGTGACGCGGATTTACGGCTATCCCGGCGATGGCATCAATGGCGTACTGGGGGCGATCCAACGCGCCAATAAAGCAGGTGATGGCATTGAATTTATACAGGTGCGTCACGAAGAGATGGCAGCCTTTATGGCAGCAGGTCATGCCAAATTTACCGGTGAGCCTGGGGTCTGTCTGTCCACCGGCGGGCCGGGAGCGACCCATCTGTTGACCGGCCTGTACGATGCCAAAATGGATCACGCGCCGGTGCTGGCGATAGCCGGCCAGGCAGAAAGTACCGCGCGCGGGGCCAGCTATCAGCAGGAAATGAATCTCGATCGGGTCTTTGCCGACGTGGCGAACTTTGTGCAGGAAGTGGCGGCTCCGGCACAAATTCGCCATCTGATCGATCGTGGTGTACGTCTGGCTATTGCCCAAAACGGCGTGGCAGTGCTGATTATTCCCAAAGATATTCAGGATGAAGAGTGGCAGCCACCGAAGCATCTGCATGGCTATACCCACTCCGGCCCCGGCTATCAACGACCAAAAGTGGTGCCTTACGAGGTCGATTTGCAGCGCGCCGCCACCGTACTTAATGCCGGTAAGAAAGTGGCTATTCTGATTGGTTCCGGTGCCCGTAACGCGGCGGTGGAGGTAGTACAGGCCGCTAATCTGCTGGCGGCCGGCGTCGCCAAGGCGCTGCTGGGCAAAGATGTGCTGCCCGACGATGCCCCCTTCGTCACGGGTGCCATCGGGCTGCTGGGAACCAAACCTTCCTGGGAACTGATGCAGAACTGCGACACGCTGCTGATGATTGGCAGCGGTTTCCCGTGGACCGAATTCCTGCCGCCGGAAGGCCAGGCGCGAGCCGTTCAGATTGATATCGACCCCGCAATGCTTAACCTGCGCTACCCTTGCGAAGTTGCCCTGCACGGTGATGCGGCGGAAACGTTGCGTGCCCTGCTGCCGCTGCTGGAACAGAAGCAGGATCGTCACTGGCAGGAAGAGATAGCGGTGCAGATCCGTGACTGGTGGATTTTAATGGAAGAGCGCGCAATGACCCCGGCTAATCCGGTTAATCCACAGCGCGTGGTGTGGGAAATGTCGCCTCAACTGCCTGATGATGCGATTGTCACCTCAGATTCCGGCTCCTGCGCCAACTGGTTTGCCCGTGATTATCGGGTCAAACAGGGCCAGCGCGCCACTCTCTCCGGCGGCCTTGCCTGTATGGGTGCAGCAGTGCCTTATGCCATCGCTGCGAAGTTCGCCAATCCTGACAAGCCGGTTATCGCTCTGGTGGGTGATGGTGCAATGCAGATGAATAATATGGCCGAGCTAATCACCATCCAGAAATACTGGCAGCAGTGGGCCGATCCCCGCCTGATTGTCTGTGTGTTCAATAACCAGGATCTCAATCAGGTGACCTGGGAGCAGCGGGTGATGGAAGGAAATGAGCGATTTGAGGCCACCCAGCAGCTCCCCGACGTGCACTATGCGCAGTTTGCCGAATCGCTGGGCCTGCAGGGCATCCTTGTCGATACTCCTGAAGCGCTGGCCGATGCCTGGCGACGGGCGTTACAGGCAGACCGTCCGGTGGTACTGGAAGTGAAAACCGATCCGGAAGTGGCTCCCCTGCCACCCCATATAACCTTCAGCCAGGCTAAAGCCTTTATGAGTTCCATGGCGAAAGGCGACCGGGGAGCCCTCCAGGCAATCAGCGATACCGCCAGCCAGATGTTCCACAAGAAAAACTGAACGGGAATTCGTTGAACTTTTCAGAAAGATAGCTGACTAACCATTTAGTGATTTTCCACTGCAACGAATTATTCAGCCTCCGCATGGGGGCTTTTTTTTGGCCGATGGGCGAAGATAGCCTGCGAGGCACAAATCAAAAATTTCGACGTTGCCCCGGTTACACAGGTTTCGAGCCACCCTATCCCTTCAGCGGAAGATAATGCTCTACCGGTCTCGTTTTTGGCAACGGCTGTCAGAGCGTTCCTGTACCACCATCAGAGCACCAGACCTGGCCAGAGGTATAGCTGCTTTCCGTCGAGGCCATGGTCACATACAGCGGAGCAATTTCAGCGGGCTGTCCCGGACGACCAAGCGGCGCTGAGGCACCAAACTGCTTCACTTTTTCCTGTGGCTGACCGCCGCTGGACTGTAGTGGCGTCCAGTAGGGGCCTGGGGCAACGGCATTAACCCGAATTCCCTCTTTACCCAACTGCTTCGCCAGTGATTTGGTAAACGCGACGATGCTGGCTTTGGTCTGGGCATAGTCCAGCAGAATATCACTCGGATCGTAAGCCTGAACTGAGCTGGTATTAATAATGGCTGCGCCACGCGGCAGATAATCCACAGCGGCTTTGGTTATCCAGAACATTGCATAAACATTGGTTTTAAAAGTCGCATCGAAATCTTCCGTACTTAAAGTGCGGATGGATTCATTAAATTGCTGACGACCAGCGTTATTGACCAGAATATCCAGTCCGCCAAGTTTAGTGGCAGCCTCTTTTACCAGTTGCTGGCAAAAGGCTTCGTCGCGGATATCGCCGGGAAGGGCAATGGCTTTGCACCCTTCCGCCTCAATCAGTGCGATCACTTCTGCGGCATCGGCCTCTTCTTCAGGCAGGTAACCGATCGCAACATCTGCCCCCTCACGGGCATAGGCAATCGCCACCGCACGGCCAATACCGGAGTCGCCCCCGGTGATCAACGCCTTCCGCCCCTGCAAGCGGCCGGAACCGCGATACGATTTTTCACCATGATCGGGAATCGGGATCATTTTACTGGCGAGACCTGGAACAGGCTGCGGCTGTTCGGCAAACGGAGGAGCGGGATAATCGACAGAAAGAAGACTTTTTTTATTTTCAACTGACATCTTGTTTTTCCTTATGATTATTCACAGTGCTTTAAGCCTGGCACATTTGTGAAGTTTGTCATATCAGTGACGCAGCCAGTTCCCTGCTAATGGTCAACTGCTCTCTGCCGAAATTTATTAGCAGAGGGTAAGTCCTGGCTATCCTTATATTTCTGGATGTCATGACTGGTGAGGTAAAGGATATTTTTTTCCCTTCTTCCCGCTCCTCCCTGATGACTCACAGAAAGAGGCAAAATGATGAAAGCTGGACCAAAGTCGTCCTTAACCCTGATTCACTGGTCTTTGCAGCCTGCCCGTTCAGATCCTGTCTCTCCTGCGCCCCCCTTACTACTCAGGCCGGCCCCCTGAAACGCGCCAATATTCTCTTCCCTTTTTCATGCTGTCGTGGCATTTTGGAAACGGTAATTTCCTTATTCATTGAGAAACCATGAGCACATCTTCCCTTCCCCGCAGCGCAAACAAAGAACGCGGCAGGCCACGAGAGTTTGATACTGAGCTGGCGCTGGACAATGCCATGCTGGTTTTCCGCCAAAAGGGATTTCATGCCGCCTCCGTCGCCGATCTCAGTGGGGCCATGAATCTGACGGCGGGCAGTATCTATAAGGCGTTCAAGGATAAACGCACGCTGTTTCTGCAGGTCTTTGAGCGCTATACCTCAGTGAGAAACGCCGACCTGCAACAACGCCTGGAAAAATACGCCACAGGACGCGAAAAGCTGGCAGAACTGCTGCGGTTTTATCTGGAGTCGGCTCAGGATCTGGAAGGCAGGCGCGGCTGTCTGGTGACGGGCAGCGCAACGGAACTGCAGGTGCTGGATGCTGAGCTGGCCGATCTGGTTCAGCGCGCGGTGATGCGCAATAAAAAGTTCCTGATCTCACTGCTGACCCGTGGACAGGAAGATGGCTCAGTATCTGTCAACCTGAACGTTGAAGCGGCGGCAGGGGTACTGCTGTGTCTCACTTTTGGCCTGCGGGTAGTGGGTAAAATTCAGAACGTCACTGACCGGGAAGAGACCCTCCGTCTGGCCCTGAAACTGCTGGACTGAGAGCAAACCAGGCCAGCGGAAAAAACCATTCTGAAGCCGTGAAAATTCAGCCAGCACACAGAAATAGTGCTGGCAGTGATAAAAAACCGCCAATTTAGGAAATAATAATTTCCTAAATAATATTGAGTCATCAATAACTGAAATCCACTACTGAGATCCTGTCATGTCATCAAAAAAAGAAGCTATTGCCCCCCTCTCTCCCCGTCGGGCTGAAGCCGGGCCTGCCACACATCAGGACCGGACGCTGACCGGTTTCGAACACCGTTACGCCACTGTTGACGGCATCAGAATGCATTACGTGACGGGCGGAAACCCGGACGGCGAAACCGTGGTACTGCTGGCAGGCTTTCCGCAGAGCTGGTACGCCTGGCGCAGCGTGATGCAGCAGCTGGCACCCACTTATCGTATTATCGCGCCCGACCTACCGGGCCAGGGGGATTCCGATCGCCCTGAAAGCGGCTATGATACGAAGTCGCTGGCAGCGAAAGTGCATGGCCTGCTGGCACAGCTCAGCGTCAGCCGCTATTTTCTGGCCGCCCATGACGTCGGGGCCTGGGTTGCCTGGCCCTATGCCTCACTCTATGGCAGTGAAGTCAGAAAGCTGGTGCTGCTGGATGCCGGTATTCCGGGCGTCACGCTACCGGATGCCCTTCCCGTCACGCCAGATAAAGCCTGGAAAACCTGGCACTTTGCCTTCCATGCCATTCCGGATCTGCCGGAGGCGCTGATTGCTGGCAAAGAGCTTGTCTATCTCGACTGGTTCCTGAAGAGAAAAACCGCCTGTCCGGATGTCTTCTCCGCAGAAGATATGGCTGAGTATCTGCGGATCCTGATGCTGAACGGCGGCTTGCGTGCAGGACTGGCTTATTACCGTGCGGCAGCCCTTTCCGCCTCGCAAAACCGGGAACTGGTGAAGAAAGGAAAACTGGCCATGCCGATCCTCGCCATCAGTGCTGAACAGGGTTCGATCGCCGATATGGCCACACCGCTGCGCCCTTTCGCTGAAGATGTCGCGGGTGTGCTGGTGCCGCATTGCGGACACTTCCTGCCTGAAGAGCAGCCGCAGGTCATCGCCCGCGAACTCAGCGGCTTCTTTATCTGATCGCTATTGCGCGCCGGAGCATGCTGGCGCGCCCACCGCAACGCTTACCAGGCAAAATTCCCGGTCGTTTCATTAGCAGGCCAAACTTCCTGATTAATTACGGCCTGCTCCGAATAAAATGCAGGATTTCAGGCAGCGGTCAGGATGATTTTTTAAGAAACCCGCAGTCTAAATTCCTCACCACTTCAAACGCTTTCCGGAATATTCCGGCAAGACTCTTGATCGTCACCGCTGACTGACGATACTGTATATAAACACAGTTATTCAAGAGAAACGATTATGCAGTTCATTTCCCCTTCCACCCTGAATAAACTTCTGCCGCTGCCGTTGTTTATCGAACGTGTACCGTGCGGCTTTCCCAGCCCGGCGCAGGACTATGTCGAAGAGCGGCTGGATCTGAACAAATTGATGATCAGACATCCGAGCGCCACCTACTTTGTGAAGGTCAGCGGCGATTCGATGATTGAGGCAGGAATTGGTGACGGCGATCTGCTGGTGGTTGACCGCTCGCTGACGGCGGAACATGGCGATATTGTGATTGCCGCCATCGATGGAGAGTTTACGGTAAAGGAGTTATGCACCCGTCCGTCGCTGCAGCTGAGACCACGTAACAGCAGCTACTCCCCCATCTTGTTTCACAGTGACGAAGCCCTGGAGATTTTTGGCGTGGTCACTTTTACCCTTAAATCAAATAAATAAGTATGTTTGCCCTGGTGGACGTCAACAGCTTTTACACCTCCTGCGAAACGGTGTTTCGCCCCGATCTGCAGGGTAAACCGGTGGTGGTGGTTTCCAATAATGATGGCTGTATCATCTCGCGATCTGTCGAGGCCAAACTGCTTGGCATCAAAATGGCAGGCCCGTACTTCCAACTGAAGGATGAACTCCGCCGCCACAAGGTGCAGGTGTTCAGCTCCAACTACGCGCTGTATGCCGACATGAGCCTGCGGGTGATGACTATCCTTGAAGAGATGGCTCCCAAAGCGGAGATCTACTCGATTGATGAAGCCTTTCTCGACCTGACGGGCGTCGGCAAGTGCGTCAATCTCGAAGTATTTGGCCGCGAAATCCGCCAGCGGTTGCTCAAAGAAACCGGTCTGACCGTCGGGGTTGGCATCGCGCCCACCAAAACGCTGGCCAAGCTGGCCAACCATGCGGCAAAAACCTGGAAAAAAACGGGCGGCGTGGTCGATCTGTCCAGTGTCGATCGCCAGCGCAAACTGCTGGCGCTGGTGCCGGTCAGCGAGGTTTGGGGCGTCGGGCGGCGTATCAGTAAGAAACTGAACCTGATGGGAATTGAAACCGCCCTGCATCTGGCCGAATGCTCCAGCTGGGTGGTTCGCAAGCACTTCAATGTGGTGCTGGAAAGAACATCCCGTGAGCTGCGCGGAGAACCCTGCCTGGCGCTGGAAGAGTTTTCCCCGACCAAACAGCAGATTATCTGCAGCCGCTCCTTTGGCAGCCGCATCACGGAATATGGCGATATGCATCAGGCAATCTGTGCCTACGCCGAACGCGCCGCCGAGAAACTGCGGGAGGAGAAGCAATTCTGCCGCTTTATCAGCGTGTTTGTCCGTACCAGCCCGCATGCCCAGGATGAGATCTTCTATGGCAACCAGTCCTCGGGCCAGCTGCTGACCCCTTCCAACGATACACGGGATATTATCCGCGTGGCGACCGAAGCGCTGGATCGCATCTGGATTGACGGCCATCGCTATATGAAAGCCGGGGTGATGCTGAGTGATTTCTTCAGCCAGGGCGTGGCGCAGTTAGCGCTGTTTGGTGAGCACCAGCCGCGGCCAGACAGTGCCGCGCTGATGCAGGTCGTTGATCGGCTGAACAGCTCCGGCCGGGGCACCGTCTGGTTTGCCGGCCAGGGCATCCAGAAATCCTGGGCGATGAAGCGTGAGATGCTGTCTCCGGCCTGGACCACGCGCTTTGCCGATTTCCCGGTGGTGAAGTGATCCTGAGGCTTCAGCAGCAACAATTACCCGGCCTTATTTCCGGGTTCAGCCTGCCGGGAACTGCTCCAGCTGGCGGAACAGCCCGAACCAGTCTTCCAGATGCCAGGTGGTGGTAATCCGCCCTTTATCCAGATGATGGAACTCATGAATGGCGAAGCTGACCTTTTTCCCGGTGGCGGCAATGCCCATAAAGTTGCCCAGATGCGTGCCGGTGATTTCCGCACGCACGGCAATACGGCCCGGTAGCTGGATCATCTCGTGGATTTCAATATTCACATCCGGCAGCGCCTCAATAAAACCCAGGAGGATCGGCTTGAACCCGGCTGCACCCGGTCCCTGCCCCGGTGCCAGCGGGATATCCTGCCAGTCGGCGCTGACGGCCTTGTCCAGCAGATCGGGATTTTTATCATTAAAAGCGCGGTACACCGTTTCCACGGCAATACGCTCGGCCAGCAGGCGGTCGGTATCAGAATGGCTCATTATTCAACTCCATTGGGTAAGTGATTGCCTGATAGTAAGCCGCCGCTTATTATCAATCCAACAAATAACCGGTATAGACGATTATACAATTTATGAATTTTCACGGTATCGACCTGAATCTGCTGGTGGCTTTCAACGCGCTGTTCAACGAGCGAAATGTCACACGTGCTGCCAGTCGGGTGGGCGTCAGTCAGCCTGCAATGAGTGCGGCTCTGGCACGCTTGCGCACGTTGTTTGGCGATCCCCTGTTCCAGCGTGGCGCTGAAGGGTTACATCCCACTGCCCGGGCGAATGAACTTGCCGGACCGGTGGCCAGTGCATTGCAGCAGCTGGAGTCAGCGCTGATTACCCGCCCCGCCTTTGCGCCCGACACGGTGAGCCAGACCTTCCGCCTGGGGCTGTCTGACTATGCGGCTTATGTGCTGCTGCCGTCGCTGAGCAAAGCGCTGGAGCAGCAGGCTCCGGGCGTTACGCTACAGGTACTGGCAGTGGCAAACCGCGACAGCGTGATCGATCTGCTGGATGCCGGAAAAATTGATACTGCAATTGGCGTCCCGCCCAGTGCTCAGAACAGCCGGATACTGTCTCGCCCGCTGTTACAGGATCGGTTTGTTACCCTGCTGCGTCACGATCACCCGGCGGCGAAAAGGGAAATGGACATCAACAGCTTTCTGACGCTGAAGCATATCCTGGTGTCACCGGAAGGAGATGGTTACGGCGTGGTGGATCAGGCTCTGGCGCGGCAGGGATTGCAACGAACCCGCGCGCTGGTGCTGCCGCAGATGTTCGTGGCACCGGAAGTGGTCGCCACCACGGATATGGCCGCCACGGTAATGGAGCGTGTGGCGATGAACTGTCCCGCCAGAGATAAATTGCGGCTTTACACACCGCCACTGGAGCTGCCGGTGATCCCCTTCGATCTGATCTGGCACCGGCGCAATGACAACTCAGCCGCTCAGCAGTGGCTCAGAGCGTTAATTGACTCTCTGGCATCCTCGCTATAATGGTAGCTGCCGGTGCGGAAGGCGCGCCGGATGTAACCACAGAGGTGAAGTTTTGATTAAATACAGCGTGCTGTACCCGAACACTGAAAACGGTGAATTTGACCACGACTATTATCGCGATGTGCATCTGCCGTTGATCAAAGAGAGAATGGGTGATTTCCTGCTGTCGTATTCCATCGACAAAATCATTGCCACACCGGAAGGCACTCAGGCACCCTATATTGCCGCCTGCCACCTGGTTTGCCGTTCCGTTGACGATCTGAAAAAAGGCATGGAAGGCCACGTTGATGAGATCGTGGGTGACGTGGCGAATTTTACCAACCTCAAGTCGGTGAAGTGGATTTCAGAAGTGGTGGAATAAGTTCCATAGCGCGAGGAGTGCCGGACAGTAAAAGGGCGGAATAAATTCCGCCCCGGCAAACCGTGTCTCCCTCGCCTGCAGGCGAGCGAATCTATTCACCCCGTCTGATTACAGCAGTTTCTTCTCAGCGAGGTCCAGCGCAAAGTAGCTGAAGATCAGATCCGCACCAGCACGTTTGATCGCCCCCAGACTTTCCAGCACCACGTCCTGCTCATTGATCGCGCCAGCCTGTGCGGCAAACTTGATCATCGCGTACTCACCGCTTACCTGATAAGCCGCCAGCGGCAGCTCGGTGCGCTCACGCACGTCGCGGATAATATCCAGATAAGCACCCGCCGGTTTCACCATCAGCGCATCTGCACCTTCAGCCTGATCGATCAGTGATTCACGAATCGCTTCGCGACGGTTCATCGGGTTCATCTGGTAGGTTTTGCGATCGCCCTTCAGCGACGTTCCGGCTGCTTCACGGAACGGGCCGTAGAAGGAAGAGGCAAATTTGGTGGAGTAAGACATGATGGCGGTATCGGTAAATCCGGCCTCATCCAGCGCATGGCGGATAGCGGCAACCTGACCATCCATTGCCGCAGAAGGCGCAATGAAATCCGCCCCCGCGCGGGCAGCAGCAACGGCCTGTTTACCCAGGTTAGCCAGCGTGGCGTCATTATCCACACCGTGGTCATGCAGCACACCGCAATGGCCGTGAGTGGTGTATTCGCAGAAGCAGGTATCCGACATCACGATCATTTCCGGCACGGTATCTTTGCAGATACGGGACATGCGGGACACCAGACCGTTCTCCTGCCAGGTATCGCTGCCATCCGCATCGGTATGGTGAGAGATACCAAAAGTCATTACCGAGCGGATACCCGCTTTAGCAATGCGCTCAATTTCATACGCCAGGCGCCTTTCCGGAATACGCATCACGCCAGGCATCGCCTGAATCGCTTTGTACTCATCCAGCCCTTCCTCAACAAAGATCGGCAGTGCAAGGTCGTTAATGCTGAGGGAAGTTTCCTGAAACATTGAGCGGAAAGATGGGGTCTGACGCAGGCGTCGTGGGCGAAGGCTTGGAGAATAACTGGACAAAACAACCTCGGATTAGCAGCTGTTGCGGCGATAAACCCGCCACGGGTGACAAAAAAGTGAGTCCGCTAACAGTATACCTCTGCGCGCTTTCTGACAATCTTTGCAGCGCTTACCGCCCGAACAACGGCACAGAATGCGTATCTCTGGTGGCATTCCCGTCCTGAAATTGTCTTAAAAAGACGCCTTTTCAACAGGCTACCCGTTTCGCGTCCATACTTAAGTAAACTGAAACAGGAGTAAAAATGGGATTTCTTGGCTGGACCGCCGCCACCGGCGGACTGTTACTGTTAATGTCACTGGCATCAGGCTGGATCAACCGTGGCCCGGTGACGGCATTTGCCCTCTATCTGGTCGCCGGTGTGATCAGCGGTCCCTGGGTGCTGGACCTGCTGCGGGTTGATATCGCGGCGCATGCTGAACTGGCGAAAAATATCACCGAAATAGCAATGGCCGCTTCGCTGTTTATTACCGGTCTGAAGCTGAGATTGCCGTTAAAAAGCCAGGGCTGGCGTATTGGGCTGCGGCTGGCGTTTCCCGGCATGCTGCTTACCGTGGCGGGCGTGACGGTGGCGGCTCACTTTCTCACCGGTCTTTCCTGGCCGTTCGCTCTGGCATTTGCCGCGATTGTCGCCCCCACCGACCCGGTACTGGCCAGTCTGATCTCTGTGAATGATGCGCGGGATAACGATAACCTGCGCGTTTCGCTCTCAAGTGAAGCGGGAATGAATGATGGCACCGCCCTGCCGCTGCTGATGCTGGCAGTGATGCTGATTGCCGGACATGGCGACTTATCCCTGGAGCAGTTTGGTCAGTGGGCGCTGAAGGATGTGCTCTGGGCCATTGCAGGCGGACTGGGGATTGGATTTGCACTGGGGCGCTTTGTCGGACAGTACGCCACGCATTTGCGCCATACGCATCAGGACGTGGCACCGAATGATTTCCTGGCGCTGGCGCTGATTGCCCTCAGCTATGCTGCAGCACAGGCCCTGGATGCCTCAGGATTTCTCGCCGCCTTTGCTGCCGGAGTGGGACTGCGCCGCGCCGAGATGCGGGTCATTAACCGCCAGCCCGCAGACATCTTTCAGGACAGCGAAAACCGGCCTCCGGCAGAGGTTATGGTCAATCCCCATATCCGTCACGAACCGGGTGAAACCAATCCCGCCAGTTCGGCAGGCCTGGTGGTGGGTGACGCACTCTCTTTTGGCGATACGGTGGAACGCTTGTTCGCCGCGGGGATCATCATTGTGCTGGGGGTCACACTGGCTCAGCACTGGGACCCGGCGGGGTTAGTCATGGCGGCCCTGCTTTTCTTACTGATCCGTCCGGCTTCCGTATGGATTGCAACCCTGGGAATAAAAGCTCCACGCCAGCACCGGCTGATTATCGGCTGGCTGGGTATCCGGGGGATTGGCAGTATTAACTATATTGCCTGGGCTTATACTCACGGGCTGGCAGGAGAAGAGGTGACGCGGATGGCCAATATGGCCTTTACGCTGATTGTCGCCAGCGTGGTGGTACACGGCATTTCCGTAACGCCTTTACTCAACTGGCGGCAGGCAAAAATTGCTGCCGCCAGCCGCAAAGATCCCTGAACAGGGATCAGGTCATGCTAAAACCAGAGAGCTTTCTTTTACACCAGGTCAGGCTGGTGTAAAGAGGATGACAGTACCAGATAATGCTGAACTTCAGATTGTTACGGGTCATCTTACGCACCAGTGAACTGAAAGCCGGTTGATACTCTTTCGGCACGGCCATATCGTGTTTTCTCACCATGGCCAGGCACCCTCCCATCACCGGAGAGTAGTAGTAATCAATCAACTTATTGTCCACCGGGATACCGGAAGCCAGAATAGCCTTCTCGGTCCCCTCCCGGGCAATGAAATAGTTCTTCACCCACGAGAAATCACGGGTCGCCACCGACAGCGACCCCAGGCTGTACCGCTTGAAGTAGTAAGCATTGGCGGTGAGGAACAGACACCGGGCCTGGAGATAAAGATTAAACATAAACGGCGCATCTTCATGATTCTGGATCGGCAGAAAAACGCTGCCGCTGCGGTTAATTAACTCGCGGGAGATCACGCTTGACCACAGCACCCGGTGAGCGGATTCAGTGTCAAGCAACTGCTGCAGTGTTTGGGTTCCTCCCTTAAAAAGGCCCACGGTTGCCCGGCCATGAGCATTTTCATAGGTTCTCTTTTCCACTGGCAGGTCCGGGAACATTTTCGCTGAGAAGCCGAACAGCTCCAGGTCCGGGCAGGCCTGCTTTTCACGAATAAAATCGGCAAACAGCGTCGGACCGACATAATCATCCGCATCCATGAAATAGATGAACTGCCCGGTAGCGATGTCGAGGCCTTTATTACGGGCAGCACTCACGCCACCGCGGGCATTGCGGATCAACCTGATAAAAGAGTGAGCGGCGCAATAGTCGGCGATCAGCTGGTCAGTTCCATCAGTAGAGCCATCATCAATGATAATGATCTCATCCGGCATTGCAGTTTGCCGAAGCAGTGAATCAATTGCTTCACTCAGATATTCCCGTCCGTTATAGACGGGGATAATGACTGACAGGGTTGGCTTCTCAGCCTGGACGTTGACAGTGCTCATCTTTCTCCCCGCAGGTTCAGTCGACGAAAAGTCATGTTTTTGAGAGATTCCCCGACCTTGCTGTGGAACAGGCAGCAGATCACCAGGTTGATAAAGCCGATAATTCCGAGGAACAGCAGGTTCAGCCAGCGGTTAACGTTCCACTCAAAAGGAATGTACAGCGAGACGAAGGCCACCACGGCGGAGACACCCCAAATCAGCATCACGTCGCGGGTCAGCCAGGGAATATGAATTTTCGGGGCAAACTTACGGTGCACAATATAAGCCCAGACCAGCAGGTAGAAGATGTTCTGCCCCAGCCAGACCACGCCGGTTCCCAGCGCGCCATAATGCATTGCCGCAAAGATGTTCAGAGGGATCAGCACGATGGCAAAAACGGTAAAGCCTTTCATGTGCAGCGACAGGTTGCCACTGACGTATTGCAGGTTATAAAGCAGACCACAAATAGCCTGAATCCCGCTGCCCAGAGCATAAAGAGTCATCACCAGCGACATCTGTTCGCCAATCAGGGCATTCTGCGTCCATGCCCAGATCAGCTGGGTCGGATACAGAGCAATGGTGATACTCAGCGGTGCCATAAAGATACTGACGGCCTGAGTGGTCCAGCGGTAGAGCTTCAGGGTTTCCTGCTCACCATTCCCTGTGTTGGTTTTCATCCCGGTCATTCTTGGCACGATAGCCTGCATGATCGGGCTGCTCAGCATCACGATGCCGGTGGCAGCCGTTGCCACCACGGTAAAGGAACCGTAGGTTGCCAGCGGCAGCGTTTTGGAAAGCACCAGACGGTCAATCTGCGAAATAAAGGTCCAGATGGCGCTGGAAAAAGCCGCACCCAGCGCAAATTTCAGGAAAGGTTTGATGACGGTGTTAAAGTCCGGCGCTTTGGTTTTGCGACCCGTGCGCGGAACCAGCTGGTAAGACTTGAAGATACAGCAGGCGGCTTCAGCCACCGAGATCGCAAGCTGCCAGCCAAAGAAGAAGATCACCGGGTTGGAAGCAAAACGAATCACAAACACCGCACCAAAAGTACGCAGCGTAATGACAATCACGTTCAACGCATTCAGCCAGACCTGGTGTTCATAACCGACAATCACGCTGCGGAAAGGTCCGGTACGCCAGCGGATAGCCGCCGTCAGCACCATCACCGCCACGGCAATAATCAGATCCTGATGAGGAATGGTTTTCGCATGCAGCCAGTGAGAGGCAATGTAAGGCGTGGCAATCCAGCCCAGCACCACCAGTACGGCCGAGGAGATCAGGAAAAACTTGCCCAGCGTGCCAAACAGGGAAGGAAAATAGGGATTCTGTTCTTTATTAGCACGATAGCGGGCCGCTTCACGTAACAGAGTGGTGGAGATCCCCACGTCCAGCAGTTGGAGCCAGGTCAGCAAAATAGAGAAAAAACCGATCAGGCCATAAATCTCCATTCCCAGCTGATGAATATACAATGGCACGACAAGAATACCGGCCAGAGTGGAATAGAGTTGCCCGACATAATTCGCAACCGCATTACGCTTAATCGACATAATCTCTTCTTATTGTGACTGAGATACCAGGATTTGATAATTCAGACTAACAAATTGTCGCTGGTACGGCATCAGGGAAATAATCTTAAAAAACCATGCAGCGGCCAGCCGCTGGCTTCTTTGATCACCTTCAGCAACAATTTGTTATAAAAGAAAGGCACCCGGCATGCTTACCACAGCCATTCCGGCTGTTATTCAGGGTAAGAAGACCAGGTTTCAAAATTAAAACAGCCAACACTTAAGCAGCGCTAAACATGAGCAGTACCAGACTTAGTGCGAAAAAACACATTATATAGTTCCGGTTTTCTCAGCAATATCCAGTTAGTCAATGAACCTGCCCGTAAGTCACGACCAAAGTAATGGATGGCATTAAATAAAAAATCAGGCGTCTGAATACCATTATTCTGCGCGATCTGCATCATCGATTTAAAAGACTGAATAAGATACAGCCGCCGTAATTCCTGTGAAGCACGAGAATCTTCAGAGAGTCGCGTTAATTTTTCATAGCCACTGACAAAGGCATCATAACGGCCACGGAAACTGTGTTCGTCTTTCACCGAGACTACCGCTACGGCGGCGGGCGAACGCAGACTGTAATGGCACTTGTCGCTGACCCAGGCCTGGCCGGATCGCAGGAAAACTTCCAGCGTGTAAGTGGAATCCTGACACAGGGGTTTGCAGTGCATAATCTGCCAACTGTCCAGCTTTTGCTTCTGCACAACAAAGTTACAGGTCGCTGAATGACAGACGCCATTCTGCAGCATATCGCTGAACGCCTGCCGGGCCGTCATCAGGCCATGGCGGCGATGAACAACATGATCCCGGGCGCTGAAGGACGGATTTGTCTCATCTGTCCTGGTGTTAAAACAGAACAGCTCAACCTGCGGGTGACTGGCAATGATCCGGGTAAAATCCGCACAAAATCCGTCGCTGACCAGCCCGTCAGGGTCGCAGCAGTACAGCCATTTACTCTGTGCCAGACCGGTACCATAATCACAAAGATTCTGGGTTTCCCCGGCGGGTTGAGCGGCAATAACGATACCAGCCTGTCCGGAAATTTCACGGAGCGCATCCGCCGTAGCGGTGTCAGACTGGTGATGAACAATAATAATCTCGTCAGGAACGGGAGACTGGCGAAGTAATGCTGCCACGCAATGGGCGACATTTTTTTCGGCGTTATCGACAGGGATAACGACCGACAGCAGTTTTTGCGTCATAGTCTTCTTCTTCTTAACGAAAAGCATGGGCCATAATAAACAACAATAGCGCCATAATTTCAATGTTCATTCGACTGTTAAGCGTGGATTAGGAATTATACCCGGGTAAAATACTAATTATATTCCTATGTAACCAATTTGTTTTTAATTGCAAATGAAATTAATACCCTCTTGTGTATCAACATTATTTTTAACATTAAAAGCATTGTAACTTTGAATTATTTAAAGTCTTATTTAAGTATTGTATGGACCTCTTTCCGGTGATAATTTTCGAATAAACCTCCCCTAAACGAATCATCAACAACTCATACCACCAGGACTTTTCTTAGTCAGGCTGTTTTACAAGCTGTAACCATCACCTGAGGAAATTCTTAACATCCAACTTCCCTTATGAAGCGATAAAGTCATTAATAAATAGAATAACTCATAACTTACAATCAGTTTCTCCAGTGCATTTTCATGCCTTTCTCCTTACCCCCATTTTGGGAAAAAATATTTTTGCTTACAGAGTTTACCCAATCGTAATGCAAACAGTATTCGCGTCCTGAGTATTTCGATTGCAAAGAATCACCTGCTGCATGCAAAGCCGGACAGAAAAAGGGCCATTTCCCCGGTCAGCCATAAAAGGTTACTTTTGCACTTCTGAAGAATACGCCCTTCCTTCAGACAGCTGCATCCATTTAACATCAGCAACACTTAACGCTAACCCAGCCCCGCTTCACCCTACTTATCAGGCCAGGGATGCCTCAGTGGAACTTTCGTCATCAGTAAAAGAAATTTATTGGTTAACCAGTACTTCACTAATAAAACGCTGAAAAAGCAGCCTTTCTCACGATCTCTCTCCGCTGTGAAAGTCTGTCCTGAGATTTATGCTAGCCTGAAAGAGGGCTTACGCCACCGCTGTCAGACAGAAGAGATCATAAAATAGATGAAAATTTCAGACAGTTTCCGCAGCCATTTTATCCGCGAAATCCTTCTGCCACTTGTCCTGGTGCTGCTAATCACTTTTACAGCGGCCAGCTTTACTGTCTGGTGGGCGACCTCCAGGAGCAATGCCAGCGCAGAGGCACAACAGCAACAGATAATCAAAACTTCTCTTTCGCAGAGCCTGGAAGAGATGATCATACAGCACCGAAGCCTGTCCTTGTAGGATCCACTGGCCCGCCAGCTGGCACTGACGCCCAAAAATACCGCGTGGCTGAACCAGAATGTGGGTAGCTGGCTTTCCGGAATGTTTGGTCACCAGCTGGTTTATATCCTTGATGCCAACAACCAGCCGGTCTATCGCTGGGAGAATGGTAAGAATGTTTCCGCCACTCAGTTTGCTCATCTGCAGCAACCGGTGATGGCAATGATGCAGCAGTTGCAGATTCCCTCGCAAAGCGGAAGTCATCACCGTGATCGGGTTGATTTCACGCTTATTGATAATCGTCCGGCCGCGCTGGCGATGGGCACCGTTGACGGTGATAACGGTCAGAGCAGCAGGTTCACGCTCGTCAGCGTCAAGTATCTGGACAGCAACTACCTTGAGTCTCTTGCCCAACGGAGCCTGCTCAAAGATCTGCGATACGTGGATGGCAACCCGGACCCCAATGGCGCGAACTGGTTACTCACCAATAAAGAGGGAAAGCCACTCGGTCATCTCTCCTGGCGTCCTGATACGCCTGGCACGCAAATGCTGCATGTCATCGGCCCACTGGTGCTGGTGGTTGTGCTGATCATTACGCTGATTTGCGTGGTGATGATCCGCCGGTTGTGGTTGTCCTCGCTGAAATTGTCCCAATCGCTGTTGCAGCTCAGTGCCAGCGAGGCACAGGCGCAGCATCTGGCTTTTCATGATGTGCTGACCGGCCTGCCAAACCGCGCACTGGTCGAAGACCGTCTGACCCAGCTCCTGAGCAAACTGATGCGTAATGATGAACAGGTGGCCCTGCTTTTACTCGATCTGGACCGTTTCAAACTGGTTAATGATACCTACGGCCATCATGCGGGTGATGATTTAATCATTGAGGTGGGCCACCGGCTCAGCCAGCTGGTCAGAGAAAAAGACAGCGTGGGTCGTCTGGGTGGCGATGAATTTGTGGTGATTATCGACGGCGTTCACTCACCGCGGGATATCCAGCAGTTGTGTGAAAAAATCATCGAATCCCTCGGCCGCTCCTTCACTTTGCTGGGCAGCGAAACCTGGATTGGCGTGGCGCTCGCCCCGCAGGATGCTACCGATCGTTCCGAGATAATGCGCAAAGCGGATATTGCCCTGTATGAGGCCAAGAGCCAGGGCCGGGGACAGTATCGCGTCTTTGAACAGGTGATGGATGAATCCGTTAAAACCCGCCAGCAGGTAGCCGCTGATTTGCGTCTGGCCCTGCAAACCAAACGCGACCTGGCGGTGTACTACCAGCCGCTGATGGACATTTCAGGGCAAAAGGTGGTGGGACTGGAGGCACTGATGCGCTGGAACCATCCCGTCCGCGGTCCTGTCCCGCCCACAGAGTTTATCCCGCTGGCCGAGGAGATGGGGCTGATTATTCAGATTGGCGAATGGGTGCTGCGTGAAGCCTGCCGGGTGTCGCTGGCCTGGCCAGAACTGACCATTGCGGTGAACGTCTCTCCGCTGCAGTTTCGGGCGAGCGGTTTTGTTGAGCGAATCAAAGCTATTGTCAAAAAGGAGAAAACGCTGCCCTCCCGCATTGAACTGGAAATCACCGAAGGCGTACTGATCGAAGACGAAAAAGAGGCACAGGAGATTATCAAAAAATTGCGTCAGGCAGGATTCCGTATTGCGCTGGATGACTTCGGCACCGGATACTCCAGCCTGAACTACCTGAGCCACTTCCCGGTAGATAAAATCAAGATTGACCGTTCTTTCACCCAGTCGCTGGGCATGACCGAAAACGCTGTTGCAATCATCGAGTCGGTGGTGAAGCTGGGCCAGGCCATGGGGCTGACGGTAACGGCCGGAGGAGTGGAAACCAGCAGCCAGATGGCGGCGCTGGCCGAAGCAGGATGTAATCAACTGCAGGGTTATCTGTTCTCTCAGGCGGTGCCCGAATCACAGATTGTCGGACTGCTGGCACCCCGTAAGACGGGATAAACGCTGACGGGCGGAATGCATTCCGCCCTCCTCCATCCGGCTTCAGTCGTTCTCAGGAAAAATAGTGGCCTGTAACCGGGGCTGCTTCACGCTGCGGTTAACCAGCAACCAACACAGCGCGGTGAACACCCAGCCGATAATCCACGAGATATCGTTGCCCTCAAACAGCCAGACCAGCGAGCCGCTGTAAAAGCCGTTAGAGATAAACGGCAGCTGGATCAGCACGCCCACAACATAAGTGCCGATACCCGCCATGTTCCAGCGCTTGTAGCGGCCCTGCGGATTGGAGAGCGCTGGAATATCCACGTGCCCACGGGAGATAAAATAGTAATCCATCAGGTTCATGGCGCTCCAGGGCACAAAGAACGCCAGCAGGAACAGCAAAAACTGGGTAAAGGACTTGAGAAAAGAGGGCTCGCTGAGCATCGCAATAGCACAGCTGATCGCCACCATGCTGACGATAAAGATAATCCTTCCCGCCGCGGTGATCGCAGCCGTCTTTCTGAACCCGCACACAATGGTGGTCAGCGACATAAAGCTGCCATAGGCATTGAGCGTGGTGAAAGTAATTTTGCCGAAGCAGATAGCAAAATAGAGCACCAGCGCCATTGACCCGGTCGATCCCAGCCCGACGATATAACCGACTTCATTACCGGAGAAAGCCTTGCCCGCCAGGGCTGCGGCAATCACCCCCAGAGTCATTGAAAGCTGCGTGCCCAACGCCGTTCCGGCAAATACCGCCAGGAAGGTTTTTTTTGCGGAAACATTACGCGGTAAATAGCGCGAGTAGTCAGAAACATAGGGGCAAAACGCAATCTGCCAGGAGGACGACAGTGACATCGCCAGCAGGAACATCGACAAAGAAAAATGGTTGTTGCTCAGCAACGCGCCGACATCATTTTCCAGCAACAGACGGAAAAACAGGTAGATAAAAGTCAACACGCCGACCACGCTGGCGACTTTTCCCAGACCGTGGATTAACCGGTAACCCAGCGTGGCCACCACGATAATAATGACCCCAAAAGCAACAATCCCTGCCCGGTCGCTGATACTGGCTAAATGCGCCAGCGCCTGCCCGGCCAGCACGGTGCCGCTGGCAGAAAAACCAACATACATGACACAGACCAGGATTAGCGGGATCACCGCACCGTATACACCAAACTGTGTCCGGCAGGTAATCATCTGCGGCAGACCGAGGCGGGGTCCCTGCACCGCATGCAGTGCCATAATCCCTGCCCCGAGGATCTGTCCGACCAGCAGGCCAATCAGCGACCAGACCACATCGCCGCCCAGTACCACGGCCAGCGCTCCGGTTACTATGGCGGTAATTTGCAGATTGCCGCCAAACCACAGCGTGAACTGGCTGAAAACCGTGCCATGGCGCTCTGATTCGGGGATGTAATCGATACTGCGGCTTTCAATAAGGCCGGATGCTGCACGCTCGCTGTCGTGCGGAGCAGAGGATGCTGACGCCATAATTCACTCCTGAGCTGAGAGGGAGCCACCGATCCATGGGAACGTCATGGAACCGGGTGACGTGATGGTGTGCCCGGGTTGTGCTTTGTTGTATATACAACCCTATGGCAGCGTGCCACATTCTCAGCGGGTCAGCAAGAATCTCGCTCATAAGAAAAATCAATATGTTAAAGGGATCACGGCGTGAAACAGCCCGGCGCAACCGGATAGCGCACACAGTCCGCCTTCACCGCTTTTTCCTGATGAGGCGTGCCCGGTGGCGCCCAACCATAATCCACCAGCTGTGCGCGGTAGACCTGATTAGTAATATAGCGATCGCGCGGCATCGAACGGCCAAACCAGGGGCTGACGTATTCCCAGACGATCTCACCGGAAGGCGTCACCTGGAACAGACGGCCATGCTGGCCTTCATCAATCAAGGTGTTACCATTCGGCAGGCGCTGGACGCTGCTGATAAAGGCGCTGTAGAAGCTCCAGATGGCCTGACCAGATTTCTCCCCGTCATATTCCCAGACAATCTGCTTACTGACCGGATTCACCTCGATAATTCTGGAGGCTGAGAAAAATCCCTGACGGGTTGGCGGGAAGCCCGCATTGCCCTGATTATCAAACATCAGCAGATTACCTGCGCCGGGAAGCCCTTTCGGAATGATATGCAGATCGTGTGCGCCAATCGTTTGATCCAGCGGACGGGGAAGAGGTTTACCCAACTGTAAAGCCGGATACTCCGGCCCGATACGCCAGACCACTTTGCCTGTGTGCCGGTCAATAATCACCGCAACGTTAGCATTGCGCGAATTAAGCATGATGTTGTCTGGCGCGAAGCGTTTATCGCCGCCATCAAACCAGCGGTCAGGACCAACCGGTGAAGCAGTATTAAAATGCAGGAAATCCGGATCGCTGGAGTCTTTAATCATCTGGATCTGCTCTGCTGTAAAGCCGAACTGTTCCAGGTTATCGCCCGCTGACCAGTGCCATACCACCCGGCCCTGCGGTGACACTTCGTCAATGCTGTTATCGATTATCGGGTAATCAAATCCCGGCAACTTGCGCAGTTGCGCATCCAGTACCAGAGTATTGCCATTATCCAGCCGCCGCATTTCATGATGCTGATGCACAGGACTCTGCTGACTCCCCCACTGCCAGACCACTTTACCCTGCCAGTCCACTTCAGCCACCGAGGCGTTAAGCATGCCATTGCCTGGGTTTGCCACCGGAGAGGTCATTTGCAAACGTTCCTTCTGTACCAGTATGTGGCCGTGCTGCCCTCTTGCCTGGTCAGGCTGTAGCGGCCACGGCGGGAAGCTCTCAAAGTCCCAGCGGTGGACTTCATTACCATTCATATCAATCAGGTGGGTTTTATTATCATTACCCGGCAACAGTACAAAACCGTTCCAGGCCTTCTGCGGATCGTAATAAGTAGTGCCGGTAGGGTAACTGGTGGGAAGAGCAACAGCAGAACTGCAGGCAAAGAGTGAAGCCGCAGCCAGCAACGTTCGGACAGCGGGACGCATCAACCTTATAGAAGGCTCCTGGGCAAATGCCTGAAAGGCAAAAGTGAAAACCCAAGTTTAGACGCAGACTTTCCGCTCTGCCGTCAGAGGGACACCAATAACTTCACATATCCAATCCGCAGGGCCAGTGGGCGTTTCTCCAGAAGCTTAATCAAGTCATTGACTGAGGTGCGTCAGTGTAGCCAACGCACCTGCAGTCTGAACAATGAAAAGGAAATCAGAAGAAGCCCAGCGGCTGGACACTGTAGCTCACCAGCAGGTTTTTAGTCTGCTGATAGTGATCGAGCATCATCTTGTGGGTTTCGCGACCGATGCCTGATTTTTTATAACCACCAAATGCGGCATGCGCCGGATAGAGGTGATAGCAGTTGGTCCAGACGCGCCCGGCCTTGATCGCCCGGCCAACACGATAGGCCCGGTTGATATCTCTGGTCCAGACGCCAGCCCCCAGCCCGTAGATTGAATCGTTGGCAATCGCGACAGCCTCAGCCTCATCTTTAAAGGTGGTGATCCCCACCACCGGCCCAAAGATCTCCTCCTGGAAAACCCGCATGCTGTTGTTGCCCTTCAGTAAAGTCGGCTGGATGTAGTAGCCGGTCGACAGGTCACCTTCCAGTTTCTCAATCCCGCCACCGGTCAGCACTTCTGCCCCCTCTTTTTGGGCAATATCCAGATAGGAGAGGATCTTATCGAACTGCTGCTGCGAAGCCTGCGCACCCACCATGGTGTCAGTATCCATCGGGTCACCGCGTCTGATGCTTTTCACTCGTTTCAGCACGGCTTCCATAAATGGCGCATAAATCGATTCCTGAACCAGCGCCCGGGACGGACAGGTACAAACCTCGCCCTGATTAAGGAAGCCCAGCACCACACCTTCCGCCGCTTTTTCGATAAAGGAAGGCTCGGCCTGCATAATGTCTTCAAAGAAAATGTTCGGTGATTTGCCGCCCAGCTCGACGGTGGAAGGGATCAGGTTTTTCGCCGCCAGCTCAAGGATATGGCCGCCGGTTGCCGTAGAGCCGGTAAAGGCCACCTTGGCGATACGCGGATGACCGGCCAGCGCTTCACCGGCTTCACGGCCATAGCCATGGACCACATTCAGCACGCCTTTGGGCAGTAAATCGGCAATTAATTCCACAAACAGCGTGACCGACAGCGGCGTCTGTTCAGCCGGTTTAAGCACCACGCAGTTGCCTGCTCCGAGTGCCGGAGCCAGTTTCCAGGCGGCCATCAGCAGCGGGAAGTTCCACGGAATAATCTGCGCCACCACGCCGAGCGGTTCGTGGAAGTGATAGGCAGCGGTAAATTCATCAATTTCGGCAGCCGAACCTTCCTGCGCACGCAGGCAACCGGCAAAGTAACGGAAGTGATCGACGGCCAGCGGCAGGTCAGCAGCCAGTGTTTCACGCACCGGTTTGCCGTTATCCCAGGTTTCATTGACTGCAATAAATTCCAGATTCTCTTCCAGGCGATCGGCAATTTTCAGCAGGGTCAGCGAACGGGACTGCACTGAGGTTTTTCCCCAGGCATCAGCAGCGGCGTGGGCGGCATCAATCGCCTTCTCAACATCATCCTTGTCGGAGCGGGGAAATTCGCCGATGACGGAGCCGTTAACAGGCGAGGAATTGGTGAAATACTTCCCGTTAACCGGCGGAACGAACTCACCATTAATAAAGTTGCCGTAGTGCGACTTCAGGGTGATCAGGGATTCTTTCGTGCCCGGATAAGCGTAACGCATCATCGTTCTCCTGTGGAGTGAATTGCCGAAGCAATTTAACAACAAAATAACCAATGGTTAACATTGTTGACTCTCAGAGAATGTCAGAACGCTGAAGCGGAAACTGTGATTGCTGCCAGAAATCCTGCAACAGCTGGCGCGGCCAGATGGGTTCCTCCTGATGGGTCAGCAGGCTGCTAACTTCGGGTTTATTCTGCAGACAGGCCGTCATGATGGTGCCGGTGAACTCAGGATGAAACTGAACCGACAGCGCATGCGGGCTGTAACGGATAATCTGGCAGTGATCCAGCGCGGAAGAGGCAAGCACCTGAGCACCCGGCGGCGGCTGCAGCACTGACTGGCGATGTGAAAGCCATGCGGAAAAGTGTTCCGGCAGCTGGCTGAGCAGCGGATCTTGCTGGCAGGCGGTAGCGGTTTCCAGCTGCTGTAATCCCCGTTCCCACCCCCGGGGATTATCATCCACCATCCCACCCAGCGCGTAGGCCATCAGCTGGTGACCATAGCAGACGCCAAGAAGAGGCAACTGGTGATCCATCGCGCTACGGATCCAGGCCGCCGTGCGTTCACTCCACCCGGCATGGTCGGTCACCATCGCCCAGGAGCCGCTGAGAATGGCCGCAGCTATCGAGGCCGGATCGGGCAGGTCTTCACCAAGATCGGGACGTACCACAATATAGTCACCGGCCTGCAGGCCGAGCGCCGCGACAAACCAGTGCTGTTGTTCGCCAATCTGTGACATCACCGCAGCAGGCGGTGTTTCAAGCTGAATAATCGCTAACGGTAGAGAACTCATAATGGGCCTGGCCGTCCTTATCGGTCGCCCGCTGGCTGCAGACGTCTGTGACTTATCATGGCATGCCATCCGGACCCTGTCACATCACATTTTGTCGCGTTATTCCGTAAATAGTCATAAGCCCGTCGCGAAATAATTCCCGCTGCCGCGCTCAAAAATCCGGAAATTCGTGCCATGATGACCGGGTGGTTAAATGAACGAAAGGACAGCCTTGTGGCTTTGCGTCATTTTTTTCTGATTCTGCTGGTCGTGACTCTCTGGGCATTTAATAACGTGGCGATTAAGTGGGGATTGCTTGATCTTCCGCCGCTGTTTCTCACCATGATGCGCTTTGTGGTGGTGGCCGCGATCCTGGTCCCCTTCACCAGAGTCACCCGTGAGCAACTGCGTTATCTGCTACCGCTGGCGTTCACTTTTGGTTTCCTGCACTTCTCTCTGCTGTTTGTCGGGCTGAAATTTACCGATGCCGGGACCGGTGCCATTGTGGTCCAGCTCGGCACGCCGATTGCCATGCTGCTGGCGATGGCGATCCTGAAAGAAAAGCTGACGCTGGTGCAGATCGCTGGCATTGTCACCTCGCTCACTGGCGTGGTGGTGCTGGCGGGCAGTCCGACTATTCCGGCCTGGTGGGTGCTGTGCCTGTTGCTGTGCAGCGCGGTGGGTTGGGCAGTCAGTAATATGATCGTCAAAAAATCCCCGGCGATTAAGCCTCTGACCATGACCGGCTGGCTCTCTTTTCTGGCGATCCCGATTGTCGGTCTGGCCTCCTTTATTCTGGAGACCGATCAGCTGAACAGCCTGGTTCACTCCAGCTGGCGGGGCTGGTTCGGCATCTTTTACAGCGCCATCTTCTCCTCAATTGTGGCCTACTCATTGTGGTATTCCCTGCTACGCAGTTACAACGTTAACCTGATTATGCCCTACTCGCTGCTGACGCCGGTGCTGTCGGTGATCATGGGCGTGGTGGTGCTTGGTGACGGCATGAACAACTTTAAAATTATCGGCGCGCTGCTGGTGATTGCCGGGACGGCGATTGCGGTAATTAACCTGCGAAACCTGCGGATGCACGCCCGCCTGCCAAAGTTCCAACGCCTGCGCTAGTGCCAGGCAAAACCCGGGTTTCATTGCTAAAGTGATCGGAGAAAGGAGGAAGGCAATGGACACCGGGTTAACCACACTGCTCTGGCAACAACTCTGGCAGGGACTGCGTAACACCGCCACGCCAGTACCGACCGTCAACTTAACAGGCGATAAGCGTCTCTGCTCCGGTTATCCGGTAAGCGAACTGGCGGCGACCAGCACCGCACTGGCCATGCAGGCTACTGCAGCCTTAATTGATTCCCCTCATCAACTGACCGTGGATGCGCGTCTGGCTTCGCGCTGGTTTCAGCACAGTTTCCGCCCGATAAATCGCGATGCGCCTGCGCTGTGGGATGCGTTTGCCGGTGACTATGCCACCCGCGAGGGGTGGATCAGACTGCATACCAATGCACCGCACCACCGTCTGGCGATGGAAAAAGTGCTGGGACAGCATCCCAGCCGTCAGGCGCTGGCCAGCGTCGTCAGCCAGTGGCAGGCGACCGGGCTGGAAGAGGCCATCGTTGCTGCCGGAGGCTGTGCAGCTGAAATGCGCAGCATTGCCGCGTGGCAGCAGCATCGCCAGGGGCAGAGCGTCAGCAGAGAAGCGCTGATCGCGCAGACTTTGCAGCCGGAAGCCCCCGCGCCAGACTGGCAGTTGCCCGCAGCACGCCCCATGCTCGGTGTGAAAGTGCTGGATCTGACCAGGATTATTGCCGGGCCGGTCGCCACACGTTTTCTGGCAGGGCTTGGCGCGGAAGTGTTACGCATCGACCCGCCAGGCTGGGAAGAACCCACCCAGGCAGAGGAAGTGACGCTGGGGAAACGCTGTGCGAGGCTCGACCTGAAAACAGCGGCCGGACGGGAAACGTTTGAGGCATTATTGCGGCAGGCAGATGTCATCGTTCACGGCTATCGGGCCGATGCGCTGAGTAAACTGGGTTATGACAGCGAAACGCGGCAAAAACTCGCCCCGGGGCTGATCGATGTCAGTCTGAATGCCTGGGGCTGGACCGGTCCCTGGCGTAACCGCCGGGGCTTTGACAGCCTGGTGCAGATGGAATGCGGCATTGCCGATACCGGACGCCTCTGGAAGAGGAGCGATGCCCCTTCCCTGTTGCCGGTGCAGGCGTTGGATCAAGCAACGGGTTATCTGATGGCTGCCGCCGTGCTGGAAGGGATGCGTCAGCGTCGGTTAAATCACACCGGGTTCACGGCACGTCTGTCACTGGCCCGTACCGCCTGTCTGCTGACGGATAATCCTTATGCGGACACAAAGCATCCTGGCGGCCTGGGTCCGGCCCGGCGTCATGATGAAAACGTCGAAACCGAAATGACCCACTGGGGCATCGGTAGCCGGTTGCGTTCTCCCCTCTGGCTGCCCGGCACGCCGCTGATCTGGTCGCGCCCGGCCTCACCGCTCGGCTCCAGCTCAGCCTGCTGGCTGAAGTGACCTTTGTAATTCGAACAGTCCTCCGGCTGACATGAAAATGTGCCGGACGGGCCTTCCTCACATGGTCGAATTTATCCGGCCCAATTGTGCATCACCCGCGCAGGATCAGTTGTCCCCTTCCTCTTCCAGCTCGTCACGCATTGCCTGGATCGCTTCACGACTCAGCGCTGCCAGCGTGCGGTAGAACGCCGTGCTGGCATGGGCTTCCACTTTGCCCAGGAACTGGCCGCACCAGGGCATCAGGTAGTCATCAAACAGAGAGATCTGCGCCTGAGACTCGTCGGCTTCTGACTGATCTTCCAGCCAGGACGAGGCCAGCAGCAGCGCGCCAAAATGGTCGGCTTGCGCATCAGTCATCGGCATACCCCGGCTTTGCAGGAAGGCACGGACTTCGCTCTCCTGTGGTCCGTTATCCCAGTGAGAGCCGTAAGGAGGAACCTTGCAATCACTGCCAACAAACAGCGCGTTGTAATCGGCGGCCAGCGCCTGTGGATCGCTGTTCTGCTGCAAACGCTGCAACAGCTCATCCTGATCCAGCGGCCAGTGCTGCTGCAGTTTGCCTTCATGCAGCAGCGTAAAAAGCGGCACCAGCAGCGGATCCTGAGGCTGGCGATAATAGAGCGAGCCAAGGATACGGCAGATGATCGAAAATTCATTCATGACGGGGTGTCCATTCAGAGGTTAAGCGTGACAGGGTCACATATCAGCAAATTCAGCAATTTTTTTGCCCGTGCGCAGCTCCAGGAAGTCGAGCAGGCGACGTGGCGTAACATTTAAGATGCGATCTTCCGGGAAATCAACTTCCTTCGCAATCCGCAGGCAGTGCTCAAAGTTACCGAGCGTAAACGCAGTATGTGAGTCTGAACCAAAGGAGAGCCGCCCTCCCGCATCGCGAACCGCAGCCACTATCGCCCGGCAGTTCGGTTCACTTCCCGGGCGGGAATGGGTAAAGGAGGAGTTGTTCAGCTCCAGCGCCACATCGTATTTTGCCGCTGCGGCTGCAATGGCCAGGATATCGACAGGATATTTAGGATTACCCGGATGGCTGATGATATGCACGTTACCGCTGGCCATCGCTGCAATCATCGCTTCGGTATTCGTCGCCTTATCACGCGGCGCAAATACCGGCTCGTGAAAGCCTGCCACCACAATATCCATCGCTTCCATCATCGGCCCGGTGCAGTCGATATCACCGTCGGTATTTTTAATATTGGCTTCAATGCCGCGCAAAATACCCACACCTTCAACCAGTCGCGGCCAGATACGCATATTAACGAAGTGCCAGTAGTGTGGCGCATCGGCCATATCCGGACCGTGATCGGTAATCGCCAGCAGCTTCACGCCGCAGGTTTGCGCCTGCTGAACGTAATCTCGCAGCGTGCTATAAGCGTGCGTACTGGCAACGGTGTGCATATGAAGGTCAACGGGGTACATAAAATTCTCCTGATTGCGGTAAGGCAAGAATAGCATTCCTGCCCCGGATTGACTTAATAACCACGCTCCACGTCCACGCGGCCGGAAGGCATCGCGCCCGATTCACGCTGGTTAATGGATCTGGCAATGTAATCCATAGCTTCCTCCGGCAAGGTTACAGCGGCATTATGCGGCGTGATGGCGACAGCCGGGTGCCCCCAGAAAGGATGATCCTGCGGCAACGGTTCATGCACAAAAACATCCAGCGCGACGGCTTTGATCTCACCCGCCTCGATAGCCGCCAGCTGATCGGCTTCCACCAGATGAGGACCACGTGCAAGATTAAGCAGGAAAGCGCCCGGTTTGAGTTGGCTCAGTAGCTGACGGTTGAGGATGCCCGTGGTCTGTGGCGTGTTGGGTAACAGATTGATCAGTACCTGAGTGCCGGAAAGAAACTCGCTTAACTGCTGCTGGCCGTGGAAGCTGGTGACGCCAGGCAGATCTTTGGGGGAACGGCTCCAGCAGCGAACCGGAAAGCCCCAGAATTTCAGGCTTTCTGCCACGCTGCTGCCCAGCACACCTGCGCCAAGAATGCCGATGCTGAACGCTTCACGGGAGTAATTACTCAGATGCTGCCATAAAGTCTCACGCTTCTGCTGCTGATACTCCGTAAAGCGGCGGAACCAGCCGAGCACGTGATAAACCGCGTATTCCTGCATCTGGCGACTCATGCCAGTGTCTTCCAGACGGAACAACGGCACTCCGGCTGGCAGCAATTCCGGGTGGCGGCGCAGCTGGTCGAGAATATCATCCACGCCTGCACCAAGCGCGAAGACCCCTTTCAGTCCGGTACGCCCTTGTAACATCTCGACCGGAGGCTGACGGACCAGCGCATAATCAGCATGGGCATTATCACCGGGAGTCCATATACGGAGGCGGGCCTGTGGCAGGCGCAGCTGCAAGCCAGCGAGCCATTTTTCTGCATCAAAGGAAGGGTGATAGTAAATGATGTCCATGTTTGCTCTCCTGTTTTTGCTTCAGGCTCGGGGAAAAAAGCGCTACTGGCAAGCAAAAATTGTTGGGATACTAATAGTACCCCAATAAATTATTAGCGGAATTGTGGTTGCTGTATCAGCTTGCGCAGCAGCGGTATCAGCATCAGCAGGATCAAACCGACAACGGCGCTGCCCCAGCCCAGCAGGCTGAAGATATGGCTGTAACCCGGGTTGGTCAGCGCTGCAGTGCTGCCGCTGTTTTCTGGCATCAGCCCGGAAACGTAACCCGCCAGCACCGAGGCTATGCCGGTGACCATCATCCAGCAACCCATCATGATGCCCTGATAACGTGCCGGAGCCAGTTTGCCGATCATCGCGTAACCAATCGGCGAGAGCAGCAGCTCTGCAATACTTTGCAGAACATAGCTGATCACAATCCACTTAAAGGCCACCATACCATCACCACCCGCCAGCATGATCCCCAGCGGCAGCACCAGCATACCAAGCCCGATAAAGAATAATGACGAAGCGAACTGCAAAGGAATATTTATACGCCAGCAGCGGTCCGCCAATCACAATCACCAGCGTGTTGATATTCTGCACCCACTGCGGTGCGATACGGATCCCCCAGACGTTAAGGATAATGTTGTGTTCGGTGAACAACATCAGGCCCATCGGTGCCAGCTGATACAGCGTCCAGAACACCAGTGAACCCAGCGCGAGGATCAGATAAGCCACCATCCGGCGCTGCTCTTCACGCGGGCGATGGCGCAGAGTGGTAATCCCCAGCAGCACAAAAATGACCGCGCCCAGCCCAATCACAAACGTGCCGGTGAAATCAGCATGGGTCAGCATGATGCGGATAACCGGCACCAGCACCACCAGAATAGCCAGACCGGCCAGCATCCTCCTCCGGAACTGATTTTTGCTGACGTGCAGCAGCGGTGTGTCGATATCAGCGAGGATTTTCCAGCGCAGCAGCGAGATAACGATAGCAACCGCATTGCCCAGTGTGGCAAACAGGAACAGAGCCTGGTAATGCTCAGTGAGCTGGAAGTAACCCGCGCCGGTAAAACCGATAAAAAAGCCCAGGTTCATTCCGGCGTAGTTCCACAGAAACGCGCTCTCACGGCGGTTATCTTCCGGGGTAAAGCGCTGGGTCAGCATCATATTGATGCAGGTGACGTTAAGGCCGCTGCCGGTCAGGAACATCGCCAGTCCCCAGTAAAGGCCTTCGGCACTCTGGCCCGACAGCACCCAACATCCGGCAACCTGCAGGATCATACCCAGCACGAAGAGGTTACGGTTGCTGAGATAGCGCCCACCCAGGTAGCCACCAAACAGGTGCAGGCCGTAATTAAACGCACCGAAAACCCCCATCATCGCATTGGCCTGCCCTTCGCTGAAGCCCAGCCGTTTGGTGGCGTAAAGCACCAGCGTTGAATAGAGCACGGCAAAACCGAGCGTGGCGAATATTTGGATAAAGAACAGCGCACTCGTTCCGCCGGGAGCGGTGGCCATATTTTTTGTCGGGGTGTTCACACCGGACCTCGTGATTTTCCTGCCATCTGAAATGCATTATTATGCATGCTGAGGCTCAGAATGCGCCCCCTGCAAATGCTTTTGGTGCCGCTGAAAGACGCTTTTGCCGATTTAAACAGCAATCTGCTGTAAAACTGGCTAAATGGGCGGAAAAGTAGAGAAAGAGTGTTGACCGGCGCAGGACTTTTCCCTACATTAGCGCCCGTCAGCAACACAGTTGCGACAACAATATGGTGAGGTGTCCGAGTGGCTGAAGGAGCACGCCTGGAAAGTGTGTATACGGCAACGTATCGGGGGTTCGAATCCCCCCCTCACCGCCATAATTCGAAAAAGAGCTCGAACTTACGTTCGGGCTTTTTTTTTCGCATATTGCACAGTAGTGGGTGGGTGAGAAACCCCGCCGGGGTTCGACAACCGGCTTTTACGCTTTACCAAAGCTCACATCAATGTTCATCGCATCGGTATGGCGCATCGGATTGCTGCCCTGCCCGAGCTGATCGTCATTCGGGTGGATATAGGTATCACCTGTGCCCAACTGATCCTCCATATACTGCCCACCCGCCTTCATGGTATCGCTTGAGCCGTCGTACCAGCCTGCAATAGTTTTATTACCGGCACTGTCTTCTGAAACGATATTGGACGGAGCACCGTCAGCGATACTTTTGTTGTCCCCAATATTAAAGCCATTGTGGTCGGTAGCGCTGATTGATGCGTTACGTCCATCAATGTCGCTGGTATTCACAAAACCATTGTAAAACTCCAGTCGGCTGGCGCTGTCCTGATATTTACCGTCGGCGTCCGCCTGCTTGATTACGCCGGTAAAATCATTCTGGTAGTTCATTGTTCCCGTCTCACCGGGTTTGAGCTTCATCTCCGCAACTTTATTATTGTCCTTATCGAACATTCCGAGCGAAATATCATGGTCTTCGTTATTGGTAATATCGAACGATCGCGGCCCGCTCCCCACCGGCTTGCCAGAAGCCGGAGTGGCGCTGGTAGCGGAATCAGGATCCGTGCTGGCAGTGGAAGACGACAGGTTATCAGCGCCACTGGAATCGATGGCGGTGGAAGATGCTGATTGCGCCGGGGTGCTAGCGCCAGCATTCTCCTGCGGTTGCGCTACGTTGCTGGCGGTTGCCGCTCCAACATCAGCGGCTGATGGACTACTGCCTGAACTTCCAGAACTTGTTGCTGGCGAGCTGCTGCTGTCGTTATTGCTGTTGCCACTATTTTGCTGCAGAAGCTGCATCACCATTTTGAGCAGTTCACTCACTACCTGCAAAATCTGCTGGTTGAGTTCTCCGCCGGAATTTTGTGTGTTGCTGCCAGAACCAACTTCATCAACCGCAGAACGACTTTGCGACATGCTGTTGCCGAAGTTCAGGGCACTGCCACCAGATTGTGTCGCGCCATAATTAATACCGCCGCCAGACTGTCCTGAGGTGTTTGTTTTACAGGACAGATCCGAAGTCCCAAAGCCTGAACCAAAACTGTTTTCTGATGGTTGCGGATGATTGATGTAGCCCGCCGATCTGAGACTGTCCACTGACATAGGATTTTCCACACGGTGAGTTAGGGTGTAAACGTGAGTGAAAAAACAGTGCCCCTGGTTCCGTTCAGTGCAAAATTTAACAAAATAGCTGCCGGCCCGGGCTGTAACACCGCAACAGCATAATGGCGGGCACCGGCAGCGTCAGTAACACGTCAATCAGCTAAAATCACTTAATCTCCATCGCCGTTTTCAGCGTGTAGAACAGGTCAGTCTGATCGGTCAGCCCGACCACGTTCGCGGCATGAGGACCAAATGCTGCGATACGTAACTGTGTACCGGTATGGCCCTGCGAATCCTCTTCTGAGTTGCCGTAGCTGATGGTCATCAGGCCGCCCTCTCTGGTATTCAGCGTTTGCGTCACTCCCGGAGCTTTACTGTCATTGGCAATGATCTGGCTGGAGTGTGCATGATCGGCGGTTACCACCACCAGCGTATTGCCCTCTTTACGGGCAAACTCCAGCGCCTGCTGTACCGCTTCGTCCAGGTCCACCGTTTCACCGATCTGCCCACAAGAATTGGCCGCGTGGTCCTGCTTGTCGATAGAAGCCCCTTCCACCTGCAGGAAGAAGCCGTTCTCATTTTTGCTCAGTAGCTGGATGGCCTTATCCGTCATCTGCGCCAGGGTTGGCGTCGAAGCCGGACGCTCCGCATTCACTTCACAGGTCACCGTTTTTCCGTCCAGGTTACCGTGATAGGTGGCTTTCGGGCCTTTCCAGCGCACCGGCATATTGCCGCCAGCAAACAGTCCCAGCACGGGATTAGCCTGGCTGGCTTCTGTAACTGCATTCAGACTGTTCAAATCGCTGATTAACTGGTAACCGCGCAGCTTAGCCTGCTCTTCCAGTGTCTTGCCCTGCCACTCGCCAGCCTTCGCCGTTTCGCTGAATGTTTTGCCACCGCCGCCCAACGTGACATCAGCGCGGGCATTCAGCAACTGTTCGGCTATCGATCCCTTGCCACCCTTCTCCAGCGCGTTCGCCGGGCAAATCTCACTGGTCTTTTCCGGGCCGTAGCATTTACGGGAAGTGACATGAGCAATTTGCGCGGCAGGTGTGGCATCTTCCAGCTCGGCCGTGGAGACGTTACCGCTTGCTTTGCCTGCGGCTTTAGCCAGTTCCATTATTGTCGGATGATCTTTGCCAGTCACATCCACGCCGAGTGCCCCGTTATAAGATTTAACGCCGGTGCTCCATGCCGTGGCCGAGGCAGCAGAATCGGTGACGTAGTCAGGCTTATGCGTTTTTTTATCCAGCGCATAATGCGTGTACTGGCCGGTTAACGGCAGAGCATCAATCCCTTTAAAAAAACCGCCTGCCCCTTCCGCATAGTTACGTGCGGCAGTGATTTCTGAATCTCCCATACCATCGCCAATCAGCAGGATGACATTCTTCGCCTTGCTGTTGCTGAGGGAGGCTTTCAGCGCTTCGGTCTGATCTTCTGTCAGCCGACGTGCTCCGCCCGGTTGAGTGATATCTCCCTGAGCAGCGCGGCTGTATGCTGCAATATCAGCCCAGGCGTTAGCAGATAAGACGGTGGCGATCAGGGACAGGGTGAGCAGGGTTTTATGTTTCATTAAGTCGACGCTCCGTGAAAAAGTTTTGCTAAAAGTTTCAGGGAGCCAGTCTGCGACACAACCATGTCATTTTTGCGTCAGATAAATGTCATCCTGATGACAATTGCCCGCACTGGCTGCAAGCCCTGACAGCCGCGCGGAACGGGAGCTGGCCAGGTCTTAACCTGCCAGAATAAAAAGAAAATTTTGCTTGACCAGAATCAGGCGACTCCCTATAGTAGCGCCCCGTCGCCCCAGCCGGCGAAGCAGTATTTGTGGTGAGGTGTCCGAGTGGCTGAAGGAGCACGCCTGGAAAGTGTGTATACGGCAACGTATCGGGGGTTCGAATCCCCCCCTCACCGCCATAATTTAAAGAAGAGCCTGAACTCGCGTTCGGGCTTTTTTTTCGCATATAGCTCAGTAGAGGGTGGGTGAGAAACCCCGCCGGGGTTCGACAACCGGCTTCAGCCGGTTGGACAGATCGGACGCAGCGCGGACGAACTGCCCGAAGGGCGAGCAAAGCGAGTCAATCCCCCCCTCACCACCATGATTCAAAAAAAAGCCCGGACTCTCGTCCGGGCTTGATTATATCTCACAGAATCAGCGTCAAACGGTGATTAACCGTAGGCCAACAGCGTACGCTGGCAGAGCTGTGAACGTACGCAGTCTTCTTTACCAAAACGCACCACGCTTACCATCTCGTCATCCTCAAAGCGGGCCAGGGCATCGCTGAGACCAGACTGCACATGGGACGGCAGGTCACACTGGGTGACATCGCCGTTGACGATAACGGTTACGTTTTCCCCGAGTCGGGTCAGGAACATCTTCATCTGAGCGGCGGTGACATTTTGCGCCTCATCCAGTATCACCACGGCATTTTCGAAGGTACGCCCACGCATATAGGCAAAGGGAGCGATCTCCACCTTACCGATTTCGGGACGCAGACAATATTGCATAAAGGAAGAACCGAGACGTTTAACCAGAACGTCATACACGGGCCGGAAGTACGGAGCGAATTTCTCTGAGATATCCCCGGGCAGGAACCCGAGATCCTCATCCGCCTGCAGCACAGGCCGCGTCACTATGATCCTGTCAACATCCTTATGTATCAGGGCCTCGGCCGCTTTTGCGGCGCTGATCCAGGTTTTACCGCAGCCTGCTTCGCCGGTAGCGAAGATCAGCTGTTTGCTTTCTATGGCTTTGAGATAGTGCGCCTGAGCTTCATTACGGGCTTCAATCGGCGAGTGGTCGCGGGTGTCGCGAGCCATGCCAATGGAGTCCAACCCACCCATCTGCACCAGCGAGGTGACCGATTCTTCTTCACGCTGACGGTGACTGCGTGAATCGCTACGAAGCACACGTTTTGCTTCACGACGAGCTTTGATCACTGCTTTCTGTCTTCCCATAGTGGCACCTTACAGTTGGTTTCATTTCCCGCATCTTTATTATCGACGCGATTACGTGAACGCTTTAGAGGTTTTGGTGGCTTCCTTTTAAGCCTTGTCTGGCCGTTAAGAGCGGTACACAGCGTTGTACGAACGCCGCCGGGCACCGGGTTACACTGAATTCAGAATGAATGCTGGAATGGTAAAGAGAAGAGGAAGTCGTTGGGGCAGTAAGGCCCTCACGAGGGTAAGCGATATGTATTTTCTGACGCTCCTGTCCGTTAAAGGACTTTACCATTCGCGATCTCCGTGGTGGACACAGGAACACTGCCGACATCTGATGTGAATAAAGTGCAACAGATTTGAACCTGAATGCAACATCAATTTTTACTTCAGACGAGTAAAAATTCCAATATAACCGGGAAGTAAAGCGTTACTAAATTAAACTTATCTTGTAAATCATGCAGTTGGATAATAACGACAGCTGAAAAATATTTAGGAACTTTCGTCATCTGGTCAGGAAAATCGACCGAATGGTTTATTTGCGCAAAAAACAACCTCCCGCACGGAACACGGGCAGGAGGCCAGAAAAAATCACTCATGCTTCCAGCAAAGATTGCCCAAGATAATGTTTATCATCAGGAACACCCGGCAGAACAAAAAAGTAACCGCCGCCGATCGGCCTGATATATTCTTCAAGCGCTTCGCCGTTGAGCCTTTTTTGCACAGTCAGAAAGCCTTTTTCCAAATCATGCTGATAACAGACGAAAAGCAGGCCCATTTCCAGCTGGCCGGCATTGGAAACGCCAAGGGAATAACTGTAGCCACGGCGCAGCATCAGGTTATTTTGCGTTTCCGGCGTACGCGGGTTAGCCAGGCGAATATGCGCATCCATTGGCGTGATGTTGCCGTCAGGATCGCTGGCATAATCCGGCACATCGTGCTCGTTCTGCATCCCCAGAGGCGCGCCGCTGTGCTTCACGCGGCCAAAGATGGTCTGCTGCTCCTGCAGCGGCGTACGATCCCAGAATTCCACGTGAAACTGGATAATTCGCGCCGCCTGATAGCTGCCGTTCACCGCCCAGGCCGGTTCCCCCTGCTCCGCCGACACCCACAGAATGGACTCCATCAGCGGCTGATTGCTGGTGTCAGGATTGGCCGTACCATCCTTAAAGCCCAGCAGGTTAATCGGCGTCTCTTTCCCTTTGCTGCGTGCGGCATGGTCGGAAATAAACCCTTCCCGCCGCCAGCGCACGCTAAGAAGATCCGGCGAGTGCTTGATGATATCGCGCAGCGCGTGGATCACCGTGTCGTTGGTGTTGGCGCAGATTTGCAGCAGCAGATCGCCGTGACACAGGCTGCCATCCAGCGCATCGTTAGGAAAGCGGGTCATTGCCTGCAGCTTCAGCGGCTTGTGGGCCTGCAGACCATAGCGGTCGTCGAACAGTGAGTGACCGGCTGAAACGGTAATGGTCAGGTTATCCGGATAGATATCATCACCGAGGATCCCGGAGTCCATTGGCGGCAGCTGCGGATTGGTCACCAGCGGCGCTTTGCCACCTTTGGTGAGAAAAGCGATGCGGTTATCCAGCAGGCGGAACAGGCGTTCCAGATCGGCCTTATCCGTTGCCAGCACGTCGAAGGCCACCAGCATCATCGACGCCTGTTGCGGCGTGATGATGCCCGCCTGATGCGGGCCATAGTAAGGCTGCGCTTCCTGCCGGGCATTAGGTGACAACGCACCCGGCGAGAAGGATTTATTATCCGGGGCGGCATGAACCGGACAGCCGCCGCTGACAGCGAGGGCACCGCTGAGGATGCCCATTCCTTTCAGTAAACGACGACGCGAAGCGAGCAGTGCGTTGTCAGAAGGTTGTCTTGCCATGATCAATTAATCCAGACCCAGCGTACCACGCAGTTTGGACAAATCTTCCGCCAGGGTGGTGATCGGGCCTTTCATCGCATTGCGGTCAGCGTCGGTCAGCTTGTCGTAAGATTCGTAGCCGTCTTTGGTACGATATTTCGAGAGAATGCTGTCAACTTTCCTGAAGTTGACATCAACTTTAGCCAGCAGCGCGGCATCGGCTTTCTGCAGCATTGGACGCAGCAGGTCGACAATTTTCTGTGCGCCATCGACATTCGCCTGGAAGTCAGAGAGATCGGTACGGCTGTAACGGTCTTCTTCGCCGGAGATCTTGCTGGAGGCAACCTCTTCGATCAGACCCGCAGCGCCACCGACGACTTTGCTCGGCGGGAAGGCCAGCTCGTCAACGCGCTTCTGCAGATCCAGCGTGTCGGTGTTCAGCTTGTCAGCATACTCGCTCATGCCTTTGGTGCTGTTGTCACCAAAAAGCGCTTTTTCCAGGCGGTGCCAGCCGGTGAACTTAGGATCTTCAGCTTTCTTCTCGTAGTCATCTTCACGGGCATCAATGCTGCTGTCGAGATCGGAGAACAGCTCGGCAATCGGTTCGATACGCTCGTAGTGTTTACGGGTTGGCGCATACAGGGCTTTGGCTTTTTCGATATCGCCCGCTTTCACCGCGTCAGTGAAGGCTTTGGTTCCGGCAACCAGTTCGGCCACTTCTTTGGTGACATACACCTTGTATTCTGCAATCGGTCCCACCAGCTGCATCACGTCCGGCTTGCCGTTGGACGGGCCGTTAGTCCCTTTCACAATCAGCTTGCCTTTCGGGTTGCTCAGCAGGCCGCAGGTAAGGTCGTACTCACCCGCTTCCAGGTTGGCAGTCAGTTTCTGCGTGAAACCTGGCGCAATATTCTCGCGCTCTTCCACCACCATCACCCCTTTCAGGATCTCCCACTCCAGCCCTTTCTGGCTGTTGTTCTGGATCACAAACTGGGTTTTACCGGCGTTGACGGTAACGGTCATCGGATCGCACTGTTTGTCATTCACAGTGATTTTAACCTGAGGAACATCCGCCGCCATCGCAGCAGAAGAACCGGCCAGCAGAGCAAGGAGTGCAGCAGTCAGCGCAGACTGACGAAAACGAAGAGTCATAAGTTAATCCCTGTGAAAAAAGTAATGCCTGCCAGGCAGGCACGGAGAGAGGCTTAACGCGAAGTGCGTATTGCAGCAGCCTCAGGGCGCGCGGGCAAAAAGAACAGCAGTAGCGCGGGTATTAAATAGATAAACCAGACCGCCACTTCGCTGACGCTTGGGGTTTCCTGGTAGCCGAAGAAGCCTTCCAGCAGCGTACCGAACAGCGTACTGGTGGAGAGCGAATTGCTCAGGTCAAACGCCACGTCCTGGAAGTGGTTCCACAAACCGGCCTCATGGAAGGCGCGGATCGCACCAGCGGCCAGCCCGGCAGCAACAAAGAGAATGAACAGGCTGGTCCATTTGAAGAATGCCGCCAGGTTCAGACGCACGCCGCCCCAGTAGAGCAACATGCCAAGGATGATGGCGGTCGCCAGGCCCAGCATCGCTCCGAGAGGAGGTGCAATGCCAACGTCCTGCTGGAATGCCGCCAGCAGGAAGAATACCGACTCCAGCCCTTCGCGCGCCACGGCCAGGAACACCATGCCAATCAGCGCCCAGCCACTGCCCTTGCCTTTCTGCAGGGCATTGTCGACTGCGCCTTCCAGTTGCGCCTTCACGTTGCGTGACACTTTGCGCATCCAGAACACCATCCAGGTCAGGATACAGACGGCGATCACCGCCACAATTCCCTCAAACAGTTCCTGCTCTTTCTGTGGGAACTCGCCGGTGGTTTCATTGATGAAATAGCCCAAACCGAGGCACAGCGCGGCGGCGAGAAACACCCCTGCCCACATAGCCCCAAACCATTCACTGCGTTGGGTGCGCTTCAGGTAACTGGCAATCAGGCTGACGATCAGCGCGGCTTCCAGCCCTTCGCGTAACATAATGAGAAACGGGACAAACATGCCAACACCCTCGCGTGTGAAAGAAGTTCAGTTCGGGTAAAGAAACGTAAATCGAAACGATACCGATTATCATTATCGTGCAAGAAAATACAAGTGGGCAACCGGGTATTTTCGTATTTTGCCAAAAAGCAGCGACAAGTGTGCTGAGCCTGAGGAGATGGGACAGGGAGGGCTAATCAGTCCGAAGGTCTGAATGCTGGAATTAAGTGGAAGTCAGAGGGCGTTAAGAAAAGGGGCCGCGGAGTGCGGCCCGAAAAGTTTAATCCGCGTTATATTCGGCCTCGGCAGCGGCAAAACGTTGCTGCGCTGCGGCTGAAGGCTCGCGGCCCATCAGGCTGACCAGCACGATCGCCACGCTGGCGAACAGGAAGCCAGGGATGATTTCATACAGATCCAGCCAGGCATACTGTTTCCATACCAGCACGGTCGCCGCACCGATCACCATCCCGGCGAGTGCGCCGTTGCGGGTCATCCGCTTCCAGATCAGCGAGAACAGCACCACCGGACCGAAGGCGGCACCAAAACCGGCCCAGGCGTAGCTCACCAGGCCCAGCACGCGGTTTTCAGGATTGGAGGCCAGCGCAATAGCAATCACCGCCACCAGCAGTACCATCGCACGACCAACCCAGACCAGCTCGCGCTGGGATGCGTGCTTGCGCAGGAAGTTTTTATACAGATCTTCAGTCAGCGCCGAGGAGCATACCAGCAGCTGGCAGCTCAGGGTGGACATCACCGCTGCCAGAATGGCCGACAGCAGAATTCCGGCAATCCAGGGATTGAACAGAATACGGGCCAGCTCAATAAAGATCCGCTCGCCATTCTGAGTTACGCCTGCGGCCTGCTCCGGATGGTTCTGGAAGTAAGCAATGCCAAAGAAACCGACTGCCACGGCGCCAGCCAGGCACAGGATCATCCACGCCATACCGATACGGCGGGCGGTACGGATTGAGCGGTGCGAATCTGCCGCCATGAAGCGGGCAAGAATATGCGGCTGACCGAAGTAACCCAGTCCCCAGCCCAGCAGAGAAATCACCGCCACAAAGTTCAGGTTCTTCAGCATATCGAGGTTTTCAACGCTCTTTGCCTCAATGACAGCCAGCGAATCGCCCAGGCCACCTACCGCGAAAATGACCATCACCGGTGTGAGGATCAGCGCGAAGATCATCAGGCTGGCCTGCACAGTATCGGTCCAGCTCACGGCGAGGAACCCGCCGACAAAGGTATAAATAATAGTCGCAGCAGCACCGGCCCACAGCGCCGTTTCATAGCTCATACCGAAGGTGCTTTCGAACAAACGCGCCCCTGCCACGATGCCGGAAGCACAGTAGATAGTGAAGAAGACCAGAATAACCAGCGCGGATATTACCCGCAGCAGTTTGCTTTTGTCCTCAAAACGGCTGGAGAAAAAGTCAGGCAACGTCAGCGCGTTGTCATGATGCTCGGTCTGCACGCGCAGGCGGCCAGCGACGATTTTCCAGTTGAGCCAGGCACCGATAGTCAGGCCAATGGCAATCCAGCTTTCGGAGATGCCCGAGAGGAAGATCGCGCCGGGCAGGCCCATCAGCAGCCAGCCGCTCATATCAGAAGCGCCGGCGGACAACGCGGTAACCAGGCTTCCCAGACTTCGTCCGCCAAGGATGTAGTCATCAAAATTCCTGGTCGATCGCCAGGCAATAAAACCGATCAGCACCATGCCGAGGATATAAACGCAAAAAGTCACCATCATTGGTGTGCTTACTGTCATCAGGTTCTCCATTTATAATTGTTAAAGCGCAATCCGGGCTTTCAGCCAGCACTGCCGGAACGTAGCAGCGCCACCACCGTTAACCCGGGGCGGGGTATCCTGCCGTAAACCGCTTTTACGCACAAACGATTTAACACAGCAGTTACAGTCATTTCACCTTCCGGTGCGGATAAAGTGTCAACAGGTTGCACTGGATCACAGTATCGCTGGTTGCACCCTGAAAAACCTCTTTAAAACCAGGTATTATTGCCACTCCACACTCTGGCCGGATTCTTGCAGAAATAACCATGCCGCTTTTCCAGCGGTGGATTTAAAGTCTGCAAACAGGGTCACATTTAACACAGTTGCACAAAGTTGCAACTTAAGTGATATTGCTTGCCAACATCGTAATTTCTTTGCAAGGAGTTCTCAGGCATGGGCACAACCACCATGGGCGTGAAGCTGGATGAAGCCACGCGCGAGCGGATCAGACAGGCGGCCAGCCAGATTGATCGCACCCCACACTGGCTGATTAAACAGGCTATCTTTAACTATCTGGAGCAGCTGGAACGTGGCGATGCCATGCCGGAAATTCCTTTACAGGCGGTAGTGCAGGAAGCCGAAGACTCCCCTGCTGAAGAACCGCGTCAGCCCTTCCTCGACTTCGCCGAGGCCATATTGCCACAGTCGGTGAGCCGCGCGGCTATCACCTCCGCATGGCGTCGTCCTGAAACGGAAGCGGTGCCAATGATACTGGAACAGGCGCGTCTGCCTGCCGCACTGGCACAGCAAACCTACCGCCTGGCTCATCAGCTGGCGACCAGCCTGAGGCACCAGAAAGGTGCAACCGGTCGTGCCGGAATGGTGCAAAGCCTGCTGCAGGAGTTCTCCTTATCCTCACAGGAAGGGGTTGCACTGATGTGCCTCGCAGAAGCGCTGTTGCGTATTCCCGACAAACCTACCCGCGACGCGCTGATCCGCGACAAAATCAGCAACGGTAACTGGCAGTCACACCTGGGCCGCAGCCCTTCCCTGTTTGTTAACGCTGCCACCTGGGGCCTGCTGTTCACCGGCCGCCTGGTCTCTACTCATAACGAAGCCAATCTTTCCAGCTCGCTTAACCGCATTATCGGTAAGAGCGGCGAGCCTTTAATCCGTAAAGGCGTGGATATGGCAATGCGCCTGATGGGCGAGCAGTTTGTGACCGGCGAGACGATTGCCGAAGCGCTGGCGAATGCACGCAAGCTGGAAGAGAAAGGCTTCCGCTACTCCTACGATATGCTGGGCGAAGCCGCCCTCACCGCGCAGGATGCAAAGGCCTATCTGGTTTCCTATCAGCAGGCGATCCACGCCATCGGCAAAGCCTCGAATGGCCGCGGTATTTATGAAGGGCCGGGCATCTCCATCAAGCTCTCTGCCCTGCATCCACGTTACAGCCGTGCACAGTACGACCGCGTGATCAGCGAGCTTTATCCGATCCTCAAATCGCTGACCCTGCTGGCCCGCTCTTACGACATCGGGATCAATATTGATGCGGAAGAAGCCGACCGGCTGGAGCTGTCACTCGATCTGCTGGAGAAACTCTGCTTCGAGCCAGATCTTGAGGGCTGGAACGGCATTGGCTTTGTGATCCAGGCCTATCAGAAACGCTGCCCGTTTGTGATCGATTCCCTGATCGACATGGCGCAGCGCAGCCGTCGTCGTCTGATGATCCGCCTGGTGAAAGGGGCTTACTGGGACAGCGAGATTAAACGTGCCCAGGTGGAGGGGCTGGAAGGCTATCCGGTCTATACCCGCAAGGTCTATACCGACATCTCTTATCTGGCCTGCGCCCGCAAACTGCTGGCGGTGCCGAACCTGATCTATCCGCAGTTCGCCACCCACAACGCCCATACGCTGGCGGCGATCTACCAGCTGGCGGGCAATAACTACTATCCTGGTCAGTACGAGTTCCAGTGCCTGCACGGCATGGGCGAACCGCTGTATGAGCAGGTGGTGGGCAAAGTGGCCGACGGAAAGCTCAACCGTCCATGCCGGATTTATGCGCCGGTGGGAACTCACGAAACGTTGCTGGCCTACCTGGTGCGCCGCCTGCTGGAAAACGGGGCCAACACCTCGTTTGTAAACCGCATAGCGGATAACACACTGGCCATTGAAGACCTGGTTGCCGATCCGGTAGAAGACGTAGAGAAGATGGCGCGGACCGAAGGAGCCGTTGGCCTGCCGCATCCTAAAATTCCTCTGCCGCGCGATCTGTATGGTCCTGAACGCCAGAATTCAGCCGGACTGGATATGGCTAACGAACATCGTCTGGCCTCACTGTCCAGCGCCCTGCTCAACAGCGCAATCCAGCCGTGGCAGGCCCTGCCGATGATTGACGGTGAGGCAAACAGTGGCGAGCCGCTGCCGGTGATCAACCCGGCGGAACCGGCTGACATTGTCGGCTATGTGCGTTACGCCAGCGAGGCAGATGTTTCCACCGCGCTGGATGCCGCAGTGAACGCCGGACCGATCTGGTTCGCCACCCCACCGCAGGAGCGTGCCGCCATTCTTGAGCGTGCCGCGATCCTGATGGAAGGGCAGCTGCAGCGTCTGCTCGGCATTCTGGTGCGCGAAGCGGGTAAAACCTTCAGCAACGCGATTGCTGAAGTGCGTGAAGCCGTCGACTTCCTGTATTACTACGCGGGCCAGGTTCGTGAAGATTTCGACAACGAGACCCACCGTCCACTTGGGCCGGTCGTCTGCATCAGCCCGTGGAACTTCCCGCTGGCAATTTTCACCGGTCAGATTGCTGCTGCGCTTGCGGCGGGAAACAGCGTGCTGGCGAAACCGGCTGAACAAACGCCACTGGTGGCAGCCGCTGCCGTGGCATTGCTGCATGAAGCAGGCGTCCCCGCTGGCGCACTGCAATTACTGCCAGGCCTGGGTGAAACAGTGGGCGCTCAACTGACTGGCGATCCTCGCGTGCGTGGCGTGATGTTCACCGGTTCGACAGCGGTTGCCACATTGCTGCAGCGCAACCTGGCCGGGCGTCTGGATCCGCAGGGCCGCCCGACTCCGCTGATCGCGGAAACCGGTGGCATGAACGCGATGATCGTTGACTCTTCCGCGCTGACCGAACAGGTGGTGATCGACATCGTCGCTTCTGCGTTCGACAGTGCCGGCCAGCGTTGTTCCGCTCTGCGTCTGCTCTGTGTACAGGAAGACGTGGCGGACCACACCCTGAAGATGCTGCGCGGCGCAATGGCCGAGTGCCGCATGGGGAATCCTGAGCGCCTCTCCACCGATATCGGGCCGGTGATTGATGCCGAAGCGAAGCAGAATATCGAGCGTCACATCCAGGCAATGCGCACCAAAGGGATGGCCGTATACCAGGCCGCCCAGCCGAACGAGCAGGACAGTAAAGAGTGGCAGAGCGGCACATTTATTCAGCCCACGCTGATTGAGCTGCAGAGCGTTGCCGACCTGGATAAAGAAGTGTTCGGGCCGGTGCTGCACGTGGTGCGCTACAACCGCAGCACGCTGCCGCAGGTGATTGAACAGATCAACGCTTCCGGTTACGGCCTGACGCTGGGCGTGCATACCCGTATCGATGAGACCATCAGCCAGGTCACCAACCGGGCGCATGTGGGCAACCTCTATGTGAACCGGAATATGGTCGGTGCGGTAGTTGGCGTGCAGCCGTTTGGTGGGGAAGGCCTCTCCGGCACCGGTCCAAAAGCAGGCGGCCCTCTGTATCTGTACCGCCTGCTTTCCAACCGGCCGGAAGGTGCGCTGCGTGTGACGCTGGATCGTCAGGATGGGGAACGCCCGGTCGATGCGGCACTGCGTCCGACTCTGCTGGCGGCCCATCAGGCGCTGACCGGGTGGGCAAAAGATAATGCGGATCTGGCAGCCCTGTGCACCCGTTATGCCGAGCAGGGCCAGGGCGGGACCGTTCGCCTGCTGCCGGGACCGACAGGTGAACGCAACACCTTCGCCCTGCTGCCGCGTGAGCGGGTGCTGTGCGTGGCGGATAACGAAGAAGATACGTTGATCCAGCTGGCTGCGGTGACGGCAACGGGCAGCCGGGCGTTGTGGAGCGATGACGAAATGCATCGCGCGGTGTTTAAAAAGCTGCCCGCAGCAGTGAAGGAACGTATCGACTTTGCGGCCGATCCGATCGCGCAGCAGAACGAGTTCGATGCAGTGATTTATCACGGTGATGCCGATCAGTTGCGGACAGTTTGCGAGGCCGTGGCGGCGCGTGAAGGAGCAATTGTTTCTGTGCAGGGCTTTGCCCGCGCGGAAACCAATCTGCTGCTGGAGCGCCTGCTGATTGAGCGCTCTCTCAGCGTTAATACCGCAGCGGCGGGCGGGAACGCCAGCCTGATGACGATTGGTTAACAGGTAAAGCAAGGGGCGGTAGTCAGATCCCGCCCCTTTTCTTCAGACATCAAACTTCATTCGCAGCAGTTTCGGATAGATAAACAGGTTTTTCCCCACGCCGCGGTTCAGCAGCGTCCAGATCCCCACCGAACAGGCAGCACAGACCGCAACCATCGCAATCGGGAAACCGGCCGCCCACAGCATCGAGAACGCTTTGCTGGCAAAGAGATGGTGCCGTTCTGCAAACAGAATGGCTGACATGCCAAAGAACTCGATAAAAATGCGGTGCAGCACGTAGATCTGCAGCGTGTTGCGACCAATCCAGTTCAGCCAGCTCATAGTGAACACTTTATTCAGCGCCCGGCAGAGGGCGATACACATCAGGATCGCCAACACGCAGAGGAACAGACTTCCCGTAACGCCCATCGCGGCATGCGCACCAGCCAGCACCACCAGCGCCGCCCATGGCAGAAAATTACTGCGGTGCCATTCACTCCAGCGCATCACTATATTGCTGCAGAACGTGCCCAGCAGGAAGAAGATAAGATACTGCGACAAGCTCTCCGGACCCCAGCCAGGGATGATTTTAGTCACGGCGGCATAATTCAGCATCAGAGCAATAATTATCATCGCCGCCTTTTGTTCTTTGAATATTTTGGCAAAGACAAAGAACAGCCCCAGCGCATATAAATACCACGATGAACTCATTGCCAGCAGCATCAGCTTGATAAATTCCAGTGGGGAATCAGCCCAGGCCGCATTGGTATTGTTTGACAGTTGCGCACCCATGATTTCATTGGATACCCCTCGGATCATCAGCCACTGGATTATTCCCCAGAGGAAATAAAGATAAAATAAATTAGTGACGCGACTGGTAAAAACCTGCTTCCACGGACGATTGATAATTCCGTTGGTTGCCAGCAGCCCGGAAACGAAGAAGAAAGCGGGCATACGCAGCGGTGAGAGATAATAATTGAACGCCACCCACAATTTCGCCGGGATAAACCCTGCGGTCAGATGGGGGATCATTTCGGCATAGCCTGGCAAAACCACGTGATACAGTACGACAAGTAAAATACACCCACCCTTAAGGCTGTTCACCCAGGTGATGTCTTTTTTCTGAGTAGTATTCATTATATTACTCCGAACGTTATCTGTAGATGTGTAAATTTTCGGGTGAATACTGAATCCCGATAATGTGTATTTTTATTATTTTCTGGCACTGAATGTGACGATAATAAAATACAAAAGGCCGATATTATCGGCCCCAAAGGAATCATTAGATACTTCACAGATTATTTACTTTTATTATTTAAATGACCATGAGGTTTATCTTAAATGGCGCTGCTACGCCAGACATAAGTAAAGCGTAAAAACACCAGGAAATATCTGAACAGCCATTTATCTGAGTCTGCTGAAAGGATATTTAAGATTAACCTTACGGAAAGTCAGGCCGCGCTGGCCCGACCAGGAACTTCGCCGGATCGACCGGCGATAATTCCGTTATGCATTTAAAAACTTGTCGAGAAACTGGCGGGTACGGGGCTGCTGTGGGTTAGCGAACAGCTCTTTCGCCGGGCCCTGTTCCACAATTTTCCCCTGATCCATAAAGATGGCGCGATCGGCCACATCACGGGCAAAGCTCATTTCGTGGGTCACTATCACCATCGTTCGCTTCTCTTCTGCCAGTGCGCGGATGGTGCTTAGCACTTCCCCCACCAGCTCCGGATCGAGCGCCGAGGTCGGTTCGTCGAACAGAATCACTTCCGGCCTCATGGCCAGCGCACGGGCGATTGCCACACGCTGCTGCTGCCCACCGGAAAGACGACGGGGGTAGCTGTCCTCTTTGCCATGCAGACCCACTTTATCCAGCAGCTGTCGGGCACGGGCAATCGCTTCCGCTTTTGGCTCACGCTTGACGATGGTTGGCCCTTCAATGATATTTTCCAGCACCGAGCGGTGTGGGAACAGGTTGAAGCTCTGGAACACAAAGCCCACCTGCTGGCGCAGCTGACGAACCTGCTCTTTCTGCCGGTTCATGCCTGCTGTGGCATCAATGCGGATATTACCGACCTGAATAGTACCGCTGTCCGGCGTTTCCAGCAGGTTAATGCTGCGCAGCAGCGTGGTTTTACCCGAGCCGCTGGGGCCGATAATCGCCACCACTTCCCCGGAAGCGACTTCAAGATCAATGCCCTGCAGCACCGTCTGACCGTTGAACTGTTTAACCAGTTTGCTGACTTCGATGGCACTCATTTTGGCTCCCGATCCTGACGATTAACGCGATCTTCCAGCCTGCTCTGCAGCCAGGAGAGTACCGTGGCCATCACCCAGTAAATCAGCGAGGCGGCGAGGTACATGGTGAACACTTCCAGCGTCCGGGAAGTGATCAGCTGCGCCTGACGGAACAACTCCGGCACCTGAATGGTGGCGGCCAGCGAGGTGTCCTTCACCAGGCTGATAAAGCTGTTGCCTAACGGTGGCAGCGCGGTGCGGGCGGCCTGCGGCAAAACAACGCGGCGCAGGGTCTGCCAGCGCGTCATACCAATACTCGCGGCAGCTTCCCACTGTCCCCGCTCGATAGCGGCAATCGCCCCACGCAGTGACTCAGAGGCATAGGCTGCGGTGTTCAGCGACAGGCCAATCATTGCCGAAGGGATCGGATCCAGTTCAATACCGAACTGTGGCAAACCGTAGTAGATCATAAACAGCTGAGCAATCAGCGGTGTGCCACGAAAAACCGATACGTAGAAACGCGACAGCCAGGAAATCGGCCAGAAGTGCGACAGGCGCATCATCGCCAGAATAAACCCGAGCACCAGCCCGAAGAACATTCCACCGATGCTTAACTGCAGCGTGAAGACTGCCCCTTTTAATAAAAAAGGTGCTGAATCCAGCACCAGTTGAATACTTTCCTGCATTATTTAGTTACGTCCGCGCCAAACCATTTTTCCGACAGTTTAGCCATCGTACCGTCTTTCTGCATGTCGGCAATGGCTTTGTTGATGGCGTCCAGCAACTGGGTATTCCCTTTGCGCAGCGCAACGCCAGACTCCTGACGGGAGAAGGCGGGACCGGCGACTGCCAGCGTGTCACCGGTTTTTTTCACCAGATCCAACGCTGCCAGGCGGTCAACCAGGATGGCATCGATACGGCCCACGCGCAGATCCTGATATTTGGTCGGGTCATCATCATAAGTGCGGACATCCACGTCCTTCACGTTGGCGCGAACCCACTGCTCATAGTTGGAGCCCAGACCGACGCCGACTTTCTTACCGCTCAGATCTTCGGGTTTGGTGATGCTGGCCGCGTTGGCTTTTTTGGTCAGCGCCTGAATACCAGAGATTGTGTAAGGGGTGGAGAAATCATATTTCTTCTTACGCTCGTCGGAGATGGTCACCTGGTTGATCACCACATCGATACGTTTGGAGTCCAGCGAAGCCAGCATCCCGTCCCATTTGGTCGGCTTCAGGCTCGCTTTCACGCCGAGGTGCTGCGCCAGCGCGGTGGCAAAATCCACTTCGAAACCGGCCAGCTTGCCGTTTTCGTCCTGGAAGCTGAACGGCGGATAGGTGCCTTCCAGCCCCACCAGCAGTGAACCGCGCTCTTTCACTTTATTCAGCAGGTTTTCTTCAGCAGCAAATGCACTGGAGGAGAGACCCGCTACCAGCGCCAGAGACATCACACCCATCACCAGTTGGCGACGAACCAGAGAGAAATTCATAAGGACTCCACTATGTTTTCAGATCCCAAACGGAATATATTTCGCTATGACCACAGGAGGAAATTATTGGCAATTGAGGAAAACCCCGCCCCTTGCAGCATTGGTGAGAGATGACTCCCACGTTAACAGCGCCATTGTAGGGGGCGAATTCGTTCGCCCGGATAGAATAATAAGATCCAGCTTAGACCAAAGAGTGATAAGCGAACAGTGCCGGGGCACCGCCGGTATGCACGAAGACAATTGGGCCTTCCCGGCGGAAGCGGTTCTGGCTGATACCGTCCAGCAAACCAGCCATTGCTTTGCCGGTATAGACCGGGTCGAGGAAGATCCCTTCCAGCCGGGCCAGCAGTTTGATTGCCTCGTTTCCCTCTGCGTTCGGCTCACCATAGCGTGGACCGAAGTAGTCATCCCACAGGGTAATCGGGGCGGAAGCAGTCAGTTCCAGCGAGGCCGCCAGCTGTTGCTGGATCGCGGTGACTTTTGGCAGCTGATCGACCACTTTACGCGAAACCGTCACGCCAACCAGTTCGGTATCGGGCAGCAACTGCTCCAGGCCAACGGCCAGCCCGGCGTGGGTTCCGGCGCTACCGGAAGCCACCACCACTGCAGCAAAATCCACCACGCCTTCGCACTGATGAGCAATTTCCTGTGCACACTCAACGTAGCCCAGCGCGCCCAGCGCATTGGAGCCGCCAAGCGGCACCACATAAGGACGGAAACCCTGTGCCTCAAGCCTGGTAGCCTGCTCTTCCAGCTGTTCATTGGGACTATGCAGGGCATCGACCATCACCACTTCAGCGTCCATCAGCTCAAGCAGCAGGCGATTGCCGTTAGAAAGGTAGTTTTCGGCATCAGTGCCGATGGGGTTTTCCAGCAGGGCCACGCATTTCAGCCCGAGTTTTGCCGCCACGGCGGCCGTCTGGCGCACGTGGTTAGACTGGATGGCGCCAGCCGTCAGCAGCACATCTGCGCCCTGACGCAGGGCATCAGCAGCCAGGAACTCCAGCTTTCGCAGTTTGTTACCGCCCATCGCAACCGGTGTGACATCATCACGCTTAATGAAAATGTCACGCCCGAGATAATCGGACAGACGGGGAAGATGCTCAAGAGGCGTCGGTGCGCCCAGCAGTTCCAGTCGCGGAAAAGAGTGTAAAAGATGTAAGGACAACGAGGCCTCCCAAGTCGGCGCAACAAGTTATCCTTACAGTTTTACAGAAGAACGCTAAAAGGTAACGAAAAAAAGAGGTTGTCATCGCCAACCTAATTGCGCTGCCAGCCTAAAAACTGGTCATATTTGCGTAAAGCAATGCGGTAGTTATTGTTTCCGGCATCCGGCAGGTCATTCTCCAGACATTCGTGCCAGCTGTTACCACTCAATTTTTCCGCAGGGAAGTTGCGGGCTGACAGCATATCGTCAAGGCGACGCAGGCGAACAACATATTCGCGAATGGTACTGTGACTCATCTCGGTCTGCTCAAACAGATATTGTTTAAACGCCATGATGTCGAAATAATTCGGATGGGTATTGCAGTAAATATCACTGCAGAAGCGGCACAATGCCGTCAGCTCATTCTGAAGTTTCAGCCAGACCTGATCGTCGATCAGCTGGTCCATCCGGGCTATGGCTTCTTTATTAATAATCTGGCCGCGAAAGACCAGTGCCATACGGTCCAATATTTTGCCGCAGTGCGAACAATTACTCTGGCTGTGTTTGTAGTCTTTTAAATAACGGCTCAACGGCCTCATTTTAGCTTTGGATCCCATTTTGGAGTCCCCGGTTGGTGTTGAGAGTGCAAAACTGACCCTGTCAGCGCGCTCCCGTTAACCGGGCGCGCAGGCGTTTGATCGCCTGACTGTGCAACTGGCTGACGCGGGATTCCCCGACTTCCAGCACTGCGCCAATCTCTTTCAGATTCAGCTCTTCCTGGTAATAAAGCGTCAGCACCATTTTTTCGCGCTCGGGCAAAGCCTCAATCGCTTCAATGACACGTTCACGAAGATTCCCTTCCATCAACTGGTGCAGCGGGTTAGCTTCTTCATGGCCCTCCGTCACCAGCTCCGCGCTGTCGCCGTGCTCTTCACGAAACTCGTCGTAGGAGAACAACTGGCTGTTATTGGTATCCAGCAGGATTTGACGGTACTCATCCAGAGACACATCCAGCTGCGAAGCCACTTCCTGCTCGGTCGCCGAGCGCCCCAGCGCCTGTTCGACCCGATGCATAGCTCCGGCCACTTCACGCGCATTACGCCGCACGCTGCGGGGAGCCCAGTCACGGCTTCGCAATTCATCCAGCATCGCGCCACGAATTCGCTGTACTGCATAGGTGGTAAAAGCTGTTCCCTGCAGCGCGTCATAGCGCTCCACGGCATTCAACAGCCCGATGCCACCTGCCTGCAGGAGGTCATCCAGCTCCACGCTGGCAGGCAACCTGACCTGTAAGCGAAGCGCTTCATGACGCACCAGTGGCACATATCGCTGCCACAGCGAGTTTTTATCCATCACGCCATCGGCGGTATATAGATCGTTCACTCTGACTACCCTGCGTTAGTTAAGTTATCGGCACGATTATCTGTTTCTGTAGGGTGGATTGATTGGCGGAATAGCGGTAAAAAAGGCGGGTTATTTCAATTTTGCGAAGAAAGGCGGCGGGTTCTCCCTGCCGCCTCGCTGTGTTTCAACGTACGTTTTGCAGCTTCTCACGAGTCGCTACGGGAACCTGCGACCATAAAGCACACACCTTCCCTTCCAGCTCCTGATAAAACGGCATCAGAGTGTGATCTTCCTGCAGCGCGCGACGGAACTGTACCGTACCATTTTGCGCATCAATGCTCAGCCGCCGGCTGGCAAAGAGGCGTTGCAGATCGCTGCGCAGAAACAGGCCATTATCGGTACTGTTATCCAGCATAAAGCCCTGCTCACTTTCGCGCGTGTCGATTTGGCAGGCTTCCACCCAGGGCCATGCATGTTCATCCGTCAGCAACGTACCGGTGATCACACAAGCACCATAACGCTCGCGAACCGCCCGGTTGAACTCCTGATGGCTGGCTCGATGCCAGAGCCGGGCTTTCACCCGCCGCCCTACCTGAGTCCCCTGGATCACCCCGGCCGGTGGCGGCAGCAGCGGCGAAGTCAGCACCACAATAAATTGCAGCTGACGGGAGTATTCAAAGCAGGGTTTCGACTGCCGGTCATACAGCTGCCAGTACTCTTCCTCATCTTCACTGCGCAGCAGCGTAAGCGTATAACCCCGCTGCTGCAGCAGGCTTTGCGCCATGATCGACGCAGGATCAAGCATAGCCAACACCTTGCTCTCACCCATCACCTTCCACGAATTCCAAGGTGCCGGATCGGCAGGACGACGGAAATAGAGAAAGCTTTCCTGGCGAGTCAGATAGTGTTCAAAGCGCTGCAAATAATTTTTCCGTTCATTATCGCTGGCGATAAACAGCAGATCATCCAGCGGGATCTGGCTGTCTTTACTGGCAAAGACCGCACGGATCGTCCAGTTCTTACTGGACGTGGACGGGCTGAGTAAGCCCCGGCTGGTCAGCGATTTATCGTCGGGATAGCGCTGGCTGTAGCGTTCGCTGATTTCATCGAACGACAGCTGCTCCCCGGGTAACAAGTCATAATTGAAGCGCATCGGACACTCCAGAACAGGGATCTACCCACAGTTATTGATCTCTGTGGGTATCGGCAGCTCTGGCTATTTCTGTATGTTTTTTGTAAGGGCTGGCAAATCCGGCAGGAAAGATCTACTTCAACTGAACAAACAGCGTATCGCTGGCAACAAATGATCCCGCCACTCGCGGGTCAGCAATAAGCTCCATCCCCGCCCGTTGTGGCCCATCACCAAAAGACCATTCGTAGTCATCAAGCAGGATCCAGCCACCGGATTTCATGAACGGCATCCAGCTGGCAATGTCTTTTTTCACTTCTTCGTACTTATGGTTTCCATCGATGTGCAGCACAGCTATCTCGCCGGTGATGCAAATCTCACCCAGTTCAGCAGTACGAAGGACACCCGACTGCCGCAGTTCCTGATATTTTACCGCCGCCGCACTGGAGGTATCCCGGATATAGTTAATATTATCCAGCGAGGCGACAGAGGTCAGAAAGCCCTGGAAAACCTGCTCCCAGTCGATCAATTTAACCGCGTCATTCACCAGCTGCGTGCCTTCGCCCTGATCGCTGCTTGGCTGCAGATCCCATGGGTCAATCGAGACAACGCTGCCAAGACCGTGATGTCTGGCAAGGAAAGCCAGTGCGTAAGATGAGCGCCCCCAGAAACAACCTATTTCAACAATATCTCCAGGAACAGCAAGCGTAAACACGCTGGCCAGCGCCAGCAATTTATCGCCGTCACTCTGACCCGGAATGTGATGGAAACCCAGGTTAAGATTGGCATATTGCTTAGTGCGTAAGGGCGGATTAACCGGCTTGCCATACTTTTCACTGGTAATATCACGCAATGCCTGTTCAGCCCATTTTTCTGCCTGGTGATAGTAGTTGTGATGAGCTTTGTGCTGATAATCATTACAGAGCTGGAACCGCTCACCGTAATTATTTTGAGTACGAAGTTTTTTTAAAAAATCCAGCACCACATCATGAGCAGCATAAACGTAGCCAATATCTTCCTGCTCAAGAAGCGCGTGGAAAGCAGGAAGGAAACCCGATTCATTCACAAAAGGAAGATGATATTGCCCGATTACGCTGTCAGCCTCTGCTGCCACAGAAGTGGCTCTGACCACTTCCACACCCAGCGCAGAAACAGTTTTTGCAAACTCTTCGCCATGGGGAATATGGCAAGGGAAGATCAGTACTTTTTTATTTATCACCATTTTCAGGCCTCTGCGGATCGCTGAGATAATGATTTAATCATCATCATTGTGTCTGTTTTTTCATTAAAGGGAATAAACCCCTGTCGCTGATAGAAATGTAATGCTCTGGTATTTTTACTGTTAACTTCAAGGATGATGGCGTTCATTGCCATCAGCTGTGCCAACTGTTCAATATGGCGCATCAGTTTTTGCGCGTGACCAAGCCCATGAAGTTCAGGGCTGACGCTGATGCTGGAAATGAAGGCGCGCTTCAGAGCGCTATCGTTGGCATAAAATGCTGCATATCCCCAGTCCCGCTCTCCGTCCGTGAGAAACAGATTAACGGCGTGGCTGGCCAACTTACCCGCATATCCCCCGATCTCGACCTGATCATGCAATGAAGGAGTGAACGTATCCGCCATTATCATCAGGTAATCACTGATTCTTTGCTTATTATTGTCTCTGATGATTTCCATTTTACATCTCTGATGCGGTGAGCAGTTTTCCTGCAGTTAAATGTTCCCGGCACGTTTGTGGAGAGCAAAACATCAGCATATCGATAATCGACAGACCTGCGACAAATTCTTCTCCCTGCTGCAGATAAGCAGAGAGTGTTGGCTGACAAAATAATAATGAAAGCCCTTCCCGGCTGAAGTCTTCATCCGCGTAAAGCGCTCTTCCACCGGAGGCATTGTGGTAGCACAGGGCTTCGCTCCTCAGGCATAAATCAATAATTCTGTCTGACGCTTTGAGCTGTTTTTCATTAGAAAAATCAGAAGAATAGCGCCACTTGAAAGGTAGCGACAAATAACTGAACACACTGCTGATGCTGCATGCATTCACCGCAGCGACATTTCTGGTGGACAGTTTTATCACCTGCAGAATCATTGGCATTACCGCATCAAAATAGGGCGCAGTCTGGTAACTCTGCCGGATCAGCTGCAAAAATGGCTGATAATTGCCAACATAATCATGCTGATTGATCGCCCGGTTTTGGCTCTGGTTAACCACTGGGAGGCTGAAACGGCAGGATTGTCCCGCCGCCAGAATTGCATTGCGGTTTATATAGCCTTTTTTGATATAGCTGACATCATCGAAAAAGATAAAATTGTCCACACCTGCCGCCAGCTGATAATAGCCCAGATAAGGGAAAAAATAGGGCTGCATAATGGCAATTTTCATTTTCCGTTCACAATATCAATAATTTTGCTGACGATATTATCCGGCAAACCATAAAATACCGGCAGACAAAGTATCCGTGACGCCACATCCTGCGAGGCAATTTTCGGCTCACTGGCGTTGTAAAACTCCAGGGTATCCAGGCTGGGATAGAAATAACGACGGGAAGAGATATTTATCTTCAGCAATTTTTTCTGTACTTCCAGCATCTCAGCGGTATTTTTAAAGACCACCGGATAGTAGGCATAATTGTTGCTAATATCTGCCATTCTTTTCTGTCTGATCACCTGATCGGACAACTCGCGATAATATCGCTGCCAGATCTTTTCACGGCCTTCGATGTTGATCATGTATTCATCGAGTAGACTCAGTCCCATAGCCGCGCTGAATTCGTTCATTTTGGCATTAATCCCTACGGCCTCAACCACATCGGGACCAGTAATACCAAAGTTAATCAGGTGCTTTGCCCGCTCCAGATCTTCCTGATTTTTGAAGATGATCGCCCCACCCTCAATGCAATGGAATATTTTGGTGGCATGGAAACTCAGGGTAGTAGCGTCACCCCATGATAATGCGCTGCCGCCTTTATAACCTACGCCAAAAGCATGGGCACCATCGTAGATAACTTTTAAATGATGCTCTGCAGCTACTGCGGCTATTTTTTCAACTTCACAGATATTGCCAAAAACATGTACCGGGACAATAGCCCGCGTTTGTGGCGTTATTTGCTGTGCAATATGTTCAGGTTTCAGACACCAGCTGGACGGATCGATATCCGCATACACAGGTTTAATGCCTTCCCAGACCAGCGTGCTGCTGGTTGCAGCAAAGCTGAAGGGCGTGGTGACGGCTTCAGCAGGTTGACCCTCAACGGATTGATGAATATTCAGCGCACGGTAAGCGATTTGCAGCGCCAGAGTGCCGTTTGACACCAGCAGTAAATTCCTGACACCGAGAAAGGCCTGCAGCCGCTCAGTCAGCAACTGTACCAGCGGTCCATTGTTAGTGAGCCATCTGCGCTGGTAAATGCCATCAATATAGGCATCCAGCCTTTTGCGATCGGGCAGATAAGGCTGAGCCACTGGAATGACTGTGCCCTGAAAAGGCTCAAACACAGGGTTTACAGGACTTTGTGAGAGATCGTCTGCGCCAACTTTATCAATCAATTTCATTTTTCACCCCTGAGAGTATCCCGTACTCTGCTAATCGGCAGTAGGTTCACAACCTTCTACCTGATCTTTACGTTGTTTGAGCCGGTTAACATTATTCCTGCCAGGCCTTAGCCCAGTGCAGTAAATTATTTCCTGAAAGCATCCAGTTCTGTTCAACAACAGCCTGTAGTTCCCGCCCCTGACTTGCACTACCGGAGAGATCGCTGAGATGACTGCGCAGCGCATCACGCCAGTCTTTAAAACGGTTTCTGACGCGCGTCACCGGCAGCTCATCCTGTAAACAGCGCACATCACTGCAGATCACCGGAATGGCACAGGCGCCATACTCCAGCAATTTCTGGTTGTTTTTACTGAGGCTGAGGAAATTGTCTTCCAGCGGCACTACCGCCAGATCGAGATTTAACGATGCCAGCCGCTGAGCATAAAGCTCCGGAACGCCCTGCACGTGGACTTCATGGACATAAGGCCGCAGAGAGTCAGGACAGGAACCGAAAATGACCCATTCAACCTTACCGGCGAACTCCCGAATAAGATCGGAGATAACGTTTAAGTCGTGAGCATCATCCGCAGTACCTGACCAGCCAACCCGGGGGCTCTGTCCACGGTTACGGTAGCTGTACAGCCCACTCCAGCTGGCCACTGGCAGCCGTGCTGGCAGGTGAACGATGTCACGGTGGCCCCCTTCCAGCGCTTCGGCCAGTCCGGCGGAAGAGACAATGACCCGATCAACATGGCTGAGCGTCATCTTCAACCGGGCGATGGCCTCATTTTTAAGTTCATGTCGGTAATGATTCTTCAATCCCAGCGTCGGAACGGTTTGATCGAGCCAGTACACTTTGAACAATCGCTCAATGCGGTGAAGCTTTTCAACATACTGATGGAAAGCGGCAGAAGAGTGATGTTGCAGGATAAGTGTGTCAGGCTGGTACTGCGCCAGCCTGGCAAGAACGGGTAATTCAGCAAGAGTGATGCCGGTGGCAATCCCCTGCTGCTGCATGACTTTGAACGCTTCACGGATCCGCCAGCTGACATCTGCTGATGTCTCATCAGTGAGGGCAAAAAAGGTCGGCACCGCAAGACCGGCAAGGGGTTTCCAGCTGGTCAGGCTTTGCGCCTCCATTTCAAAGGTTTTACTTTTAAACGACAAATTGCTGTTATAAGCAGGATCGCGGGCAATCAGTGGCTGCCACCGTTGGTACATAATATCCTGCTCCGCGCTGAGCTGAGTCTCACTTTCCACCAGCGTGTTTTCAACGCTACTGCGCAGAATTCGCGCATGGGGAGTCCAGACAGTTAAATACCCTCGTTCACGAAGACGCAGGCAGAAGTCGACATCATCATAGCGATCGAGGGAGGTATCAAAACCCTCTACCGCCAGCAACGCCTCTTTGCGAACCAGCATGAAGTTACCGGAGACGGCACTGTAGTTTTGCTCCAGGCGCAGACGATTCATCATCGTCAGCTGCTGTTCAACCGCACCACTGAAGACCTCACCCACCAGCCCGTCAATTCCCAGCACATACCCGGCATGATGGATCCGCCCGGCTGGCGTAAGCTGTCTGCCACCGACAATGCCCACTTCTGGCCGTTGGGCATGATTAAGGAGGTTATCCAGCCAGTATTCATCACTGACCGCCAGTTCAGCATGCATATAAAGCAGATATTCACCGCTGGCCACGCCGACAGCCAGGTTGCTCATACCACTGCGCTGAAACTTGTTCGGGAAAGCACAGACTTTAATGCCGCTGCCTTCAAGGCGGCCAATTTCGCTCAGCCAGCTGTCGCGGGCAGGCGAGCTCTGGTTGTCCGCGACAATGATCAGCTCATAGTGCGGATAACGGGTCCTCTCCATGATGCTGGTCAGGCAACCAATCAGCGAGGGAAGATGGCTGCCAGCCAGAATAACGATGCTGACCAGCGGCTTATGCAGATGATGGTAATGAACACGGTAGTGACCGCTCTCATCACAGCTGATCTCCGCGTCCGGGAACCCGCGCTGGTGAATATGGCGCTGGATCACGGTCATTTCCTCTGCGGGATCGCCCTTCTTGCTGCTGGTCAGCAGTAAAGGTTCAGGCAGATGGCCGATGGAGGCAAAACCGGTGCTTTCAATCAGCTTGAGGATCAGGGCCAGTTCAGCAGCCTTGCCACAACTTTCATCCAATCCTCCGGCAGCCAACAGCAGGTCGCGGCGGAACAGCCAATGATGTGCCATGGTTGCTGGTGAACTCAGGAACAGATCAAGATTGAAATCGGGGCGTGACAGGCAGGCGGAAGGACCGCTGCCTGCCATAATCACTTCGTCTCCATACAGCGCCAGTAAATCGCCAGCCTGCGGCAATGAGGTCGAAAGTGACGTCAGCCCTGAAGCAGTAAATTTATCGCCTGCCTGCAGGAACATGAACCAGTTACTGTCATTACTCTTAATGACGGTATTGAGATCGCTCAGATAGCGATCGCTGTCCGTCAAAACCACCGCCGTCTCAACAAGCGGAAGCGACTCTTCTCCCATCACGATCGGGGTGACTTGCAATCCTGTACGAGGATGCTGCCGGACAGAGGCAAGCGTCTGCTCAATGGCGGCCAGGCTACTTTCCAGCGCAGCAATAACCACCACCAGCTGAACAGTGGCAGGATTAGCCGCATGATGCCGATCAATCAGCTCCTGCTGCGCAGGCGTCAGCTTACGTACATCCAGCCAGCTGAAAAACTCACTTGCCGCAAAATTACGCAACATGGCAGCCGTGACATCTGTCCAGTGCAATTTGTGAAGATCGGAAATCGGTGCAACCCTGATCTTACCTTTAAACAGCTCATCAGGTCTCGCCCATCCCAACGCGAGTAAATGCTGGGGTAATTTCAGATGGCTGTGTCCGGCACGCCGGTCCTTATCCCGCCCCATCTGGCTGACCTGTTCATCCGTGATGCGGAAGAAAGAAAGCGGTTCCACCAGATATGCCAGGTCACCTTTACGCAAAATTTTCAGGTAGATGGTCAGATCACCGAGGAAATACATCATCTCCCCGTTAAGGCGATACAGCAGATCTTCACTGGCGACCATTTCCAGTAAATCTTCACGGCGCATCAGTACGCAGGTCGGTTCACCAATAAAATTGCTGATGCAACCTACTGTAAAATTAATGATGTCCAGCCCTTTCATCACGCTGTCAACACTGACCGGAAGGCTGTTTGTCGGGATATCGCTGAGCCGCTCTCCCACCGCATCTATCCGGTGGCGTCGTGAAGTAGCCATCACCACGTCTGGCCCGGCACTCATGGCCTTAACCAATTCACTGACACAATTGGTTGCCAGCAAATCATCATCAAAAAGAAATTTGATATATTTGCCCCGGCTTTCGGTGATGCACTGTATGCAGTTCTGCTCTTCACCCAACGCAGGAACATTATGGATATAACGCAGTGGATGACGGGATGAAGACTGATAACGACTGACAATATCGCTGATAAACAGCGTCGGGCAGTCGTCACTGACGATAATTTCGCAATGAGGATAATCCTGATCGAGGGCGCTTTTCAGCGCGGCTTCGAACCAGGTTGTTTTATAAGAAGGAATAACAATGCTGACGAGCGCTGGCTCTGCCATGATTCACCTGTTCTCATTCTTTCTGGATCGCTTGGGCTACCAGGGAAGTTGCCGGTGTAAATGACACCAAATAATGCCCACTTTAGCCTGAGGAAAGGCAATTCAATGTGTGCAATAAAGGTCATAAACGTCGCTATTCCGCCCGTTAACTCAAATGCAGCCTTACGGCTGCATCTTTCCTGATACCGTGCGGTCAGATCAGTTCGCCGTCCAGGCTTTCAGCCAGCGGGCAGCATTGTCACCGGACAGCATCCAGTCGCGCTTCAGCCGGGCCTGCAGCTCGTCGCCCATTCTGGCACTGGCATCCAGATCGTTCAGGTGCATACGGATCGCATCACGCCAGTCTTTGAAGCGATTACGCACGCGAGTCACCGGTAAATCACCGCGGTAGCACTCCACGTCACTGCAGATGACCGGTACGCCACAGGCACCGTATTCCATCAGGCGCAGGTTGCTCTTGCAGGAGTTGAAGATATTTTCCTCAACCGGTGCCAACGCTAAATCCAGATTTAACGCGGCCAGCGTGGCCGGGTAAATTTCAATATCCACGCCATAGTGCAGCTCATGGACGTAGGGGCGTAATTTATGCGGACACATGCCCATAAATACCCACTCCACTTCATTGGCGAACTCCTTCACCACATCAACGATCATCTCCAGATCGCCGGTGTGGCTTGACCCTCCCGCCCAGCCGACACGCGGTTTTTTGCCCTGACGGCGCTGACTTTGCAGGTTGCCCCACCACTGTACCGGCAGGTGGTTTTGCATCACCACGATCTCACTGTGCATGCCTTTGAAGGCTTCAGCCAGTGGCTCGGTTGACACCACAAAGCGGTCAAAAAAGCCCAGACTGCGGCGCATTTTTTTCCACATGTCCTGTCTGAAATCTTTGTGGTGATGGTTTTTTATCGGCACATTGAGGATGTAGTCGTCCAGCTCGTACACCTTGAATATCTCAGTAGCAGCCACCACCGGTGCCATCCAGTTCTGGAATATTTCGGAGTAACGTCGCTGAATAACCAGGCTGTCCGGCTTGTGCTGCGCCAGTTCTGCAACCGACAGCAGACGATTGTGCAGCTTGCCATTGGCCATGCCCTCTTTCTGCATGGCGTTGAACGGAGCAATGATTCGATAGTGTCCGCACCCGGCCATGTCGGCATGGTTGGCAAGGATCGTCGGCACTCCCGGGCGGTTAACCGGGGACCAGCATTGCGCGCTGTCACTGTTAAGATCGAACTGACGGCTTTTCAGGGAAAGGTTGGCATTAAACGCCGGATCGTTAGCGATCATCGGCATCCAGCGCCGGTAAAATCTCGAGTCCTCTTCCTGCTTAAGGGTTTTAGCCGCCTGGGCGCTCTCCCCCTGGAACGGGTTCTGGCGGGCAGCCGGACGCAGTATGCGCGCATACGGTGTCCACACCGTCATATAGCCCTGCTCGCGCGCCCGCAGGCAGAAATCGACATCATCGTACAGCTGGCTGCTGGTATCGAATCCGCCGATCGCCTCATAAACTTCGCGGCGCACCAGCATAAAATCACCCGAGACAGCACTGTAGTTCTGATCAAGTTGCAGACGGCCCAGATAGCTGTCCTGATCGTCTGGCATACCGCGAAAAGCATCGCCAACCGCACCGTTCATCCCCAGCAAATATCCGGCATGGCGAATACGGTTCTGGGAATTGAGCTGTTTGCCCCCCACAATCCCCACTTCCGGACGCTGGGCATGGTTAAGCAAGTTGTCCAGCCATTCCCCTTCCGTCACTGCCAGCTCACAATGCAGGAAAGCCAGATATTCCCCACGGGCTGCGGTAGCCGCCAGATTGCTCATCCCGGCATGCTGCCAGCTCTGCGGATAATGCATCACCTTGATCCTTTCAGGATCGACACTGGCAATACTGCCCAGCCAGTTTTCCCGTTCAGCGCTTTGCTGATTATCCGCCACGATAATCATTTCATAATTCAGATAGCGGGTTTTCTCCAGCAGCGTGGTAACAGAGGTGATCAGTGAGGGCAAATGCCAGTTAGCCAGGATAATCAGCGAGACCAGCGGCTGATGCGCATGCTGGTAACGCAGGCGGTAGTTGCCAAATTTATCCAGTGCCACCTGGCCTTCCGGATAACCCCGGTTGGTGAGATGGCGTCGCAGAATCTCAGCATCTTCGGCTAATGCACGCAATTTCAGTGAGGTCTTCAGCAGAGGTTCAGACAGGTGGCCGATCACATCAAAGCCCTGGCTTTCAATCAGTTTAGTGATCAGGTCAAACTCACAGGAGGCCGGGTAAGCCGCATCGAATCCTTCAGCAGCGGCCAGAAGTTCACGGCGGAACAGCCAGTGCTGAGCGAGGGTTTTGGGTGAGCTGAGGAACATGTCAAGGTTGAAGTCAGGCCGGAATGAGATGCCGCCGGGTTGCCCTTCAATGGCAAAAAATTCATCAGCGAACAGAGCCAGCGCATTACCCGCCTGGTGTAGTGAGGTGGAAAGCGCAATCAGGCCGGAAGGCAGAAAAGTCGTTCCGGCATCAACAAAAATAAACCAGTCTTCGGTCCGTTCAGCCAGCACGCTGTTGATCACCGTTAAGCGGTTTTCATCCGTGGCCGGATAACACGGAATGCCTGACAGATCCGCACCGGTCTCTCCCACAATAATAGTATTTAAAATCAAAACCCTGTTGTCAGCACTAATGATACTGGCTACCGTCTCCTCTACCTTATTCCGGGTTTCTGCTGTTGCGGTAATGACGACACCAATGCTTATCGGGCCGCCATTTTCCTGCGCAATATGGGCAATGTACTCCTGCTCAAAAGGTTTGAGCTTGCGCTGTGCCAGCCAGCCGGTCATCTCGCCCTGAATAAAGTTGTTGTAATGCTGCTGGCTGAAGTTCTGGAACTCAAAAACGTCCGGAGTCGACAGCCCGGCAACTCTCACCATGTTGTGGGATCTTTCAGCCTGGCTGAACCAGCCTTGATGGCGAAGATAATGGAAAAGCTTGTCGCGGTTAACGACAACTTTTTCTTCGTTATCACGCTGCCCCGGCTGTTGATAAACAGTGGAAACGCGGATGGTGCACAGAGGCTCGTTAACCCAGCCGAGCAGGTTGCCCGGCAACAATTTTGCGTAGAGCGTCAGCGCTTCCACTTCCAGCAGTTTTTCATCATTAACAGTGAAAAATCCCCCCTCCCGGGTAATCAGGGACGTTAGATCTGCCCGACGGAATAATGCGACGCTCAGCTCACCGACAACGTTAAATCTGAGCGTGCAAAGTTGCCGCAACAGATCTTCTCCGTTAATCAGGCTGTCAGCAGTAACCAGAGAGGAGTTAGACAAAATATCCGGCAGGCGATTATTCAGGCAGTCTTCACGAACGCGACGGGTCACCGCGACGGAGACCTTTTCATCAACTTCCATCACGGCCAGCAATTTACTGACCGCATCCGGTGCCAGCCAGTCGGCATCCGCAAGGAATTTTATGTATTCGCCCTGCGCTTCCTGCACCGCGTTTTCATACACCCCTTCCTGATCTTTCGGATGGTTGTAAAAACGTATTGGATGGCCCGGCTTATCGAGATAAGGGGCAGCAATACTCTGGATGTATTTATCTATGCTGTTGTCAGCAATCAGAATTTCACACTGCGGGTGCTCCTGAGCAAGGGCGCTTTTCAATGCCTGTTCAAAATAAGTGGGAATGCGCGCAATAATAATAATGCTGACTAAGGCTGGCCTGGACATAACAGATATGCTCCCGGAGGGCTAAAATCCCAGTCTGTAAAGGGTTCTGGGAGTAAAATGTTTTTTTTATCTTAACGACAAAAGTCAAATTCAATCGCGGGAGAAAGTGGGTAAAAGCAGGGTATTCCGGAAGTTTGCTTTCCAGATTTCGGCCATAAAAAAACCCCGCCGGAGCGGGGTTTACAGGGAGATTAACTCGCTGGTTATTAGCCCTGCAGCAGAGACAGGACCTGCTGTGGAACCTGGTTAGCTTTCGCCAACACGGAGTTACCAGCCTGCTGAATAATCTGTGCTTTGGACAGATTCGACACTTCCGTCGCGTAGTCGGCATCCTGAATTCGGGATTGCGCTTCCGACAGGTTAGTGGTGGTGTTGTTCAGGTTGGTGATAGCAGAATCCAGTCGGTTCTGTACCGCACCCAGGCTTGAACGGAACTTATCAACCTGTGCAATCGCTTTGTCCAGCAGAGCCAGCGGATCGGAAGTTGAAGTACCGGTGTACACGTTGGCGTTGCCAGAGTCAGAGATATCGTCGATATCGCTGGTACCAGTAGTTGCAGAGTCACCGCCGTTAACGATGCTGCCTGAAGACACAGAGTAGTCTTTGCCCTGTACAGAAACGAAGCCGACTGCGTTGCCGTTGGCATCTGCGCCAACTTTGATTGCCTGACCGGTCATCACACCTGAAGAGACGCCGTTTTTGCTGTCAGAATAGTCAACTTCAGTGGTGTTCAGTTCAATTTTACCGCTGGTGCCAACAGACACAGAGTAGTTGTCGCTGCCAGAAGAAACAACGTAGGTACCGGTTGCTTTGCCATCGCTCCCCAGCACGCTATGCAGAGACAGGCCAGAAGCCGCAACACCCAGATCTTTAGCCACGTCGCTCAGGTCGACGGTAGACATTGCGCCAGAACCGGAAGCATCGCCAACCTGAGTAATGTTGTCGCCCAGGCTCAGGGAGTTTTTGTCTACAGAGAAGCCTTTCAGGCCCAGAGTAGAAGAGTCAATTTTCTGCAGGTCAACAGTGATGGTTTCGCCATCGTTAGAACCAACCTGGATTTTCATGGTGCCGTCTTTAGCCAGCACGTTCACGCCGTTGAACTGAGTCTGACCAGATACGCGGTCAATTTCGTCCAGACGGGATTTGATTTCGTCCTGGATTGAAGACAGGTCGGAATCAGAGTTGGTGCCGTTCTGTGCCTGTACGGTCAGTTCACGAACACGCTGTAAGTTGTTGTTGATTTCTGACAGTGCGCCTTCAGTAGTCTGCGCAGCAGAGATACCGTCGTTGGCGTTACGAGCAGCCTGAGTCAGGCCGTTGATGTTAGAGGTGAAGCGGTTAGCAATTGCCTGGCCAGCGGCGTCATCTTTCGCGCTGTTGATACGCAGACCAGAAGACAGGCGCTCAATAGAAGTAGACAGAGCAGACTGGTTCTTGTTGATGTTGTTCTGAGTGATCAGCGAGAGGCTGTTGGTATTGATTACTTGTGCCATGATAAAGTTTCCTATTAAAATCGAATCTGTTAAAGGTGGTTGGGCTTATTTGCCGCCCGGCTTCATCGCCGTCAATGTTGTTATCGTCTGTGTCCAGGCAACCTTTAGATTTTTTTTAGTGCCGGGCAAAAAATTTTTCACCACCCCTACTCTTCGAAATATCCCTCTTTATTACCGCTATTCGCTTCATTGTCCCGAATCAATTAATCGTAAACTTTGCTCATGACTGGCCGATAACCACGTAGTTCACTCTCCGTGTTGACTACATAAGGAAACATTATGGCTTCTATATCTACATTGGGAATCGGCTCGGGTCTCGATCTTGCCAGTATTCTGGACAGCCTGAAAGCGTCAGAGAAAGCCGCGTTAACCCCTATTTCAACGCAGCAGTCTTCTTATACTGCAAAGCTGAGTGCCTACGGCACGTTGAAAAGCGCACTGACCACCTTTCAGACGGCTAACAGCACGCTGAATAACGCTGACCTTTTTTCTTCAACCGCTGCGTCCAGCACCACCACCGCCTTCAGCGCGACCACGGCATCCGGTGCGGTTGCCGGGAAATACACCATCAGCGTGTCGCAGCTTGCTACGGCTCAGACGCTAACTTCCGGTGTACAGACGACTAACAACACCGCGATTGCCAGCTCTGACAGCACCATTACTATTCAGCAGGGTGGCGACGCCAAGCCAGTAACCATCTCTCTGGCTGCAGGCAACTCTTCTCTGACCGGTATTCGTGATGCGATCAATAAAGCGGACGCAGGCGTTACCGCCAGTATCATCAAGACCGGCGACGGCAGCTATCGTCTGTCAATGACGTCGAACGATACCGGTACTGACAATGCGATGACCATTGCGGTTAGCGGTGACAGTACGCTGCAGAGCTTTATGACTTACGACGGCACTTCCAGCAGCAATATGACGCAAAGCGTGGCGGCAAAGAATGCCGAGCTGACAGTCAATAATGTGCCGATTGAAAACAGCAGCAACACCATCAGTGATGCTCTGGAAGGGATCACACTGAACCTGAATGATGTCACCTCTGGCAACCAGAGCCTGACCATCACCAAAGACACTTCAGGTGCTTCAAGCGCGATCACCAACTGGGTGAATGCTTATAACACCCTGCAGGATCAGTTCTCCAGCCTGACGAAATATACTGCGGTGGCAGTTGGCGCAGATGCGCAGGATTCCAGCAACGGCGCACTGGTTGGCGACAGTACTCTGCGCACCATACAGTCACAGCTGAAAAGTATGCTGACTAACGCTCAGAGTTCATCAACCTATAAATCTCTGGCGCAGATCGGCGTCACCAGCGATCCGTCAACGGGATCGCTGTCAATCGACTCCACCGCGCTCTCAACGGCTTTAGATAAAGATCCGGACGGCATCAAAGAGATGATTGTTGGCGACGGCAAAGAAACCGGGATCGCCACCACTATCGGCTCTAACCTGACCAGCTGGTTGTCCTCTACCGGCATTTTGCAGGCGGCAACGGATGGCGTCAGTAAGACGCTGAACAATCTGACCGATCAGTACAATGCGCAGAACACCCGAATTAATGACATGATTGCCCGTTACCAAACCCAGTTTACCGCGCTGGATGTGTTGATGAGCAAACTTAACAGCACCAGCAGCTATCTGACGTCGCAATTCAGTACTTCAAGCAGTTCTACAAGCAGTACCTCATCTTAATAAGGAGACAAAATGTATAGCGCAAGCGGCATCAAAGCCTATGCAAAAGTAGGGGTGGAAAGCGCAGTGATGAGCGCCAGCCCCGACCAACTGGTCACGCTGCTGTTTGACGGGGCGCTCAGCGCCCTGGTTCGTGCCCGGTTGTTTTTGCAGGACGGCAACACGGCTGGCAAAGGAGAATCTCTCTCCAAAGCCATCAACATTATTGAAAACGGGTTGAGAAAAGGCCTGGAAGAGAACAGCGGCGACGAGCTGGCTGACAACCTCGCCTCACTGTATCGCTATATGGTGCATCGCCTGCTGCAGGCTAATCTGCACAATGACGGGGAAGCCATTCAGGAAGTCGAAGGGTTGCTGCGCAACATCGCCGATGCCTGGAAAGAAGTTTCCGGAACCACAGCTCTTCAGGATGCCGTTTAAATGAATATTGCTCCGCACATGCTTGCGATCTACCAACAATTGTTAGTGCTCAGCCAGTCTATGTTACGCCTGGCCACCGAGGGCAGCTGGGAAGAGTTGATTGAAATGGAAGTCGATTATGTCAGTGCGGTAGAAAAACTGGCGGAATGCACACAGCATACCCCCGTTCCGGCCCACGTACAGGATCAGTTACGTCCTGTGCTGCGCCATATTCTTGATAACGAAGCCGAAGTGAAAAGCCTGCTGCAGGCGCGGATGACCGAGCTCTCCTCGCTAATCGGACAGGCCACACGGCAGAAATCTGTAAACAAAGCCTATACCCGGGTCCAGGCCAATATTCTGTTCCCTGAAGGCCCCTACAGTGCATAAAAGCCCCTGTATGGTATGAATTTGACCAACACCTTCCAGCGGGTCAGAACGGCATAAAATACATCCATTCTGGCCCGCGCTTTATGGTGTGATTAAGCCTTGCCGTTTTTCAACATCGATTTGTGATGGCTTTTGCCTGTTGAAGGCTGCTTTGGCTGTGCAGCAGGTTTGTCATTGACGTGTTTAAGCGCATCCTGACATTCAGTTGTTGGCTGGTGGACTCTTTGCATAACCAGCTTGTCGTAATGCAATTCGCCACCTTCCAGCTCCAGCGGCATCACCCTTGCAGCGTTGTTAACGTTAACCCAGTCACCGCTCAGCTGCGTGACTTTGCCCGGCTTGGCGATCACCCGCTGCCACTGGCGGCAATCGAGCGTATCCCCTTCGGCGGTAATTATCAGGTTGGCTATTGCCTCTTTACTGACCAGGCCTTTCTGCGGCCCCATGGTCTGCCAGTTGCCAACCAGATTTGCCGGTGGCGGGGTTTTTACCACGCTCTGGTAATTGGGTATCTGGGCACAACCTGTCAGCGCCAGGCTGGCGGTGGCGGCTGCGGCTAAAATCCACTTTTTCATTTTCAGTTCCTGACTCATCGACCAGGCGCTACGTTATAATTTCTTCCCAGCCACCGCAAGCAGCACAAGCCCAACCCCGGTGAATTACTCGCTGCTGAAACGATGCAGCAAAATAATAACAATTATAACTTAAAGTTTACACTCTCATCAGCCGATAGCCTTCCAGAGAGGGGGTAATCCCTCACGGTGATTATCAACCTGCGCGATGTACATTAACTGGGGAAAGTTGTTATGCGTCTGACTATCCGCGCCCGCCTGATTGGCATTGTGGGCCTGCTGTGTATTCTGCTTATCATCGCCGCAGTATGGGGCATCATCGGTTTACGGGCCGCCGACCAGCGGGCGGTGACCACCTATCGCACCGAACTGTTGCCGCTGCAAACTACCTCGCGACTGTTCCGGACGGCACAGCTTCAGTCCTCCACTCTGTTCGAAGCGCTGCGCTACTGGACGGACCCGACCGAAGTGGACAAACGTCTGCAGAAAATCAGCCAGTATGCTGCGCAGATCGCTGATGACCGCAACAGTTTTAAAAATATGCCGCGCATTACGGGCACCGAAGCCGTCAGCAACAAGCTGCTGGCCGATCTGGACGACTGGCAGGCAGCGCTGGGCGAGGCAGGAAGCCAACTGAAGGCCGGTAACCCATCCGCCGCGCTGGTGATTGTGGAAACCCGCCTGAAAAGCGGCAGTGAAGCCCTGCAACAGGGGATCGACAGCCTGGATCGGCAGATGCGCCAGCATGCCGAAAAAAATTACGCCGACAGCGCAAGCTCTTACGTGCTGGCCCGCAACAGCCTGATAGCGATCCTTGCCGGGGGGCTGTGCCTGGCACTGATTGCCGGCTGGCTGCTGGTTCGCTCGATTGCCCGCTCGGTATCGGATGCCCGCCGCCTGGCAGAGTCAATCGCGGACGGGCAGTTAGATCATCACATCACCCACTTCTCGAAAGATGAGATGGGCGAACTGATGCGTTCGCTGGCCACCATGGATATCAGGCTTTCCGACATCGTGCGTGAAGTGGGCGAAAGTGCGGTTGCGCTGAATGACGCGGCGCGGCAGATGGCCGAAGGCAATGATGATTTGTCTGAACGAACCCATACTCAGGCCAGCTCGCTGGAACAGACCGCCGCCAGCATGGAACAGATGACGGCGACCGTTAAGCACAATGCCGATAACGCCGCTCAGGCTAACGAACTGGCCGTCACCGTGCGGGAACAGGCACAACGGGGCAGTAAAGTACTGAATGACGCGGTTGTCGCCATGCAGGAAATTGAATCCTCCAGTAAACGCATCGCCGATATTAACCGGGTGATTGATGAGATCGCCTTCCAGACCAACCTGCTGGCGCTGAACGCCGCGGTAGAAGCCGCCCGTGCTGGCGAACAGGGCCGGGGCTTTGCCGTGGTGGCGGCAGAAGTGCGTCAGTTGGCTCAGCGATCGTCCAAAGCTGCGCAGGAGATTAAAGAGCTGATCCAGGCCAGCGTCAGTAAAGTGGACACCGGCAGCACGCTGGTGCTGCGTTCCGGTGAGATGCTGGAAGAGATCAACGGCGGCGTGGCGCGCGTGGTGGATATCGTCGGTGAAATTGCCATTGCCAGCCGCGAGCAGTCCAGCGGCATCGATCAGGTTAACGTGGCGGTAATCCAGATGGACAGCGCCACCCAGCAGAACGCCGCGCTGGTGGAAGAAGCCACCGCCGCCAGCCAGACCGTCAGCCAGCATGCCGGACTGCTGGTAGAAAAAATGGCCTTCTTCCATCTGCAGGATGGTGGAAACAGTGAAGTGTCCGCCGTGGCCCGGAGTCTGTCACAGGCCGAACCCGCGATGAATCTGAGGAGCCGCTATGCGTAAATCCGCCCTGCTGGCCCTGATGCTGACGCTCCCCTTTGCCACACTGGCCGACACCACCGTAACAATCGCCACCATTGCCAACGGGGATATGAGCATCATGCAGCAGCTCTCCGGCGACTTTGAAAAAAGTCATCCGGGCGTGCATCTTAAGTTGCAGATCATGAGTGAAGCCGAACTGCGCCGACAGAATATGGAGGCTATGAGCAGCGGGAAGCCGGGCTTCGATGTGATAACCGTCGGGACTTATGAGGCACCGCTGTGGGGAAAACGTGGCTGGCTGACCCCGCTAAACTCGCTGCCTGCCGATTATCAGGCAGAAGATCTGCTCAAACCGGTGCGTAAGGCTCTGTCCTGGAACGATACGCTGTACGCCCTGCCTTTCTACGGCGAAAGCAGCATGACCTATTATCGTAAGGATCTGTTGGCGGAAAAAGGCCTGATCATGCCCGACGATCCCAACTGGAGCGATATTAAACGGCTGGCGGCAAAACTGAACGACCGGCAGAAAGGTATTTACGGCCTGTGCCTGCGCGGCAGTCCGGGTTGGGGCGACAATATGGCCATCATCGATACCATGGCCAACAGCTACGGCGCACAGTGGTTTGATGATAACTGGAAAGCCATGCTGGACAGCACCGAATGGCGCGAAGTTTTGCAGGATTACGTGCAGATGGTGCACGATTACGGCCCGGCTGATACGCCAAAAAACAGTTTCGGCGAGATCCTGAGGCTGTTTGCTCAGGGGAAATGCGCCATGTGGGTAGACAGCACGGTGGCCGCTTCCCTGTTGATTAATCCGCAGATTTCACTGGTGGCGGACAAAATTGATTTTGCTCCCGCCCCCGGCGAACTGACCCGCAACGGCTCGAACTGGCTCTGGGCCTGGGCGCTGGCGCTCCCCAGTAACGCCCCCAACAAACAGCAGGCGGTCGAATTTATCAGTTGGGCAACTTCCCGTGCCTATATCAATCAGGTGGCACAGACCGTCGGCTGGGGCGCGGTGCCTCCCGGCAGCCGTATTTCAACTTATCAGCAGGCGAGCTACCTCAAGCTAGCGCCATACGCGCAGCGTGTGCGTTCAGCCGTGGAGAGTGCCAGTGTTGAGCAACCCACCCTGATGCCTGTCCCCTATCAGGGCGTGCAGTACGTCAGCATCCCCGGCTTTGATCAGATGGGCAATACCGTGGGTGAGCAGATTGCTGAACTGCTGCAGGGAAAACTGACGCTGGATGAAACGCTGAGTAAAAATCAGCAGGCAGTCACGCGCATCTATGCTGAAACACCGCGATAAGTGTACACTGGCGCGCATTATCAGCTGCCGGACTTGTTGTGATGAAGACCATTGAAGAGTATTACGCTGCAGCCACCGCTCTGTTCCTGGAAGCGCACCCGGAGATCAAGGCAGGAATCGCTGATTTGCAGGAAGAAGATGCGGCAAAGCTCGGTATGACCCTGCCTCAGCTGCAGGCGATGCAAACCGATCGGGCTTATGCCGCCTTCACCCGCGAGAAAAAACTGGACGGCATGCTGTTCGCCATCCAGCTGGCAGAACCGGATAAAGAGGTGGCTGCCCAGGCTATTGAGGGCTATCTGCGTGGACATGCCACCGCGCTGGGCATGAGTTGGGAAGAATTTTGTATCAAAAACGAATTGTAGCGTTCACTGAAAACACTTTCATCGCGTCGGATTGTTCCGGCGCTTATTAATCCCCTCGATTTTCCGGCCAAAACCAGCCAGTAAGCCGCTCCCTTTTGCCTTATTTCAGTGCCATTTCTGTTAAGAATGCTCCCAAACAGAAAGTACCAGTATATTATCGTTCGAAAAGCGAAACTGTTTACGATATATATGCGACACTCTCCTTACCGGGTTAAGCAATTTAGTTAAGGTTATTTAACTTTCCGGACGATTGTATTTTAAAAGCCGCGAGGATATCCTGATAAGCATCAGCATGCGTGCCGCATCCTGCCTTAGTAATACCCTGTAAGAGCCCAGAGCCAGAACATGCAACTAAATAAATATAAGATTAACCAGGTTATATTCCTCTTTTTTCTCGCATTGTGTTTAGCCACGCTGGGTCTGCACTGTCGTTCTTACACCGCACTGTCCCTTTTCTGGCCCTGTAACGCTATTCTGCTGGGATTGCTGGTCCGTTTTCCCCAGCTGGATGCTGTCCGTCTGCTGCCCGCTATGTATATTGGCATGGTGCTGGCCGACGTGCTGTATGGCACCCCTTTTATTACCTCTCTGGGATTAGATGCGGCTAATATCGTCTTTATTGCCGTGGGCTATGCTGTTCTGCTGACCACTCATTTTACCCGGCCCTGGCCGCGTCGCCTGCAGGCATTAATCCGGATATTTCCGGCGTCCATTTTTGCTGCCGGAGCCTGTGCTGTCGTCGGCAGTCTCACCAGCCAGCACTATTTTCATGACGACCTGGTGAAAGGCTGGATCTCCTGGTTCTGCGAACAGTTCTCCACCTCGATACTGATGCTGCCAGTGGTGATTACCCTGCCCCGTCGCGATGAATTGCCGCAGCTGGTGAAAGATCTGAAAGAGTCTTCACTGCTGCCGCTGCTGTCGCTGGTGATTTCCACCGTAGCCGGGATTTACGTTGGCGGAGGCGGAAGCCTGATCTTCCCTCTGCCAGCCCTGATGTGGTGCGCCATCAGCTATCCGATCTTCTTTACCTGCCTGCTGACCATGGTGACCGGCATTGCCGAAATTATTCTGGTTGCCAGTAACGTGCTGAATATTCAGTGCTCGGATGACTTCTTCCGTATCGACAGCCTTGCCTCAGCGCGCCTGGGCGTGGCGGCGATGACCATCAGTCCGTTGATCGTTGCGCTCAGCAGCACTGCCAATAAAAAGCTGGTCGCCCGCATTACCAGGCGCGCCGATTATGATTTCCTGACTGGCGCATTAACCCGCAGCGGCCTTTCATCGCGGCTTGATGCTATTGCCGCGCGCCGGGACAAGCAGAATGTGTTTTTTGGCGCGGCGTTTGTGATTGATATCGATCGCTTTAAAAATATCAATGATACCTATGGTCATGCAGCCGGGGATTATGTGCTGGCTAAAACGGTGGAGCGTATCCGCCTGTCGTTGCAGCAGACCGCCATCATCAGCCGGATGGGGGGAGAAGAGTTTCTGGTATTGATCGAGGGGATTTCACAGCCACGTGCCTACCTTCTGGCAGACCGTCTGCGGCAGAGCGTTGAGCAGCACTGCATTATGCTTAACGATCAGGATTTAAGCGTGACGGTAAGTATTGGCATCAGCACGCTGAATATCATTGACGCCACCAGCCTGGATGAATCAATTAAAACCGCAGATGAACAGCTTTATATCGCCAAAACCAGTGGCAGAAACCGCGTCAGTCCTGAGTTTGTACTGTAGTACACTGGTCGGACCGACGCGAAAACTCAGACCTCGTTATCGATGCGGTTAGCCTCGATATCGATGTCCTGAATGGCCTTATCCAGCTCATCCAGCAACTTGCCCTGCATGGTCAGCAGATCGTTGATCCGCCCCGCATACTCATCATGTTTGTATTCGCCCTGGTCAAAGGCCAGCCAGTGCGTTGAAAGCGTTTCCGTATTGGATTGTGCATAGTGGCGCATTTCTTTTAACTGCGAAGTCACATCACGGAAATGGTCGGTCTGAGATTTGCGTTCTTCTGTATCACTCATGCATTTATCCTTTTATGGTTAAAAAAGCACTCATAATTTCCGACCGTAAGCGGTAGCGAAAGTTCATAACACTTTTTTAACCAATCGCAGAAACCACTGAAAAAGGCCGCCATTACTGGCGGCCAATGCCATTTTACCGGCTAAAAATAGGCGATTTTGCGGTCTGTACCGTTGATATTGACGGTGACATACCCTGCCGGTGTCGTGGTTGACGGCGCGGTCGCGACAGACGTTGCCATGGTTAATACTCCTTTTTCGTTCGCACCAATCCCTGCCAGTCCGTTGTGCAGGCTCATACGCGCATTTGGCGATGTTGTTCCGATAGTGGTGGTGTCCGTCACTTCGCTCAGATCCGGAGAAAAAATGCAGCATTCGCCAGACTCGAAGCGGCTTGGCCCGGTCGACTTCAGGTTAAAGACCATATCGCCGCTGGCCGCTTTCAGCTTCACCCAGATTTCCGCGTAGGTAAACCCAATCCGGTTAAGCTTAACGTCCAGCACCGCAGGCAGACCTTTATGCTGAATGTCAGCGTAGATCGCCGTCGAGCAGCGCGAGATATTCAGCCAGGTCAGACAGGAGGCCATCGCGCTGATCGGGCTACCCGCCGTGCCGCTGAGCACATCGTTGGTGTTTTTACTGATCATCTCAACAATCCACTGCTGATTGTCCTTCGGCAGATTCACCTTGCCAAGCTTGTACCACTTGTCGCTGGTGGAGGTATTAGTCACCTTGTAACCGGTATACCAGCCCGCCTTCATCGACCCGCTCATCACCGTGCCGTAGTTCTCGTCACGACGCCAGCCGTACTCATAGCCGGACAGCCAGCGAGTGGTGTCCGCCCCCAGATTAACTGCCCCGCCTGACTGCAGGTTGAGCTGACGGATCTGCACCCGCCCGTTCAGCATGTTCAGCGGGTTGGCACAATCTTCCAGGCTTAGCGCATCCACCAGCCACTGCCCTTCACTCATATTACCGGGGAAACGGGTATGCTCGATCCACACATTGCGCAGCACCCCCTGAGTCACTCGTGGCATATAGAGCGTGGCATCACCGTAACCGGTCTGGAAGTTAGCATTTGACAGTTCGATAGCCGTTGAGTGATCCCACGCTCCGGCAGCAGTATCTGACCAGCCCACATCCAGAACCCTGGCGTAAGTGTGCAGGGTGTAGATCTGGTCGATTTTGGTATCCAGCGTATCCAGCAGTTTGATCACCGTGCCGCCGCTGCCCTGTGTGCGAAAGCAGTTGATTACCACAGACTCTCCGGCCACCATGGTATTTTGAAAGAAGGGCTGCTGGTTAGAACACATCGCCGCAGTAATCGCCCCCGTATTGGTGGTGATATCCGCCGTGGCCTGGCCGTTCCAGCAAATCCCCTTGATGGTCGTTCTTCGCGCCTGAACTTTGAAAACGGGTGAAGTCGACTTGTCAGAGATAATGGTGGTGCGCGGAATTCCTCCGTGCGGATTGTAGTCGCCCAGGATATAAAAAAACACAATCTCCGAAGCGGACAAATCAACCGGATGAATAAGAAACTTCCCGGCGGGAAAGCGCACGGGAATATCCCGCATATTGCTGCTGAAATTTTGTGCCCAGTTGATCATCAGCTTAAAAGCACCGCTGTCATCCGTAGTGCCATCACCTTTTGCACCAAAGTGATAGAGGTTTACCTCATCGGGATCGTTGATCACCCGTTTCCAGTAAAAGCCGCTACCGGCCGCGACGGTGCCGGAATCATCCGCCGGTGGAGTAGTTGTAACAAAGCCGACAAAATCTCCCCCACCATGGAAGGTGGAATCTTTATCATAATAACGACGAAGCATCGCCAGATCGCCAGATTTGGTTGGCGCAGTGGTGCGCAGTTCAGCAAATGAATTAACTTCAATCATAATAACCTCCGCGGTAATAAGCCGGGGCTTATCACCAGTAGTGAATAGTCAGTAAGGGATGGATTCGGTATTGAAATGAGACGACATCCTGCTTATTTTATTCCTGCCCCATGCTTAACCGGCAGTGACTTATCCTTATTAGTAGCGCAAACTTAAATTAATCCCTGATAAGCATCGTATGTTCCGCTGCGCATCACCTCAGCATGACGGTGAGCTCTGAGCGGGGTTTGCCTCGCCCAGAGACTGCTGAGCATACCTTCCGCTGCGGCATCGAAGTGGCCACCAGCAATCATCATCAGCGTATTTTTAAACGCGCTCAACCCGCTAATTCCCAGTTGATAAGCCATGCTGTAAAGCACATCGGCCCGCGCGTCATTACACTTATCCAGCGCGGCTTTCAGCGCCGGAACCAGCTTCATCTGCCGGATTTTTTCATCGAGAATCTGCTGCATCCAGACATCGCCGACGCTGCGGGGAATGCTGAACTGATAATTAGCCAGAGAGGCATTTCTGGGACCAACTAAAATGCCGCAGCCAACGGTGGGATAACCTTCAGTATCTGTATAGGGCCGTTCTCTGTAGCCCTCTTCACAGGAAAGAATTTCAATTATTTTGCTCATCATCGACCTCCAGAGCGAATAATTCACTAAAACAGAAATTAAGTGGGTGGTGAGTTTCCCCTGGTGAAACTTTCTTTTATCAGGAAGCATTCACGCTACCGAACAATCACTGTATGAATGCTGTTCTTATCACACTAGAACGGATATTGCGTACGCAACTCGTTTTAGCTAAAAAAAAACATAAATTATTTTTTTATTTTCATTAGAGTCCTTTTCTTCAATGAAAAATAAAGAGATTAATTTTTGTGAAACAAGATCATTAATTTTCACACTCAAGTTCAATCTCCAGTGTGCTGAGAGCGCCCTCGACAAAACCCTCTGCCATTTGCAGCTGTTTACGAATGGTGCCATCGGCGCAACGGCGACGTTGGGCAATGGTACGAAGGGAAAGACGGTAATGGTAGTGAGCAACCAGCAGAGCGTGCTCTTCAGGGTGGTTCAGCTTCAGACGACTGATGCAGCTGTCGAGGATTATTCCATCGTTATCAGTGCAGATCAGGCTGCGGGGAGCAGAAGAAGTGATAAGCCCACGAAACCCGGCGGCAATGTGTGAATAATTGACGCCGCTGCGTTCAGTGGCTGCCCAGCCGCCCCACATTTCCAGTAACAGTTTAATATCTCGCATATATTCTCCTTTCACAGTGGAGATGGCACAGGATGCAAAGAACTTTTCAGCGCCTTTTGTCAACAGCTGCTAGTTTGAAAAAGTCATGACAATCGCGTACGAACCGGCAATGCCAGCACACGGTGTGGGTAGGGAGTTGCCAGCGGTTAGGCTGGGCGGCCAGGGTGTTAAAGAGCGGCAGATGCACGGCCTGTAATAGCCCGAAGCAATCTTGAAAAACCGTTTAAGTATCACCTCACCTTAAGTAATAGCAAAGGTTATTAAAACTGACAATAGCAAAGCGTGTTTGACGAAAAATACGCATCGCTATAAATTCTGGTATATGAAACCTAATACGCTCGCCTACCGACTGAACATGGCCATGTCCATGATGGAGATCACTCAGGGTGCTTTAGCCAAAGCATCAGGGGTATCCCAGCCCACAATATGGCGTCTCACTAAAGGAGAAGCCGAAGGTTCCCGTAAGCTGGTCGATATTGCCAGAGCGCTTGATGTCAACGTGCAGTGGCTGGCAAGTGGCGAAGGCGAAATGCGGGGTAACGTCGGATTAAGCGCCGCCGACAAAGTAAAGAGTGGTACTACTATCGCGGTCTGGGGATCAAAAGGCAAAACGGCAGAGATGGTCTCCGCACCTAACGGTGTGAAGGCGAAGAAAAGCTGGCGAGCCTACATCCTGGAAAGGAACAGTGGCTGTTCCGAAGCCACTGCCGGCACTATCGTGATCATTGATACCGACGTACCACCTGAATCTGGAGATTTGGTGATGGCCAGAGTTGCTGCCCGCATCTCCGTCTACCGTTACCTCGAAGGCCCTTCCAGTGGTTTTTTAACCGTGGACGACCCCCGCCTGCCTGCCGTAGAGCTGTCTGAAGAGGCAGAATTGATCGGTGTTGCAATCTTTTTGATCCGTGATTTGAGGCGATAAGTCGTCATATCCTGCCCCGGCAGAATGGTCTCCTTATAGTGGCCTCCGGACACTCTGTGTAACACAGATATCATCAGTTTATCCTCGCGAAATTCCACCCTCTGTACAGTTAATCTGCGCAGAGGGTATGGCGCATTGATTCAACTGAATAGATTAGTAAAGCTTTTAATAACATCGCCAGAATAAAGCGTAAAAAAATCGTTAATAAAAAATTTAATTGTTAAATAACATAAAGTTACATCAATAACATAAGTTATTCAACCAATACCTATTGATATAAATAATAACTATAGCTATCGTTTTTCTGGTGAAATGGATTCCTGACGTTAACCTGTTTGTCGGGCCGCCGTCTGCGGTGTTGATTTTTCCTGACCGGAGAGACTTATGACCACCATCATCTGGAAAACCGCGGCTCCCTTTGGCACCAGCAAAAGCCGTTACAAAGCCCGTCGCCTTAAGGCTCAGACGGAGCGGGTCAGAAGTAAGCAACTGGCACGTAAGGTGGCTCAGACTCTGTCAGGGTGCAGCCTGCGCGTATTGCTGGTCCTGCCTGAGGAGTAATCTGCTGCAAACTTTTACTGTTTTTATATACAGTATTATTTTTTCTGGCCGACAAGCAAGGATTTTTCACCACAGCAGGACAAAAGCAGTAAAGCTTCTGGTAAGGTACTTGCGTTAAAAACCTGTTACTGGAATATGCCATGTTGTCGACCATTATCTATCGCAGCCATCTTTGTGATGATGTTCCCATTAAGTCTCTGGAAGAACTGGCTGTTAAAGCAAATACAATCAATGAATTGCATGGCGTTACTGGCATTCTGCTGTTCAACGGCACCCATTTTTTTCAGGTGCTGGAAGGCCAGGAAGAGTCAGTGCGAAAAATTTACGACCGCATCTGCACCGACGACCGGCATCATAATGTTGTTGAACTGATGCGTGATTACGCCCCTTCCCGGCGCTTTGGTAATGCGGGAATGGAGCTCTTTGATCTGCGGAAATACGACAGAGCCTCGGTGCTGCAGGCGTTGCTGGATAAAGGGACGTCAAAATATCAGCTGACCTACGATGACCGGGCACTGCAGTTCCTCAGGACGTTTGTCGAAGCCCGTGAGAGGGAAAACTATTTCGAAGTTCCCTCTGACGGCGGCTGGGAGTTTATTGCCGATGAACAAACGGCGGTGAAAGGTGATGCCAGCCTGCCGGAGGCTGAAGAGTTCAGCTTTGCTTTCCAGCCAATCATCGATCCCATGTCGCTGGAAATCGTCTCGCTGGAGGCACTTATTCGTACAGCCGGAGGGGGTTCATCCGTCGAATACTTCTCACAGCTCTCACGCGATGAAGTGTACAAAGCAGACATCCGTTCCAAGAAACTGGCCTTTGCCATGGCGAAAGCACTGGGAATTCAGGGCCTGACGCTGTCAGTAAACCTGCTGCCAATGTCGTTGGTGATGGTGCCGGACTCGGTAGATTTCCTGTTACGGGAGATTGAAGCCAACGGCCTGGTGCCGGAGCAGATTGTGGTGGAAGTAACGGAAGATGAAGCCATTTCGCGCATTGACGAATTTGATAATGTGATCAGGCAACTAAAGTCTGCGGGTATCAGCCTGGCCATCGACGATTTTGGTGCCGGTTCGGCTGGCCTGCAGCTGCTAGCCCGGTTCCAGCCGGACATAGTAAAAATTGACCGCAATATCATTGCTGACGTGCACAAAAGCGGCCCAAAACAGGCCATTATTCAGGCCATCATCAAGTGCTGCGCCTCACTGGAAATTACCTTGATTGCGGAAGGGGTGGAAAAACCTGAAGAGTGGATGTGGCTGGAATCCGCCGGGATCTGCAACTTCCAGGGCTTCCTGTTCGCCCGCCCTGCCATCAACGGCATTCCCGCCGTCGCCTGGCCGGAAAAGAAATGATTCCCCGCCTGAGTCCTTTTGAGCAATCAGTAGCATGATTGTGAGAGTGCCCGCTTCAGCTACTCAGGCCAGCACAAAACAGACGCAATCATTGTTACGAATTTAGAATAACATTATACAGGTTCCTGCCGACAGGTACTCCAGAATGCCGGGGTACCTGCCATACGGTTTCATCCAAACCTGTGCCTCGACGCACTTCTTGCTGTCGGGGTGACAGAGAACACTATGCGTTGCCATTAGGCTGAAAAGTTGTAGGCCTTTGGCAACAGGAATGCTCGCCGTCTACGGGTAAATTTTATTCTTTTTATTGGCATGGTTTTTGAGCGTCGCGTTTGATGCCATGTAAATCAGTATAAAACCTATAAGGATCAGAAATTGGTATCCAATCAGGTGAAAAAGCCATATACCAACGACTCCGCCCGCCAGAAATGACATTAGCGTTAAGAAATGTAGTCTCAGTCGCTCCAGGTAGACAGGAGCATCTTGCAGTGACTCTCGCCTGAACAACACATCAAAAAGCATGGCTAACTCAATACCGATGTCAGTTGAAGTGCCAGACACATGTGTAGTCCTTACTCGGGCATTAGATATTCGCGTTACCACTGCATTTTGCAGACCCATTAAGAAACTTAAGGATAAGACGAGAATCCTTCCAGGAGATGCTGGAGTGAACCAGCTTTCAACAATACCCAGTAAAATGAGAGCAGAGCCTTCAATAAAGATATTGAATGCGAATATTGAACGAATGTTCTTCCTCCGCCCTGCATTGATAATAATGGTGGAAAACGCGGAGCCGGTTATAAAAATACAGACAATCGTCAGGAAAAATATCCCTGTTCCAAAACTTGCCCTGGCAAGATTATCTGACAATGAGGAAACATTACCGGTCATGTTCGCAGAGAAAAAACCCACAGCCTCAAATGCTGCAGTATTAAGAGCCCCGGCCACGGAAGCAAGGGTACATGCAAGCTGTTTATCAGCAGTACTGCTGCGGGAGTTTTCAAAGCTGATTAACATAGTGCCTACAATGGTCAACCAAGATGCACATATGTTCCACCTATTCGTTTAAAGTAACAAGCCCAATCATTATCAAAAAATGTTGTACAACCGCCCCTGTCTTTGCATAAATTTCGTTCGGCGTTATTTGAGCAATGTTTCAGGTCCAGACAGGAAGTATCAAAAGTAAAGCCAGCCTGTGCTTACAACTCTTTTTATAAATTTTAATTAGTTATAAAAATTTTGCTGAGTTAAACATACTAATATCAATCTTCTGGCAGGAGTACATCATGCAACTCCTGGAGCGCCTTGAGACTGAGAGATGTTATAATGCCCGATATTTATCGAAATGCCTTATAGATCATTGTGCATCGAACCCCTGATGACCTGGTTAAATAAGCCGCCCCTATTCTGACCGGCCATTGTTGTGACACATATGCATACCGATCTTTATCAACTGGTGCGAACTGAACTACGTTGCTTATCTGATGGAACACGCTGACGCCCGGAGGGCATATCGGATTTACGGCTCATGGATGAACGAAAATGATGAGGCGCAGCTGAACATCATGAATTCAAAACTGAACGACTTTGCCCCACACTGGCCCTACAACAAAACCGCCTGAAGCTTTTTAACTCTATTTCTTATATAGTTAGAACACCTAAACCTGCATATTCATAATGTCCGTATAGGCACTGATCAGCTTGTTACGCACCTGAATGCCCAGCTGCATTGACACGCTCGACTTCTGCATATCGACCATCACGTCATTCAGATTGACGCCTGGTTTGCCCATCTCAAAATCCTGTGCCTGACTGCGCGCTTCGTTCTGCGTGTCGCTGATTTTGTTCAGCGCCGCCTTCAGCTCACCGGCGAAATCAGCATGGCTGCCAGCATCAACGCTCTTGCCACTGGCCTGAATCGCTGCGGTTTGCAGCTGTTGCATCACACTCTCAATAACCTGAATTGCCATCGTTTACTCCGGTTGTCTTATCACGGTGATTTTCACTGTTGGAAAACTTAACACAATGTCAATAAGACAAAGCCGCTAAATAAGAGCAAAAATCATGGCTTATCCACCCATCGAATTTGCCGATTCAGAAAATAATGGCAGCCATCAGAAGTGAAAATTTTGAGTCGAGCCGCTCAGGGAGTCAGTTTTGTTACGACACTACACGAAACAGTCCGGCAGGAAAGAGTCATGAATGCAACTGTCACGCAGGATCAACCAGAGAAGAAGGGGCTGAACGAGCTCTTCGCTCGCCTACGCGCTAATCCTCGCATCCCAATTATCATTGCGGCTGCGGCGGCCGTAGCCATCGTTATCGCCATGGTGCTCTGGGCCAAACAGCCCGACTACCGTGTGCTTTATAACAACCTCAGCAATGAGGATGGCGGCGCCATTATCACTCAGCTGACCCAGATGAACGTTCCTTATCAGTTTGATGATAAGAGCGGTGCTATTACGGTTCCGGCTGAAAAAGTCTACGAGCTGCGTCTGCGTCTGGCACAACAGGGCCTGCCAAAAGGCGGCGCAGTAGGCTTCGAACTGCTGGATCAGGAGAAATTCGGCATCAGCCAGTTCAGCGAGCAGGTAAACTACCAGCGCGCACTGGAAGGTGAACTCTCACGTACCATCGAAACCTTAGGCCCGGTGAAGAACGTTCGTGTTCACCTTGCCATGCCAAAACCTTCTCTGTTCGTCCGTGAGCAGAAAGCACCAACCGCCTCCGTGACCCTAACCCTGCAGCCGGGCCGCGCGCTCGACCAGGGGCAGGTCAGCGCCATCGTGCACATGGTCTCCAGCAGCGTTGCCGGCCTTCCGCCGGGTAACGTGACCGTCGTCGACCAGGCCGGTCACCTGCTGACCCAGTCTGATAACGCCGGACGCGACCTCAACGATGCGCAGCTGAAATACGCCACCGACGTTGAAAACCGTTTCCAGCAACGTATTGAAGCGATCCTAAACCCGATTGTCGGCAACGGCAACGTCCACGCTCAGGTTACCGCGCAGATCGACTTTAACGCCCGCGAACAGACTGATGAGAAATATCAGCCTAACAGCGACCCGGCAAACCAGGCTATTCGCTCACGCCAGACCAGCAACAGCGAACAACTGGGCAGTGCATATCCGGGTGGTGTCCCCGGCGCCCTGTCCAACCAGCCTGCCCCTGCCAACAGCGCGCCGGTAAATACGCCGAACAATAACAACAACCAGGCGAACGGCAATACAGCAAACGGCAACACCGCGAACAACGCTGCGGCGAACCAGAACAGCAGCACCGCGAAAAGCAGTGGACCGTCAAATACATCGAATGCTGACACCACTAACTATGAAGTGGACCGCACTATCCTCCACACCAAAATGAATGTGGGTGAAGTGCAGCGCCTGTCTGTAGCGGTGGTTGTTAATTATAAAACTGATGCTGCCGGTAAGCCTGTCGCCATGAGCGATGCGCAGATTAAGCAGATTGAAAACCTGACTCGCGAAGCAATGGGCTTCTCGGACAAGCGTGGCGACAGTCTGAACGTGGTCAACTCACCGTTTACCGAAACGGCTGAGACCGGTGGCGACCTGCCATTCTGGCAGCAGCAGTCCTTCATCGACCAGATGATGGAAGCAGGGCGCTGGTTGCTGGTGCTGATTGTGGCCTGGATCCTCTACCGCAAACTGGTTCGTCCGCAGCTGCGTCGTAAAGCTGAACAGGAGAAAGCCGTGGCAGAAGCCATCGCGATGGCTAACCAGAATCGAGATCCGGAAGATGAAGCCGTCTCCGTCAAGCTGTCGAAAGACGAGCTTGAGCAAGAACGTAAGTCTCAGCACCGCATGAGTGCTGAGGTAATGAGCCAGCGCATTCGCGAGATGTCAGAAAACGACCCGCGTGTTGTGGCTCTGGTCATTCGCCAGTGGATGAAGGACGAACTATGAGTCTCACCGGTACCGAAAAAAGCGCCATCCTGATGATGACGATTGGCGAAGACCGTGCTGCAGAGGTGTTTAAACACCTCGGCACCCGCGAAGTGCAGCACCTGAGTACTGCCATCTCCAATATGCGTCAGGTTTCCCACAAGCAGCTGACTGAAGTGCTGCGGGAATTTGAAACCGACGCCGAGCAGTTCGCGGCGCTGAGCGTCAACTCGAATGACTATCTGCGTTCCGTGCTGGTGAAAGCGCTGGGCGAAGAGCGTGCTTCCAGCCTGCTGGAAGACATTCTTGAGACTCGCGAAACCACCAGCGGAATGGAAACGCTCAACTTTATGGAACCGCAGGCTGCTGCCGACCTTATTCGCGACGAGCATCCGCAGATTATCGCCACCATCCTGGTGCACCTCAACCGCGCCCAGGCAGCCGATATTCTGGCGCAGTTCGACGAGCGCCTGCGTCACGACGTGATGCTGCGTATCGCCACCTTCGGCGGCGTACAGCCTGCCGCGCTGGCGGAACTGACCGAAGTGCTGAATGGCCTGCTCGATGGTCAGAACCTCAAGCGCGCGAAGATGGGCGGCGTGAGAACCGCAGCGGAAATCATCAACCTGATGAAAACGCAGCAGGAAGAAGCGGTTATCGAAGCGGTTCGCGAGTTCGACGGCGAGCTGGCACAGAAAATTATCGACGAGATGTTCCTGTTCGAAAACCTGGTGGAAGTCGACGACCGCAGCATTCAGCGCCTGCTGCAGGAAGTGGAGTCCGAATCTCTGCTGGTCGCCCTGAAAGGCTCCGAACAGCCGCTGCGCGAGAAGTTCCTGCGCAACATGTCCCAGCGTGCCGCGGATATCCTGCGCGACGACCTGGCAAACCGTGGTCCGATGCGTATGTCTGCGGTCGAGAACGAGCAGAAAGCAATCCTGCTTATCGTCCGTCGTCTGGCAGAAAGCGGCGAGATGGTGATCGGTGGTGGCGAGGAACAGTATGTCTGATAAATCATCGCTGCCCTGGCAGCGCTGGCAGCCCAATGACCTCGGGCAGCTGAACAACCCGCTGATTGAGGAGTTTATTGAGCCAGCTGCCCTGCCGGAAGATCCTTTCAATCAGCAGCAGTTCGAGCTGGAACAGCTGCAGAATCAGGTGCGCAATGAAGCGCAGGGCCTGGGCTATGCCGAGGGGCAGCAGAAGGGATACAGCGAAGGTCAGAAAGCGGGTTATGAGGCCGGTTTCCAGCAGGGGCTGGAAGAAGCTCAGCAGCAACAGGCTCCTTTGCAGGCGCGCATGCAGCAGCTGGTGTCCGAATTCCACCATACGCTGGAAGCGCTGGACAGCGTCATTGCTGCCCGTCTGATGCAGCTGGCTCTGGAAGCCGCGCGTCAGGTGATTGGCCAGGCACCGCACGTTGACGGTACCGCCCTGCTCCGCCAGATCCAGGGGATGATCCAGCAGGAACCAATGTTCAGCGGGAAACCCACGCTGCGCGTGCATCCTGACGATTTACAGCGCGTTGAGCAGACGCTCGGTGCCACGCTCAGCCTGCACGGCTGGCGACTGCTGGCCGACAGCACCCTCCACCCGGGTGGCTGCAAGGTCAGCGCGGAAGATGGCGATCTGGATGCCAGTATCGCCACCCGCTGGCATGAACTCTGCCGCCTGGCGGCACCGGGAGAACTGTAATGACCACCCGCCTGTCGCGCTGGCTTGGCGCACTTGACTCCTTTGAACAGCGTCTGGCCCAGGTGCCGGACGTTCGCCGTTACGGCCGCCTGACCCGCGCCACCGGTCTGGTACTGGAAGCCACCGGCCTGCAGTTACCGTTAGGTGCGACCTGCGTGATTGAGCGCAGCGACGCCAACGGCATTGCGGAAGTGGAAAGCGAAGTGGTGGGCTTCAACGGCCAGCGGCTGTTTCTGATGCCGCTGGAAGAAGTGGAAGGCATTTTGCCTGGCGCGCGCGTGTATGCCCGCGTCGCCGGGGACCAGAAACACAGTGGCAAGCAGCTGATGCTTGGCCCGGAGTTGTTGGGCCGCGTGCTGGATGGCAGCGGGCGCCCACTGGATGGCCTGCCTTCACCGGAAACCGGCTACCGTGCGCCACTGATCACTCCCCCCTTCAACCCTTTGCAACGTACGCCGATAACTGAAGTGCTGGATACCGGCGTGCGCGCCATCAACGCCCTGCTGACCGTTGGTCGCGGACAGCGTATGGGCCTGTTTGCCGGTTCTGGTGTGGGGAAAAGTGTGCTGCTGGGCATGATGGCCCGCTACACCAAAGCCGATGTGATTGTGGTCGGTCTGATCGGCGAACGTGGCCGCGAAGTGAAAGACTTTATCGAGAACATCCTCGGCACCGAAGGCCGCGCCCGCTCGGTAGTGATCGCCGCACCGGCTGACGTTTCACCACTGCTGCGTATGCAGGGTGCCGCTTATGCCACGCGCATTGCCGAAGATTTCCGTGACCGTGGCCAGCACGTACTGCTGATTATGGATTCACTGACCCGTTACGCCATGGCACAGCGTGAAATTGCACTTGCGATTGGTGAGCCACCGGCAACCAAAGGCTACCCGCCTTCCGTGTTCGCCAAGCTGCCCGCTCTGGTCGAGCGTGCCGGTAATGGCATTGATGGTGGTGGCTCAATTACCGCTTTCTATACGGTACTTACCGAAGGAGATGACCAGCAGGACCCGATTGCCGACTCAGCACGCGCCATTCTCGATGGCCATATTGTTCTGTCGCGCCGCCTGGCTGAATCAGGTCACTACCCAGCCATTGATATTGAAGCTTCAATCAGCCGCGTGATGGCGCATCTGATTGATGACACACATTACGCGCGGGTTCGACAGTTCAAACAGCTGCTGTCTAGCTATCAGCGGAACCGCGACCTGGTCAGCGTGGGAGCTTATGCCGCAGGCACCGACCCCATGCTGGACAAGGCGATCAAACTCTACCCTGAGCTGGAAACCTTCCTGCAGCAGGGCATGTTTGAGCGCAGTTCCTTTGACGATGCCTGTCTGCATTTACAGGCAATTTTCGGCTAACGAGCGGAGGGGAATATGCCAAAGGTTGCATCACCAATTGAAACCCTGCGTGACCTGGCGCAGAAAGATCTGGAAAAAGCCGCCATCCAGCTGGGTGACGTGCGCCGGGCCCAGAAGCAGGCTGATGAACAATTAACCATGCTGCTCAGCTACCAGGATGATTACCGTAATACCCTGAACAACACCATGACGGAAGGGATTGCCAGTACCCGCTGGTACAACTTTCACCAGTTTATCGACACGCTGGAAAAGGCCATCGAACAGCACCGCCAGCAGCTGGCGCACTGGAACGGCCGAGTGGAGAAGGCGCTTAATTTCTGGCGCGACAAACAGCAGCGGCTGCATGCCTACGAAACGCTGCAGGCCCGCGCGCTGGCAAACGAATTATTACAGGAAAACCGTCTCGATCAGAAACGGATGGATGAATTTGCCCAACGGGCATCATTGAGGAAAGGCGAATGAATGTGCCATTTGTGACGAGCGGGACCAAAGTCAGCGCCACCACCACTGCGTCAACTTCTGCCACGGCGACCACCGACCCGGGTACGGAGACTTCTGCCACTGACGTGGGTGAAACCGCACACAACAGCGGCTCACAGGGTTTCCTTACGCTGTTGGGCAACAAGCTCCTGACTCTTGCGAAACAGAGGGAAACCGCAGCGCAAACCACCCCGGCAGAGGCCGACAACGAAACGGCTGGCGCATCGTCAAAAGCGAAGATCGACAGTCTTCTGGCTTCACAGGACTTGCCTGGAAAGCTGAACGCGCTGCTGCAGAAATCAAAAGTCAGCACCGACGGCAAAGGCGAGACGACCACCGACAGCACTGAAGCGGCATCCACCGCTTCAGCCACGCTCAGCACCAGCGATATGCAGGCACTACAGGCTCTGTTCGCCATGTTGCCTCCGGCCCCTCAGCAGCCCACTGACACCCTCACGGCGAAAGGCGGCGACACGCTGGAGAGCGATGGTAGCATCAAGGGCGGTAAGACCACTCTTGCCTCACTGCTGTCCGGCAAAGAGAGCGCCACCAGCGATGACGAAGCCACCAGCAAAGCCGGTGATAAAAGCGGCAAGATCGGCAGTACCACGCTGACTGCCGCGACCGGTTCGCAAAAGTCCACGACGGACACCAGCGCGGCTAATACTGCATTCCAGCAGGTGTTAAGCAGCGTAACGAGGGATGCCGACAAAGAAAATTCAAGTTCTGCCCCGGCCCCGACGATAACCAATAATGTGATCAGTGCCGCATCCGCTGCCCTGACGCCAGCCACCACCACCCTGGTGACAGCTCCGGCCACTTCTCAACTGAGTTCGCAGTTGGGCAGCCCGGAATGGCAGCAGGCGCTGGGACAGCAGATCGTGATGTTCAGCCGTAACGGACAGCAGACCGCCGAACTGCACCTGCACCCGCAGGACCTGGGCAGCATCCAGATCAGCCTGAAGCTGGATAACGACCAGGCTCAGCTGAATATGGTTTCAGGCAACAGCCACGTGCGCGCCGCGCTGGAAGCAGCCCTTCCCCAGTTGCGAACTGCACTGGCAGAAAGCGGAATCAACCTCGGCCAGAGCAATGTCAGCAGCGACGCTTTCCAGCAGGGCCAGAGCTTCAGCGGGCAGCAGGGGCAGCAGCAAAACAACAGTCGTGGCAACACATTTAGTCTTGCCAGTGAAAATGATGGTGATGTAACCCCGATTGCCGTTCCTGCCGCGCTGCAGTCTCGTGCAGCCGGTTCCAGCGCTGTTGATATTTTCGCCTGACGGTAACAAACGCATAAGCTAACGGCAAAATCCGCGCCTTTTCTACCAATTGTTTAGAACAGGACGCGGGATAATCTGCCCATAAAGCCGTGGGACAGTGGATAAGTTCAGTCCACACCTCGAAATAATCACAGGAAGTTATAGCTCATATGACTGATAAAAAAGCCAAAAGCGGCAAAAGCAAGCTCCTGATACCGTTAATAGTATTGGTACTACTGGTAGCTTGCGGCGCTGGGGGCTACGTGGTCTGGCACATGATGAAGGGCCCTGCTGACGCCACTAAGGCTGCGAAGCCTGAGCCACCCCCTGCGCCGGTCTTCTTTACCCTGGACACCTTTACCGTGAACCTGATCAACCAGGATAACGATTCTGACCGCGTGCTGTATGTAGGCTTTACCCTGCGCCTGCCCGATCAGGACACGCTGCGCCGGATGACCGATTATCTGCCGGAAGTGCGCAGCCGTTTACTGCTGCTGCTCTCCCGCCAGAACGCTGCAGCATTGAGCAACGAGCAGGGTAAGCAGGAACTGGTTAATCAGATTAAAACTGTACTGGCACCGCCGCTGGTACCGGGACAACCTCAGCAGACGGTGAATGATGTGCTGTTCACTGCCTTCATCCTGAGGTAAGGCAAAATGGGCGACAGCATTCTCTCACAGGCAGAAATTGACGCGCTGCTCAATGGCGACAGCGAAAGCGCGGCAGAAGAAAACGTCAGCAGCGTGGGCGACAATGACATTCGTCCTTACGATCCCAATACCCAGCGTCGCATGGTTCGCGAACGTCTGCAGGCGCTGGAGATCATTAACGAACGTTTTGCGCGCTCGTACCGTATGGCGCTGTTTAACCTGCTCCGCCGTAGCCCGGATATCACCGTCGGTGCGATTAAAATTCAGCCTTACCATGAATTTGCCCGCAACCTGCCGGTGCCAACCAACTTAAACCTGATCCATCTGAAACCGCTGCGCGGTACGGCTCTGGTTGTGTTCTCTCCGAGCCTGGTCTTTATCGCCGTGGATAACCTTTTTGGCGGTGACGGTCGTTTTCCGACCAAGGTTGAGGGACGTGAATTTACGGCAACCGAACAACGTGTGATCCGCAAGATGCTGAAGCTGGCGCTTGAAGGCTACAGCGAAGCGTGGAAACCGATCTACCCGCTGGACGTGGAATACGTACGCTCTGAAATGCAGGTCAAGTTTACCAACATCACCACCTCTCCGAACGACATTGTGATCACCACACCGTTCCAGGTGGAAATTGGCAACCTGATTGGGGAATTCAACATCTGTATTCCGTTCAGCATGATTGAACCGCTGCGCGAAACGCTGGTGAATCCCCCGCTGGAGAACTCGCGTCAGGAAGACCATAACTGGCGTGAAACGCTGGTTAAGCAGGTTCAGCACTCTGAGCTGGAGCTGATCGCCAACTTTGCCGACGTGTCGATGCGCATCTCAAGCCTGCTGGCACTGAAACCTGGCGACGTATTACCGATTGATAAACCGGACCGCATTATCGCTCATGTGGATGGCGTGCCGGTATTAACCAGCCAGTACGGCACCCTGAACGGGCAGTACGCGCTGCGTGTGGAACATCTGATTAACCCGATTTTGAATTCGATGAATGAGGAACAGCCCGATGAGTGACACCAAGAAGCCGTCCGAAGACGACATCTCCGCGGACGACCTGTGGGCTGACGCGATGAACGAGCAGTCCGGCAGCTCCTCGCAAGAAGGGGTGTTTAAAACTCTGGAAAACAATGACATCTCCGGGTCGCTGCAGGATATAGACCTGATTATGGATATCCCGGTCAAGCTGACCGTTGAGCTGGGCCGCACCAAAATGACCATTAAAGAGCTGCTGCGCCTGACTCAGGGTTCCGTGGTCGCGCTGGACGGTCTGGCTGGTGAGCCACTGGATATTCTGATTAACGGTTATCTGATTGCTCAGGGTGAAGTGGTGGTGGTCGCCGATAAATACGGCGTGCGCATTACCGATATCATCACCCCGTCAGAACGTATGCGTCGCCTGAGTCGTTAAATGAATACCAACACCAGTCAGGTGCAGCAGCAACCCACCGCCCAGCCGGTTATCTCTACCGGCTCGATGCTGACGCAGGTCAGCAGCGTACTGGCGATCATTATTCTGTTAATTCTGGCCTGTGCCTGGGTAACCAAACGCCTTGGTTTCACCCCTAAACGTGGGAGCACGGGTCAGAGCCTGTCCGTCAGCGCCAGTTGCCAGGTCGGCCAGCGCGAACGTGTGGTGATTGTTGATGTGGAAGACGCCCGCCTGGTGCTGGGCGTTACCGGTCAGCAGATCACCCATCTGCATACCCTGCCGCCGAAACCGCCGCAGGAAAATCCGGAAGCTCCGGCTGCGACGGCAGATTTCCGTCAGGTTTTACAGACGTTAATCAAACGCCCCGGAAAGCCATAATGAAACGCTCTCTTCCCCTGCTGGCGCTGCTTCTGCTGCTGGCACCCAATGTTCACGCCCAGCTGCCGGGCCTGATCAGCCATCCGATTGCGAATGGTGGTCAGAGCTGGTCGCTGCCGGTACAGACGCTGGTGTTTATCACCTCGCTGACCTTCCTTCCGGCTATTTTACTGATGATGACCAGCTTCACGCGCATCATTATTGTGTTTGGCCTGTTGCGTAACGCCCTGGGCACGCCCTCTGCGCCACCGAACCAGGTGCTGCTTGGCCTGGCGCTGTTCCTGACCTTCTTTATTATGGGGCCGGTGTTTGACAGAATTTACCAGGATGCCTATCTGCCATTCAGCCAGGACAAGATCACCATGGACGTGGCGATCGATAAAGGGGCTCAGCCGCTGCGTGAATTTATGCTGCGTCAGACCCGCGAAGCTGACCTGGCGCTGTTTGCCCGCCTGGCGAACACCCCGCCATTGCAGGGACCGGAAGCCGTGCCGATGCGTATTCTGCTGCCTGCTTATGTGACCAGCGAACTGAAAACGGCTTTCCAGATTGGTTTTACCGTTTTCATCCCGTTCCTGATTATTGACCTGGTTGTCGCCAGTGTGCTGATGGCGCTGGGGATGATGATGGTACCGCCTGCAACAATATCGCTGCCGTTTAAGCTGATGCTGTTCGTGCTGGTTGACGGCTGGCAGCTGCTGATTGGTTCACTGGCACAAAGTTTCTACTCTTAAATTTTCTCCGGAGTCACTTATGACACCTGAATCGGTCATGGTTATTGGTCACGATGCAATGCAGGTAGCGCTTGCTCTGGCCGCCCCGCTGCTGCTGGCGGCTCTGGTCAGCGGCCTGCTGATCAGCCTGCTGCAGGCGGCAACACAGATTAACGAACAGACTCTCTCCTTTATCCCTAAAATTCTGGCCGTGGTCACCACCATGGTGGTAGCCGGTCCGTGGATGTTAAATCTGATCCTGGATTACATGCGCACCCTGTTTAACAATCTGCCTTACATGATCGGCTAATGATCAACATCGACAGTAATGAACTGCTGATGTGGGTGAGCCAGCTGTTCTGGCCGCTGGCCCGCGTTCTTGCCCTGATCATGACTGCGCCGTTGCTCAGCGAAAAGTCGATCGGTAAAAAGGTTAAAATCGGTCTCGGACTGATGATTACCTATGTGCTGATCCCTTCACTTCCGCCGGTTAACGTGACTTTGTTCTCAGTTGGCGGTTTCTGGCTGCTGTTGCAGCAAATTTTAATTGGTATTGCGATTGGTTTTACGATGCAATTCGCGTTCACGGCGGTCAGGCTGGCCGGCGAAGTGATCGGTCTGCAAATGGGACTGTCATTCGCCACCTTCTTCGATCCCGCCAGCCGTCTGAACATGCCGGTGCTGGCGCGTTTTCTCGATATTCTCGCCATGCTGCTGTTTTTATCCTTTAACGGCCACCTCTGGCTGATCTCGATGGTGGCCGACAGTTTTCACACCCTGCCAATCGGTGGCGACCCGATAAATGGCAATGCTTTTATGGCGCTTACTAAAGCGGCAGGTATGATTTTCCTTAACGGAATGCGATTAGCGTTACCGCTAATAACTTTGCTGCTCACCCTTAACCTGGCCCTGGGTTTGTTAAACCGTGTTTCACCACAACTGTCCGTTTTCGCCATTGGCTTCCCTGTCACCTTATCGTTAGGCATGGTGTTCCTGAGCCTGATGATGCCTCTGCTGGCCCCGTTCTGCGAACATCTGTTCAGCGAAGTGTTTGATTTACTCGCGAGTGTTCTGAGTGAACTCCCTGCCAGATAAATTAATGTATGGACTGATGCATAATTAGCTATTGTTAAGCAGTAGAAATATATCTTTGCATTTTTCGAACCAGTTTTATCAGAATTTCCTTAAGGAAATTCTGATAAATTGCCCGCCGCAATGAAAATTATTCTTATTAAGTTCTGATTAGCGTATTTTGTTTCTCGAAACGGATGAAATGTTACGTGAACGTTAATGCTCGCAAAATACATAACATCTTGTTTTAGCGAGATGTTTTATTTTTGTTAGTTTTTCTTGTATCAAACTGCGTTTTACGGCATTGTCAACACTCATCTCCGGGTCACTCATTCGCGAGGTGAATGTTTTTTAGGAATCGTCCTATCAGATTTTTCTGTGTTCTGCGCGATAGTGGCGGGGTTCACAAAATGATGCCGAAAGTTGTTGTAAGACAAATCTGCCAACGGGTCTGCCTGAAAGATCGCTCTTTCAGCGTCACGGCCGGGCATTATGTCGACCAAACTCAAATGTTACATCGGGCATGGACGAGTCAGTCGGAGCATGAGGCTCAGAATGATTCAATGCTGAAGTACTAATAACAAGACTGAAATCAGAACGCTTACTCTCTAAACTACACAATCGCGTAATTCATCGTTGATTTAAACGGATAACAATTTGGTGAGGGTCGCAATAATGCCTACAATTATAATGGATTCATGCAGCTATACACGACTAGGGCTTACAGATTATATGACGGTGAAAGGAGTTAAAAAGAAAAATATAACTTCTGTTACCGATATTGATCAGTTACAAACCAAATGCCAACAGTACCAGCCAGGCGTAGTTTTTATTAATGAAGATTGCTTTATTCATGAAGCAGATGCCAGCCAGCGCATAAGAACAATTATTATGCAGCATCCTGACACACTGTTCTTCATCTTTATGGCGATATCCAATATCCATTTTGAGGAATACCTCTACGTTCGTAAGAACCTGATTATTACATCAAAATCGATAAAACCGGCTACGCTGGACAATCTGCTGCTGTCGTATTTTCAAAAGAAACTCAACGTTTCGCCACGTTATTCCGCTGGTTTCGACGTTCATCCACTGACGTTAAGCCAGACAGAATCAAACATGTTAAAAATGTGGATGTCTGGTCACGATACCATTCAGATATCGGACAAAATGCAAATTAAGGCCAAGACAGTTTCTTCCCACAAGGGAAATATTAAACGTAAAATTAAAACACACAACAAACAGGTTATTTATCATGTTGTCCGTTTAACGGATTACGTCACCAGCGGTATCTACGTTAATGTAAGATAACAAGATGTGAAAAAGCCGACGCTTGTCGGCTTTTTTATTTTCTTTTTTTACATCTTTATGACAGATATAGTCCGGTAATTTTTGCCGTCAGGTTTCCGTAAGTTTAGTTACAAAGCACGTTCCCCCTCTGCAACCTCCAGACAATCTTCTTACTGATTTTGTTAACCAGATCGCAATTCTTTGTTAAGACTTTTCTGCATACTGCCGATGCTCTCTCTACAGACCGTAGCCCGGCTTCGCTTCCCCTCACAGAGAGCAAAAGGATATGAAATCATCACAAATCAGCGCCGAAACGCCCAGTTTCTGGCAGCATCTGCGACTCGTTCCTCTCTTTGCCGCCATCCTCGGCGGAATTTTGCTGTTATTTGCCCTGTGTATTGGCCTCGCCAGTTATTTTTTGATTCAGAGTAATCAGTCATTAAAGGATGTCACTGAAGAGATTCAGGTGCGCATGGCTATATCCAACAGCTCCAACCACCTTCGGACCGCCCGCCTGAACGTGATCCACGCCGGTGCTTCAGCCCGTATCGGCGAAATGGACGCCTTCAGCGATAATCTTAAGCAAACGGAAAAGCGCATACAGCAGGCCACCGACAGCTTTAACGCTTATTTAAAACGTCGGGTAAAAACGCCGGCTGACCAGGCACTGGATGGCGAATTAAAAGCCCGCTTTGATGCCTATGTGACGCAAGGTTTACTGCCGATGGTGAAAGCGGCCAAAGATGGCAGTTTTGAAGGCGTGATAGCCCAGGAAACAGATTATACCCGCAAGCTGGATGACGCTTATAACGACGTCCTGCTGAAGGCTATCGCCATCCGTACTCAACGTGCCGATGCCATCAACAACGAAGCGGATGCACAAACGCGCAACGGCTTTATTATGATGGCCTGCGCCTTTGGTGCGGCTCTGCTGCTGACTCTGGCCACCTTCGTCTTTCTCCGTCGGGTAGTGATTACCCCCCTGCGTCAGGCCGTCGACCGCATTGAGCATATCTCCCGTGGGGATCTGACCGCCCCGCTCCAGACCTGGGGACGCAGTGAAATTGGAACGCTCGGCAGCAACCTTCAGACTATGCAGCAGTCGCTGGTCAAAACTGTCGGCACGGTACGTGAAGGTGCCGTGGCAATTTACCAGGGTTCCAGCGAGATCTCTGCCGGTAACACCGACCTCTCCTCCCGTACCGAGCAGCAGGCTGCCGCGCTGGAACAGACCGCAGCCAGCATGGAAGAACTGACCGCAACGGTTAAACAGAATGCCGAGAACGCCCATCACGCCAGCCAGCTTGCCGCCGATGCTTCCGGAAAGGCCCGCCAGGGTGGCGACATTGTTTCCGGGGTGATCAGCACCATGAACAATATTTCCGGCAGCTCGAAGAAAATCGCCGAGATCACCACGGTGATCAACAGCATTGCCTTCCAGACCAACATTCTGGCACTGAACGCCGCGGTGGAAGCAGCACGCGCAGGTGAACAGGGTCGCGGATTTGCGGTGGTGGCCAGTGAAGTGCGTAACCTGGCGCAGCGCAGTGCCGGTGCGGCGAAGGAGATTGAGGGGCTGATTGCCGAGTCAGTCGATTTGATCGGCAAAGGATCGTCTCAGGTTACCCATGCAGGCGATACGATGACAGACATCGTGGAAGCCGTTCGCCGCGTGACCGATATCATGGCGGAGATTGCTGCCGCATCCGATGAGCAGAGCCGCGGGATTCAGCAGGTCAGTCTGGCAGTGACCGAAATGGATAATGTCACCCAGCAGAACGCCTCGCTGGTTGAGGAAGCCTCTGCGGCAGCCTCCTCACTGGAAGAGCAGGCCTCCCGCCTGACTCAGGCCGTGGCCGCTTTCCACCTCAGCGACAGCGCGCCGCATAAAACAGCCACTCAGGTCCCGGCTGCCAGCCCGGCGAAAGCTTTGCCGATCCCGGCCCGTCCAGCTCTTGCCACCAGCAGCGATAACTGGGAAACCTTTTAACTGCTGACCGGCTGAAGCGTGTTAGTAAAAGCTAAGGGGCGACTATTCGCCCCTTAGCTGTAAGATACGCACGTTTGCAGAGACGGTCTCCCTTCCGGATCAATGATTATCCCCGCCCGTTATCACGGAACAGATCCCGTCAGGAGCGCCATTTTTATGGATGCGGTTCGACAAAAATGCCGTCCGAATGGCCTGTTTCGTTAAAGAACCAGATCCCCATCGGATAATCCTCCAGCGCAACCAGAAACATGGTGCCCTCGCTGAAGTCTTCCACTGCCAGCACCGTGCCCGGCCTGCGCGGCCCGCCGTCAGTTTTCACCGTCACCCGATCGTTCACTTTCATAATGTCAGTCTCCCTTTATGTGTTCCACTAAGTTTATCCGAGAATAACCCGCTTTGCCGGAACAGACGTTGACTTAGCGCCGGGCAATCACCCATACCGCGTGCACAATACCCGGAATGTAGCCGCACAGAGTCAGCAGGATATTCAGCCAGAACGCCCCGCCGAAACCCACCTGCATAAACACACCTAAAGGGGGAAGAAGTATTGCAATAATTATCCGGATAAAATCCATAATGCCTCCGCTGCAGGAAAAAAGTTCGTTTTATAATCGATTGATAAATATAGCAGTTATCACTCAGCCCACCCTAAGCCCGTTGTAAAACTACGTAAGGTAAAAAGCCTGAAGGCCTTTTCGTTTTTTTAACGTTTCACGGTGAGACTTCTTACGGGCTGCCCGCTTACACTGTCCCCACTGCACCAACCCCAAAGGCGCAGTCAACTTAAAAAGTAACAAGGATTTTTGCCCGCGCAGCGCGGGCTTTTTTTTGCCTTTTTTCCGCCCTTTCCCGGTTCTTCTCCATGCCTGCCACTTCGACCATTCAAGACAATTGCTGGCAGCAATCCCCCTTACGCCACCGGAATTCTCTCCCGCCCTGGATCCGAAGGTGAGCAAGAACGCTATACTCAATGATTATCCTGCTTTTTTGTCCGGCTCTGATTGAGGTAATGACCATGCCCACGCTCCAGGATCCGCTGATGATTGTGACCGACCTTGACGGCTCACTGCTGGATCATCACACCTACAGCTGGCAGCCCGCGCAGCCCTGGCTTGACCGCCTCAAAGCCGCCGGGGTCCCAATCGTCATTTGTTCCAGTAAAACGGCGGCTGAAATTCTGCCCTTACAGCAGTCGCTGGGCATTACCGGCGCGCCTTTTATTGCTGAGAACGGCGCGATTGTGAAATGGAAAAACCTCAATGAACTCGCCGGCACCTCTCAGCCAGGAAAAAATTATCCTGCGCTCTGTGCGACGCTCCAGCACTTCCGTGAGCAGTATGGCTTCAGATTCACCGGTTTTTCCGATGTGACGGAAAAGGAAGTGGCGGACTGGACCGGCCTGACGCCGGGTAATGCCGCTCTGGCGATGAAACGGGAGGGTTCAGAAAGCCTCATCTGGCGTGACAGCGCAGAAAATTTTATCGCTTTTCAGCAGGCGCTGGCGGAGGAAAAACTTGAACTGGTGCAGGGCGGGCGCTTCTGGCACGTGATGAATCAGGGACGTGGCAAAGGGACGGCGCTGGCCTGGCTGCTGGCCCACTATCCACCTCCGCAGGGAAAACACTGGGTCACCCTCGGCCTCGGTGATGGCCCTAACGATGCGCCCATGCTCGACGAAGTGAATCACGCCGTAGTGATAAAAGGCTACAGTAAGAACAGCTTGCAACTGTTACGCAAGGATAAAGAGAATATTTATTACAGCACAGACTATGGCCCACTGGGCTGGAGCGAAGGCCTGTCGCATTTTGTCCGGAATTAATTTCAACGTGCCCGCAAGGCGCAGCGTTTTAAGGGGAAGACGATGAGTGATTTTTTCCAGAATGGCGTGATAACCAATTTTCATAATCTCACCGGCCGCTCCGTGGACGAGCTGGAGAGAGATCTGATGCAGTTCTCCACTAAACGCAAAATGGCGCTGATTCTGCCGTCACTGTTTTCCGAACTTGAGGGGCCGGCGCTCGGCCATATTGTGGATGAACTGGCAAAGGTGCCCTACCTGGAAGAGATTGTTATCGGGCTGGATCGGGCCGACCGGGATCAGTTTCTGCATGCACGGGAGTTTTTCTCCCGTCTGCCGCAGCGCCACCGAATTTTGTGGAACGACGGCCCGCGCCTGAAAGCTATCGATGCCGAGCTGGATAAAGAGGGCCTGTCGCCCTCCCAGCCAGGCAAAGGCCGCAACGTCTGGTTCTGCACTGGCTATACGCTGGCCTCGGACCGTTCAGCCTGCGTTGCGTTGCATGACTGCGATATCGTCACCTATGAGCGCGGCATGCTGGCCCGCCTGCTCTACCCGCTGGCCAACCCTTCGTTCCAGTACGAGTTCTGTAAAGGATTTTACGCCCGCGTGGCCGACAACAAACTCAACGGGCGCGTGGGACGCCTGCTGGTCGGCCCACTGCTGCGATCGCTGCAAAAAGTGTATGGTCACTCGGAATATCTCGATTATCTCAGCAGCTTCCGCTATCCGCTTTCAGGTGAATTCGCTATGCGCACCCACGTGCTGAACGGCATAAAAATTCCCGGTGACTGGGGGCTGGAGATTGGCGTGCTGTCGGAAATTTACCGCAACTACACCACGCGCCAGAGCTGTCAGGTTGAGATTGCGAATAACTATGACCATAAGCATCAGCCGCTGTCGGAAGAGGATGGTACCGGCGGCCTGCGCCGGATGAGTAATGATATTGTCCAGTCGCTGCTGCGGAAAATGGCCACGATGGGGGTGAATATTACCAGTGACTCCTTCCGCGTGCTGAAGGCCACTTACTATCGTAATGCGCTGGATATGATGGAAATTTATAACCATGAGGCCAACATGAACGGCCTGAAGTTCGACCAGCATGCGGAAGAAGCCGCGGTGGAGATGTTTACCCAGTCGATTCTGGAAGCCGGGCAGTCATTTATTGAACGCCCGAATGAAAAGCCGTTTATCCCCAGCTGGAGCCGCGTACAGTCGGCTTTCCCTGACATTCTGCAGCGCATCTACCACGCGGTGGAAGAGGATAATGAAGGGAAAGTTTAACCTTCGCTGCATACGCGGTTACGCCCTGATTCTTTAGCAATATAAAGCCTGCCGTCGGCAACCGACTGCAGGCTTTCAAACTCATAATCCCCGCACTCTTCGCTGCAGGCCACGCCGAATGAAGCGGTAATGTGCAGCAGCAGCGTACTGGAAACCGGCACCTGCTTCTTCGCCAGTTTCTCTCTCACCCTTTCGGCAATCGCTATCGCCTCTTCCTTACTGGTATCCGGCAACGCAATGCAAAATTCTTCACCACCTACCCGGCCGCCGCATCCTTCACCCTGATCGTTTCCTGCAGGATGGCCGCCGCATGCGAGAGTACCCGATCGCCAGCCTGGTGCCCGTGAGTGTCATTGACCAGTTTGAAGCGGTCAAGATCCAGCTGGATAAGCGCAAAAGCCTGCTGCTTCAACTGGCAGCCCCGAGCCAGTTCGTCCGCGCGGTCAAAAAATGCGCTCCGGTTCAGCATTCTGGTCAGCCTGTCGTAGTTTGCCCGCCAGCTCAGCTGCTCCTGCAGTTTCAGCATGCGGGTCACCAGCGTGATAATGGCCTGATGCGACAGCACCAGCACCAGGGAGAACAGCAACCACATCAACACCAGTACCAGAGTGACATGGCCAGTCTCACCCTGAATCCCTTCCCTCAGCGTATCGACATTGACCATCACGCCTTCGGAATTGCTGGTTTTCACCCAGGAGAGAAACAACGTTCCAAAACGCAAAGCGCCCTGTTTGCTCTTTTTGACCGCCTTTATCAGTTTGTTCACCTCACCGGCGTCGAGTTGCTCCCTGATGAGCTGGCTGCCGGGAGAAGCCGCAATCAAATTCATCTCCCGATCGTAAAACTGCACGGACCCCAGATGGGACTGAGGCGTAACGTGCTGCAAGAAGTCGCTGACGCGGCTGGCAGAGAAATCCATCGCCAGCACGCCATACCAGTGTCCGTTCAAATCCACCGGCAGGCTGGCCGTCACCATTTTTCCTTCCTCAAACGCCCCGTCATATAATCTGCTCCAGCGGGTTTTACGCTGCGGATTAAGCTCCGGGCTCATACCTGTAAAATAGGAACGTTTCATAAACAGGCCGAAGCTTTCCAGCGTTTCCTTATCGTCTGAAGGCGGTTTGGAACTGAGGAAAAAACCCGATCGAGAGATATACCACAGTCGCGAGTGAAAATTGTGGTTGGGGTCGTTGAGTTGCAGAATGAAGCTCATCTCCATGGCCGCGGTCAGCTCATTTTTCATCCCTTCACCGTCATGCCTCTCCATCAGCGGGAATAGCTTGAGCTCATCATCAGAAATTCCGCTAAGCGGCATAGTGCGTTTAATATTGGGAGTCAGGTGCCAGACAGAGAGCGAACGAAGTTGCTGAAAGAGTCTGAGCTGTTTGCGGATGTTATCGTTTTCCACCGGTGACTGCATGGCATGCACCAGCATATTGCGATAAAAAAACAGCTCATCAAGGCTGCGCTGCAACTGGCGTTCCAGCCCGCTGGTGATAGTGTTAAGCCCGATTTGCTGATTCACCTCATAGGTATTTTTCAGCACCATAGCTTCGCGCCAGGTGAGCGTCGTGGAAAACAGAAAGACCAGCAGAAAACAGATATGAATGACTGTTTTGGGCCGTAAGAGCCAAAACTCTTTGGTTCGATTCAAAGCGTCAGACTCCCGGATCGCCACTCTGCAAATGCAGATAATCCTGAGAGTTTAGTTGCGACGCGCCGCGCGCGCCAGCGGCAAGTTAAAGAGAAATAAATGAAAACAGGACGAAAATGCTCGTCCTGTTCGGTGCCTTGCTAACTGGCAAGCTGGCCCTGAACGAGGTTCAGAGGACAGAGTTCATCTTCCCTGAACGCCTCACGCCTGACGCTGTGGCCATCGTACCAGCGGCACTCGACCATGCCGCTGGCATAGCCGGTAACAATCATTGCCGGACCGCCTTCTTTAAGCTGCACTTCCTCACTGATCAGAATCATGCCTGTCTCCTGTGCTGGATTACCAGACCTCACGCCGGGAAATTTAGGTATAGCAGGCAGGGCAGGATAATTCCGTTAATGACAGGTAAAAGTTTTGTTAAATCGAATTAAGCAGTTAAAAATGCGAAAAATAAAAAAAGCGAGTAAGGTTAATTACTCGCTTTTAAGGCAGAAAAGGGGTGATGTGGACTAGATTTTACATCCTTCACAATCCGCTTCATCGCCTGTATCAGCCGGGACTTCACTGGCTTTCTTTTCTGCGTTAGCTTCGGCTTGCTCCAGCTGAGCATCAATATCAAATTCAAAAATGTCGTCTTTCATCATCACTCCGGATTGCTGACTTGCTGATAAGCTGCCTTTATACTGATTATGCCCTGGCTCTGGCAATCAGATTTACCACTGACAGCACGATCGACCCCACGATAAAGCCCAGCACCAGGTTTGCCAGGTTGCTGACCAGCGAAGCCATCAGGCCGCTGTAATCCGCCGTGAAGTCGCTGATAAAATGGTGAACCTGCGGAATGCCATGGGCAATAATCCCGCCACCCACCAGAAACATCGCCAGCGTACCCACCACTGATAACACCTTCATCATCTGCGGGGCCATCGCCAGCAGGAAGCTGCCAACTCCCTGCGCCAGCGAGGAGGATTTCTGCTTCAGCCACAGGCCCAAATCGTCAATTTTAACGATGCCGGCCACAATGCCATAGACGCCTACGGTGACCAGAATGGCAATGCCGGAGAGGATCAGCACCTGATTGAGCAGCGGAGCTTCAGAAACAATTCCGAGGGTGATCGCCACAATCTCGGCAGAAAGAATAAAGTCGGTACGAACAGCGCCCTTCACTTTCTTCTTTTCAAATTCTGCCGCTTCCTGCTTATCCAGATTGCGCAACCGCTGTTCGCGCGCTTCGTCGGTTTTCGCTGACTTGTCTTTATGCAGGCTGTGGAAAACTTTTTCCACGCCTTCATAACAGAGGTAGGCCCCCCCCACCATCAGTAACGGCGTTATCGCCCAAGGAGCCAGCCAGCTTATCACCAGCGCCAGCGGCACCAGAATCAATTTATTCAGAAAAGAGCCTTTCGCCACGCCCCAGACTACCGGCAGTTCGCGATTGGCCTTCACTCCGCTTACCTGCTGCGCGTTCAGCGACAGGTCATCGCCCAGCACGCCTGCGGTCTTCTTTGCCGCCACCTTGCCCATCACCGAAATATCATCAAGCAACGTGGCAATATCATCCAGTAATGTCAGTAAGCTACTTCCTGCCAAAATATCCTTCCTTTTCGTTAATCATGCTGACAGCAGGGACAAACCTGCAACTCGGTCACCGCCATATCGGCAATGCCGTCACACTCCCACTCCACCCGTACCGGCTGCCCTTCGGCCTCCTGGTGGTGCAGATATTTGCTGACCGGACTTTCCGTCATCCCGGAGACATCCTCTGTTGCCACCAGCTTGTCACCAACATAAATGCGTGCGGTCGCCTGAGTATTGACCATGCGCTCCCCGCTGATTTTGTACAGTCGTCTTACCGTGAGTTTGATACTGGCCATAATCCACCGTGGACAGAGGAATGTTAAAGAGTGTGATCTAAGCAATTATGACCTGAATATGCAAATTATGTAAAAGACGGCAATATAATCGCCAGGACAAATTGATCGGTTCTGTCGCATTAACGGCAGCAGGCTGGCAAAAAGTGCATTGCCTGTTTTTCACATAGCCATCAGATAAAATTGCTCTGCCGGGGACAGTCCGTCACCGTCCGGATGCCCGTACTGCTCTTTGCGTATCATGTGGACCAGCTCTATTCCCGCCAGGATGGTCTGTGCCCGACGAAATGATTTGAATCTCAGCATCAGACGTATTCGTCGTTTGATATTCCGGTGATCCTGCTCAATCAGATTGTTCAGATACTTACTCTGCCTGACCCTAATGCGACCATCGTCTTCTCTGTCGGCGTTAAGCACTGCGAGTACTGCTGTATTAGCTCCACTTTTGTCTATGGTCACGACTTCTGGCTGGCCGTGATGTCGGATGGCCTTACGAAAGAAGCGCAGGGCCGCTGCGGCATCCCGCTTCGCCGTCAGCAGAAAGTCGATTGTCTGACCGTCAGTATCGATGGCCCGGTACAGATATTTCCACTGCCCTCTGACTTTTATGTAGGTCTCATCCATTCGCCACCGGCGACCCACGGCACGTTTATTCCGGCGAAACGCCTTATCCAGCAGAGGTACCAGGCGGATAACCCAGCGGTGAAGCGTGGAATGGTCAACGGCAATCCCACGCTCAGCCATCATCTCCTCCAGGTTACGCAGGCTCAGGGAATAAGCCAGATGCCAGCGGACACACTGGGCAATAATATCGGTGGGATAATGCAGGCGTTTAAAGGCTCTTCGGATCAGAGACATGGTCAGTAAACGTTAATAAAAACAACATGTTACCTGAGCCCACCTTAATGCGACAGAACCAGATTGAGTGGCTGGCGCTGGCGATCATCGTGCTGGCGGTTGTTCTGGTGACGCTGGGTAAATATCTGTTTCCCGGCAAACCGACCATTAAACCGGTGATCACGGAAAACAGACAACCAATTGATTAATCAGCAAAAATTTATACCGCAGGCACCCCAGGTAACACGTTGATAAGGCGTTTATTTTACAGGTTTACCGCCGTGATATCATACTGGCCGTTTTAAAGGCATGGACATACGTCGATGAACAATACAGGCCTGAACCTGATCAAAACTCTGGGTTGTCTGACGGCGGTTACCTTCTTTACGCTGTATAACACCTACGATAATTATTCTTATAACTACAATACCATCCTTGCTTTTCTGACCTTCATTTCCACCATCTCCACACCGCTGTTCTTTGTGGTAGCGGGCTATCTGGATGCCAGCAGCCCGCACAACAATCAGTGGCGGCTGAAAAAAATCGGCGCCATCCTGCTGATTTTCGCATTCTGGTATCTGGTCTGGTATTTTGTCGGGCCTTATTACAAAGGCTATCTGATCCAGCCATGGTTCGTGCTGGCGCTGCTAATCATCTATTGCTTTCACTCTTTGATCGACCAGCTGGCCCGGCGCAGGCGACTGCTGATTGCCACCATCGCTGTTATTCTGCTGCTGGCATTCGGCTATGATTTGCTGGCGCTCCATATCGCAGATCACCAGTGGTTTATCCTGCCCGCTGAATTCAGGCTGTGGACGTGGGTGTTGTATTATTTATCCGGCCAGCTGCTGTTCGATCCCGCAGTGGCGACCTTCTATTCGCGGCCAGCAGTGGCGCGCTCTGCCCTGATAGCCGTCCCCTTTGTTTATGTCCTGACCTGGCTGTATGAGAAACACTTTTTCTTCACCCTGTTCAGCGTCGAGCGTAACGGTTTTATTCTCACTGGCTCTCAGGTGTATATTCTGGTGGTGTTAATCATTATTGCGGTAAATGGTCTTTCTGTGGGGCAGGGCTTGCAAAGCCTTGCGGCGAAGCTGAGCAAAACCATGACCGGGGTGTATATTCTGCACTACTCTTTTTTCAATTTGCTGATCCGGTGGATCTCCATTACCTCACTGGGCACCAAGCTGCTGGTGATCTTCCTGACCTTTATGCTGTCGGTTATGCTGACGCTGGCAATGCTGCGCTTCAGATGGAGCAGACTGCTGGTGACCTTCTAGTTCAGTCGATCATCTGGCGAATCCCCTGCCAGTCAATTTCACCATTGCCCTCCCCGGCGAAAATCCACTCTTCCAGCCGGGAGGTCATGGCCTCTTCTTCGAGCTTCGTTTTACCGCGCAGCGCACATTCCCACACCACCAGCACTTTCCAGCCTGCCGCGCTCAGTTCGGCGATGTAGCGTTTGTCCCGCTCCACGTTACTGCCGATTTTCCCCATCCAGAAGGCGGTACGGGTGGCGGGAACCTTAAAGAGATGGCAGTGGTGGTGATGCCAGAAGCAGCCGTGCACAAAGATAATGGTCTGATATTTATCCAGCACGAAATCCGGCCGTCCGGGCAGCGATTTATCCTGCACGCGGTAGCTGAATCCCAGCTCTGCCAGCAATTCTGCCAGGCGGTTTTCAATGGCGGTGTCGCGCGTGCGGATGGCGCGCATGTTTTTACTGCGGGTCTCAGAGGAGTGAACGTCAGGCATAGCATCATCCTTATTTTCTGACTAAGTATAGTCTTTCCCTTTACGCGGGATCTGGCCGGTCAGCCAGTCCGCGATGGCGATCAGGTGCCGCTCGCCAGCCTGCGCCTTATTCATTAACAGATAGTAGCCTTTATGGCTCGGCGCCCTGACGGTAAACAGCTGCACCAGCTCCCCCTGCGCCAGCTCACTTTCCAGCAGCAGCGGATCGGTGATCATTACCCCCTGCCCGGCCTTTGCCGCTTCTATCGCCAGCAGCGTCTGGTCAAAATGGATGCCGGAGATTTCACTGATATCACCGTCGCTGAGGCTGCTGTTAATCCGCAGCCACACCGGCTACCACGGATGCAGCGTGCTGTGCAGCAGCGTTGCCCGCTGTAGATCCTCTGCACATCTCAGCTGCTTCGCCTCAATGTAGCGCGGGCTGGCAAAAACTGAGCTGTCATCATTAACCAGCAGCCGGGTGAAGAACTGTTTGCTGTCGCCGTCAAAATGGCGGATCAGCATATCCGCCTGTCCGGCGGCCAGGTCAACGTAAGAAGTGGTGGCATTGAGATACAAATCGTACTGCGGGAAAGCCCGGATAAAATCACCCAGCCGCGGGCTGAACCACTTCGCCGCCAGCCCCGGCGGCATCGACAGCCTGATCTGGCGCTTCTGCGGATGCCTTACCGCCTGGCTGACCTGCGCAATCTGTCCGAGCAGCGGCGCAATCTGCCGATGATAGTTCATCTCTTCCGGCGTCACCGTAATCCGTCTCACATCCTGCACCAGCAGGGCAATCCCCAGCCCGCTCTCCAGCTTTTTAATCCGCTGGCCGACGGCACCCGGCGTGACGTGCAGCGCTTCTGCCGCCAGCTTGATGCTGTTTCTGCGTACCACTTCGTCGAAGGCCACCAGCGCGCGCAGGGGAGGATAAACAGTCATGGCGTAGTTTTTCTCTTTTATTTACCTGTTTATCTGCCTTGTAACATGCACCGCCTTTCCCGACAATCGCTGTTTTTAACCGTGGCGAAAAGATGAATCTACCAGGACTGGCATTTGCCCAGCTGGGATTGATTTGGGGCAGTAATTTTATTTTTATGCACTGGGCCAGCGCCTGGATTACTCCGTTGCAGATAGTCCAGATCAGGGTCTTTTTGGGTTTTATCCCACTGCTGATCATCGGATTGTGGCAGGGAGTGTTCCGCCGGGAACACTGGCGCTATACGCCACATTTCGTGGTCATGGCCATACTGGCCACCGTACTCTATTACTGGGCCTATGCGGCAGGTACCGCACTGCTGCTCTCCGGCATTTCGGGTGTGATCAGCGGCTGCATCCCGTTGTTCTCCTTTATTGTTGCCGCAATTTTTCTGCGCCATGAGCCGATCACGCCACGTAAGCTGCTCGGCGTAGCGCTGGGGCTGGTTGGTGTGCTGATGATCGCCCGCCCATGGCAGGCAATGGCCGTTGACCAGCATGGCCTGTGGTTAATGATTGCCGGTTCGCTGTGCATCGGTGTGTCGTTTGTCTATGCCAAAAAATTCCTCAGCGATCTGCCGATCCCCGCGCTGGCACTGGTTAACTATCAGATGGGAGCAGCACTGATTATCCTGCTGTTGCCGGGTGGCTTCGACAGCATGATGAATATCACTGCCAGCAGCAAGGCGCTGCTGGGCCTGGTTATTGGGCTGGGGATTCTCGGAACGGGCGTAGCCTATTTTATCTATTATTATCTGGTGCGTTCTCTGGGGGCCGTAACCGCTTCGTCGGTCACCTACATCCCTCCGGTCATTGCACTGCTGATTGGCTACTTCTTTGCCGGAGAGCCGATTGGCAGCGTGGAAATCGTCTCCACACTGCTGATCTTCCCTGGCGTCTGGCTGCTGCAGAGCGGCAGAAAAACTAGCGCGCCTTAAGCTTAACCGCCTGCTCAATCCACGGCAGCAGCAGTTTTGCCACCGCGCCGAAGGCAGGCACCACCACCGAGTTGCCGAACTGCCGGTAAGCCTGGGTATCTGAGACCGGGATGCGGAAGCCGTACCCGCCAGAGGTTTCGAACCCCATCAGCCGGGCGCACTCTCTTGGCGTCAGGCGGCGGGGACGACGCTGCTGGTTCTGCGGATGGTCAAAATCGCTTTCGCCCAGCAGGTGATCCCAGCCACGATCGATCAGAATTTCAGACCCGTCTTTGTAGTAGCGTGCTGACAGGGTACGCACCACGCCATTCTCTTTCTCCGGGTTAACCAGCCCGTAGCCAAACCCGTTGCCTTTAGCCTGATGCTTCCTGGCATAATTATAAAGATACTTCCACAACGTCGGCGTAAGGATGTATTTCGCATCTACCGTTGGCTCCAGCAGGTCACGCAGCGGCGTTCTTTTCTGAGGATAAAGAGTGGAAAGCGAGGTCAGGCTGAATGTCGGCAGTTTCAAATCGCGGCGGAATCCCACCAGCACAATACGTTCGCGGTGCTGCGGCAGGAAATGTTTGCCATCGACAATCTTCGGATCGGCTGCCCCGCTGACATCAGCATCGGCCACGTCGTAACCCAGCTCATCCAGCGTATCCATAATGATGCGGAAAGTTTTTCCCTTGTCGTGGCTCTTGAGGTTTTTTACGTTCTCCAGCACGAAGATCGCCGGTTTTTTGGCGGTGATAATCCGTGCCACATCGAAAAACAGCGTGCCCTGGGCTTCACACTCAAAACCGTGAGCACGGCCTAAAGCATTCTTTTTCGACACGCCAGCCAGCGAGAACGGCTGGCAGGGAAAGCCCGCCAGCAGCACATCATGATCGGGCACCTGCCGGTCGATATGCAGGTAAGCTTCCTGCTCGCCGATAGCCGGATTGCCACTCAGCGTGACGTCGCGAATATCCTGATTGAAGGCGTGCGTTTCCGGATCGCAGTACCAGTTAGCTTTATATGTTTTCACCGAGTACTTGTTCCACTCGCTGGTAAACACGCACTGCCCACCGATCGCTTCAAAACCACTGCGAATCCCGCCAATACCGGCAAACAGATCGATAAAGCGGAAGGCATAATGCGGGTGATGAGCAGGCGGGGTGGGAAGCATACTGGTGAGCAGGTCGATCTCCGCTTCGCTCAGCAGCCTGGTTGCTGCGGAACCTTTCGCCAGGCGGTTCAGCGCCTCACGGGTCCAGCCATGCTGGCTGAGCGTTGCCGCCACGGTTTTCAGATCATAAATATCCAGCACCCGCGCCATCAACTGGCGGTCCTGCTCAAACTGACTCTCCTGCTGATGTGCCGGTTCCGCTGACTGCGCGGCAATGCGGTCGAACTTGCTCATAATCACCCGGTAGCAAAGAATATACCGGGCTAGTCTATCACTTCATGGCCCCCGTGACATCGGCAGACATAGCACCTAAACTAATGTAGTTTTTTAATGAATAATGGAGCCAGACGCGATGAGCGACATCTCACGCCCGCCCCTGAGCCTGCCGAAAGGTGCCAATAAATTACTGCTGCACTCCTGTTGCGCGCCCTGTTCTGGCGAAGTGATGGAGGCAATTCAGGCTGCCGGTATCGACTATACAATCTTCTTCTACAACCCGAATATTCATCCGCAGAAAGAGTATCTGCTGCGTAAAGAAGAGAACATCCGCTTTGCCGAAAAGCACGGCGTGCCGTTTATCGATGCCGACTATGACACTGACAACTGGTTTGAGCGGGCCAAAGGAATGGAGTGGGAGCCGGAACGTGGCGTACGCTGCACCATGTGTTTCGATATGCGCTTTGAACGCACCGCGTTGTATGCACACGAGCATGGTTTCCCGGTGATCTCCAGTTCGCTGGGCATCTCACGCTGGAAAAACATGCAACAGATCAATGACTGTGGCGCGCGGGCGGCCGCACCCTATCCTGAGCTGACATACTGGGACTACAACTGGCGTAAAAAAGGTGGTTCGGCGAGGATGATCGAGATCAGCAAGCGCGAGCGCTTTTATCAGCAGGAGTACTGCGGCTGCGTCTATTCACTGCGAGACACCAACCTGCATCGCAAAAGTCAGGGCCGCCAGTTGATCAAGCTTGGTGTGCTCTACTACGGCGACGAAGAACAATAAGTAACGGAATATCCGCAGGTAATTTGCGTTATCAGCGGATCTATCGCTGTTTCTTCTGCGGACTGGCAGCATGTAACACGACTGACATAAAGGGAGTGAATACTCTTTTTTTTGGAGTCCTTTATGTCGATGCTCACCACTCTGCCCCTGCGACCGCGCCGTTTATCCATCAGGTTTCCGGCCTGGTTGCAAAGCCTGCGCGGCGCATTTTCCCTGTTTCTGATCCTATTCTGCCTGTTACAATGTGCCAGCGCCCTGCTGCTGACCCGGCTGGTGGGCACCACTCAGCAAAACGTCACCGTTTCCCACCAGCTGGTGCAGCGCCAGTCGCTGCTTGATAAAGCCCGCATGGAGCTGCTCACCGCCAGCGATAACAGTAACCGTGCCGGTATCTATCTGATGCAGGACAACCAGACCGGCTCGGTGGACAGCTGGAAAAGCCTGGCTGAAGCGGCTCAGGTCTCGCTGACCAACGCACAAAAACTGTTTGCCGATTACCACGCCGACGAGAAAGGCCAGCTGAAGCAGAATTTCGATATGCTGGTTGAAGGACTGAACGAGCAGCTGAAAGGCCTGACTGCGAAGGATACCGACTCTGTTTTTATGGTGCCGATGCAGGCCTTTCAGCAACAGTTTAACGACTCTTATTACCAGACAATCAGCGCAGCCAACGCGAAGTCGGCCCACCTCAATCAATCCACGCTCGGATCGCTGACCACCAGCCGTGACGTTTCGCTGGGTATCTCAGCGGTACTGCTGCTGCTGTTGATGGCTGGCGGACTGATGCTGTTGCGCGGAGTGATCCTGCCGCTTAATCGCGTTTCAGCGCAGCTGATCCGCATTGCCGTTGGCGATCTTTCCCACTCTGCAGGCACGAAGGGATGGCAGGCCAGGGAAATCGGACAACTCACCCGCAGCATTGAAGAGATGCAGCAGGGATTACAGCATATTGTCGGAGAGATTAACGCCATTTCGCTGGCGGTGATGAACAGCGCCGATCAAATGGCGCAGCAGAACGAGGCGTTCAGCGCCCACAATCAACAGCAGAGCACCGCCTTTGAACACATCAGTGAACGGCTGAACCGGGTGGCCGAAGAAGTGGAACACAGCGTTGAATTCGCCAGCCATGCCACCCGACAGGTTCAGGAAGCGGATAAGCTGACCCAGCGCTGCGGCGTGATGGTGGGAGATGTGGATGCCCAGATGCGGGAGATTGTTGGTGCTTCGGGCGAAATCGCCGGAATTGTCAGCCTGCTTGATGGCCTGTCGCTGCAAACAAAACTGCTGGCGCTGAATGCTGCTATTGAGTCAGCGCATGCTGGCGTGTATGGCCGTAGCTTCGCAATAGTGGCAAAAGAGATTGGCCTACTAAAGGACGAGGATGGCTGATGAGGGAAATGCCCCTGACGGAAAAATCAGGGGTAAGCAGAAAGGAGTTACTTCTTCTTTTTCGACTTTTTCAGTAAAGCGCGGATCTGTTTGAGTTCAGCAGAGGTCAACTGTGGATCAACTTCTTCAGACAGGTCCTGACTGTCCACCGCAGGATGCTGATGGGTGGTCAGGCTGCTCTGTAAGCGCTGGGTCACTTCCTGGCTGAGTGAAATCTGATTTTCAAGGGCAAGCGTTTTCAGCGTTTCCTTTAAGGTGGGATCGATTTTAATCGTTAAGCTAACGGTGTCGGTCATACCTGATTCTCCTGAGTATTGTCCTCAACACCGTAGCCTGAAAAGTGCTATTTAACTATACGTTCATAAAAATTTAATATTTCTCAAGCATGGGCGAGAATTCCATTAACACTTCCTCATCCAGTCCGCAGTGATCGCCCTTCAATTCAGCACAAAGTTTGGCCATATAAGTCACCAGAAATTCGGCATTATATTCCGCCAGTCGTCTGCCCTCAGCGGTCTGCATCGTCTCTGGCAGCCGCAGCAGTTTTTTCTGGAAATGGTCCAGCGCCCATTCAGTATCGTTTAAGGGTCTGACCCGTCCCAGCGGGTCGTTGCTGTCAAACAGCGATCGCCCCAGCGCACCGGAAACATAGAACACACGTGCCAGCCCTATCGCACCCAGCGATTCCAGTCGGTCGGCATCCTGCACGATTTTTGCTTCCAGCGTTTCTGCCGGTACGCCCGCGCTGAAACTGTGTGCATGCACCGCATGTGACACCGCATCGTGCTTCTCTTTTGGAAAATCAGGGAAGACGTCCAGTAATATCCGGCGCGTTTCTACTGCGGCCTTAGCGGAAGCCAGATGTCTTTCGGGGTGATTTTTGGGCAGGTTCACAATGTCATGAAAATAACAGCCTGCCAGCACAACCAGCTCATCGGCTTCTGTGCCTTTCATAATACGCTGAGATGTCTGCCAGACCCGGCGTAAGTGCGCCACATCATGGGCTTTGTCATCCTGTGGCCAGGTCTGATGCAGCCAGCTTTCAAAGCGGGTTTGCCAGTGAATAAGTGTCATAGACTTCTCCTTATTGTTTGGACTTTAAGAGACGTCAGTGGGTAGTACCCGTCCACTGTAGGGAAAACCGTCTGTACCATTTGGTCAAAAACGAGATCCACATCATGTTTATAGCGTTAATTTTAACAGATTCACAACATATTTTGTTTTTTCAGCATTTTGCCATAAAGAAATAACTGATTAGATTTAAGGCGAATGGTTAAACATACATAATGTACGAATTAAAATAAGTTATCGGCATTTTACCTGTTGTTAAGTTAGAATCGTGGGCAGCAAGCCATTAATCACAGATTTATGCGTGCTACCAGCACCGGGTAACCAGCCGGTAGCTATATCTGTAAGGGATTGTAAAGACGCCATATGTCAAATTTGTGATCGCAGGATAATCTCCGATTGTCTCTGACGAGGGGACCGGAAGTCTGACCAGATAGCAGAGCCGTGTTTTATGCGCTTCTGACAGGTCAAAAATTAACAAGCACAGCTAATGATTAGTTTCTAATTTGGTTCAACTTTTTTCTCGGGCTAATGTTCGGAATTTTCTGTATTGTTTTTTTAGTGAGGCTGTGATCAGCATTTCCACAAGTGTGTAACAGAGGTTAAACCATGAAAGAACGCCCGATTTTGTTTAACGATCAACGGGTGCGAGCGCTGCTCTCAGGCCAACAGAGCCAAACCCGGCGCATCATGAAATCACAACTCCTGGGTCCCGGACAGGATAACCATGAGGGTTGTTATGGTATCGACGTGCTGAATAATCAGTTGCAGGGCAACCGCGTAATGGGTATGGAAAACTTAAGTTACCACTGCCCGTACGGCCAACCCGGTGACCGCCTGTGGGTCAGGGAAACCTGGCGCGGGCCGGTGATTAATTCGCAGGAGATGACAGAGTACGAGCGTACGCCTGCCCTGTTTAAATCCGCGCGCTACTGCCAGTACCGTGCCGATACCAGTCAGTTTTCTAACGCAGCAGATGAAAATGAGTATTTTGGCTGGCAGGCAGGGATCCATATGCCGCGCTGGGCCAGCCGTATCGACCTGCAGATCAGCAGTATCAGGGTGGAACGAATTCAGGACATCAGTGATGACGATGTGATCGCCGAAGGGGTGCAGACGGATTCTCACTTCCTGAACAACTTTTTTACCATGCACAATGAGGCGGTTTCTTCGAAAGATGCCTACCGTAAACAGTGGGCGCAGCAATACGGCGGCACCAGTTGGGAAGTGAACCCATGGGTTTGGGTGATTGAATTCAGCAGGGTCTGAATAGCTTCCTCCCGGCTTCCCGGCCAGCGTTTCGTCATGGCCGGGGCTGTTTCGTTTCCTCTCCGGATTGGATTGTACGATGATCAAATGGCCATGGAAAACCACTGACGATGCCGCCGATAACCTGCCCTGGCAGCAGGCGCTGGATATCCCTGTGCTCGGTTCGCTAAGCGAATCCGAACAGCGATTGCTTATTCAGCATGCCCAACGTTTCCTGCAGCAAAAAAGAGTGGTCGGACTTCAGGATTTTGCACTGGACGAACTGAAAAGCTGCCGAATTGCCCTGTTATTTTGCCTGCCGGTATTGAATCTGGGTTACGAGTGGCTGGACGGTTTCCATGAAGTGTTGATTTACCCTGCTCCCTTTATGGTCGATGACGAATGGCAGGATGAATTTGGCCTGGTGCATTATGAAAGGATGGCGCATGCAGGACAGAGCTGGCAGCAGGGACCAGTGGTACTGAACTGGCTGGATGTGCAGGACTCATTCGATCTTTCCGGCTACAATCTGATAATCCATGAAGTGGCGCACAAGATCGATGCCCGTGGCAGCGCCCATGCGAACGGCGTTCCGGCAATAGCCCTGCGGGATGTGGCAGGCTGGGAGCAGGATTTGCATGCGGCAATGAATGCGATTCAGGATGAAATCGATCTGGTAGGCGAGAATGCAGCCACTATCGATGCCTATGCAGCCAGCGATCCGGCGGAGTGTTTTGCGGTGCTGTCGGAATATTTCTTCAGCGCGCCCGAACTGCTACTGGAACGCTTCCCGACTTTATATTGTCGCTTCACCCTGTTCTATCGCCAGGACCCGGCACGCCGCCTGAACGATGAACAGTCAATGCAGAATCCCGGCGGTATCGTTCATTAATTGACGGCAACCTGTTCACAATTCGCTCACGTTGATTTAAACGCAGCCAGTTGAAAGCTTGGGTGTTTTTTACTGTTGACAGCCCTGAACGACCCCGCTAATATGCGCCCCATCGAAACCGATTCCTCTGTAGTTCAGTCGGTAGAACGGCGGACTGTTAATCCGTATGTCACTGGTTCAAGTCCAGTCAGAGGAGCCATATTGAAGAAGCCCGCTCGGGTTACCTGAGCGGGCTTTTTGCTGTCTGGAAAAGGGCCTTATTAAAGGGGAAAAGGGTGTTTCCCTTTGGGGTATTTCAATCCATGAATTATTCAGCAGATCAATCAGCCGCAGCTGAGCCAGTAAAAGCTCCAGTACAGCGATGTGCACAATCAGCTTATGCGTCAGCGTGTCCATCCGCTCTCCTTCTGAAAGGAGCGCAACGCCTGCACCTTACCCTTACACTGCCTGTTGGTTCAGGTTTACAGTTACTTGATTGTACTGTCACGCAAAGCCGCTCAGACCGCCACTTGTGTCCTGAGGGCGAAAAATGAAGAACCCTGCCTCACCAGCGGGGTTTTATATTTTCTGCGATCTGCCTTCCAATAACACCCCTTGCCTTTGCCCTGTAAAGATTCTCTGCAGATGCCACTTTGCATACCCTGCTCTCTGCACCACATCTTCAATTTTAAGCGGTTTGTCGATATTTCTTTCAATCCATTCGATTAATTCATGGATGATATCCTCATACCTGTCCATAAAAATATCCTCAAATTATCACTTCAAGTGCAGTAAATATTATCACTCATTGATTGAAATAATTAAGCGCTGCTATCTGTAAATTCCTATGAGTAAAAGTAATTAATCAAGGTGATTTCAATCAAGCCAAAGTCTGAAACGGGTAGAAAAGTTGACATCAATCACATAAAATCAGCATCATCAGCGATACTGTTGAGTTTTGAGCATATATTCCAATTTGTGTAATCCAGACCTGGTTCATGCAAAAGAACCTGGGGATAATCCACATCCCACAGGCAGCCTTCGTCATGCAGAAGGAGTAAACGGGGAGCGTGCTGCAGCAATATGCAGGTGATCTGGCTGGGATCATTTCAGGCATAATGGGTGGGGCAGCCACGATCACTATCTGGCTAATGTCAGAAACGGAATCTCCATATCAAGAAATGCTTTTTTTCTCACTATTCACTCTTCTTTTTTCGTTGGTGTTAATTCCCTGGGTATGGCATTCATTCGATTTATCAACCAGTCCATATTTAATGTTGCCAGGTATGGTTACAACTTTAGCGCAATATTTTCTTTCAGTTGCATGTTCTTATGCGCCTACCGATAAAATAGCGTCCTGGATTTACCTGTCAGTAGTGTTCGCCGCGTTTTTTGGATATTTTGGATGGAATGAGAAATTAACCGTGAGCATGATGTTTGGAATGATAATGATAGTTATTGGCGCACAGTTAACGCTAAAACGAGCCTAACTATCTGGACTCGTTAACTGTTCTGCTCCGCGCAGACTAAGTTTGTAGTCAATAACCGAGACAGACCCTCCCGGATCGATGCGCACTAATACCTGGCCAGAGATGTGGCAGTAGGCATTCATCGCAATGCTACCGCCCCACCAATTTGGGGAGGGAGGCGTTCATTACATTATCTCTGGCGATACGCTGAAGTCTTTTTCCATCGCATCGGTCATTTTGCGTGAAGAGTTATCCAGGGAAGAAGAAATCACCCCTTTTCCTCAGATCCCCTCATTCAGCGGCCAGGACTCGAACAAATAGCCGTCGAAATTCAGGTCATCGACGTCAGAGAACTCCAGCAGGCGCTGCTTGACGTTTTCGAGGTGCTGCCACATGGCGAATTTCGCTGCCCGGGCATCTTTTTTGATCAACGCAGCGAGGATTTTTTTATGGTCGCCGAGCCACTCCTTGCGGTAGCGGGAATCGCTCAGATGGCGGTGAAGCTGCGCCCACATCGGGTTATTCACGCGCCACTGCCAGGATTGTTTGAATAACTCCACCAGCATACTGTTGTGCGTGGCTTCGGCGATGGCGAGGTGGAACTGCATATCGCCGTTTTCGGTATCATCCAGACTTTCGGATGCCAGCTCCTGCTCTTCCAGCTGCAGCGCCTGGCGCATCTTGCTGATATCGGCGGGAGTGACCTGCAGTGCAGCGAACTCAGCGATATTGCTTTCCAGCAGCTGCCGCGCCTGCAACAGCTCGAAAGGACCCGCGCCTGCACCCTGCGGTTCCGGGTTTTCATTTGCCACTGGCTGGCTGAGCTGTGGCTGACTGACCACGAAGATCCCTGCGCCACGTCGCACATCAATCAGCCCTTCAATTTCCAGCATGATCAGCGCCTCACGCACCAGCGTGCGCGTCACGTTAAACTGTTCAGCAATTTCCCGTTCGGCAGGCAGGCGATCGCCGGTCGCATAGGGTTTTTGCTTAATCAGGTTACGCAACTGGGCGGCAACTTCCTGATAGGGGCGCTGTTGCAGGGGGGCTGATTTCATCACGATATGGGCTAACCTTAGTCGTCTGTATTGCTACCGGGTCGTCTTGATAGTGTCAAATATACTGCGGACAGCAGGACAATGCCATTTCGGTTCGCCACTTTATTAAGCTGGCTGACCAGAGTATTGATTCTGGTCAACCACCTGGCGGCCGTCAGCGATCCAGGGAGAAATAACGCTCGGCATTCGCGCCCAGCGTGCGGAACATGCGCGTGTTGGTATTACGCAGCGCGCCGATATGCATCTGCATCGCCCAGCCGCGCTGATGATACTGCGCGCCCAGCCAGACAAACAGCGCGGTGGTGTACTGTGCCACCTCCAGCTCGCTCAGCTCACCCCCTGCAAACACCGGGTCAGGATCGCATCCAGTTGCCAGTCATCAGGGATCGGCGCATAGCGCAGATTTTCAATGCCGTGGTCGGAAGCACGGCAGCCATGCGCGACAAAATGATCCAGACGTTTTGTCAGCGCATTACGCAAATCGTCAAAGCGGCGGATAAACACATCAGCCACCTGCTCCAGCTTATGGATGTAGTCAGCAAAACCGTCCAGCTCAATTTTCAGCACCCGGTCAGGACGCCAGCTTGGTGCCACTTCCACCGTGAAATCTTTATCTACGGCGATTTTGCGGTGATGCTCCAGTGAATCCAGCGGATCGTCGGTGGTGCCGACCAGGCGAACGTTCATCTGGCGCATAATGCCGCGCGCTGAAAACTCCGGCGTGGCCAGCTTCTCATTACATGCATGCCAGATCGCCCCGGCCGTCTCAGGGCCGAACAGCTTGCCGGTGATGCCAAATGGGCGCTTCAGCTCCAGATGCGTCCAGTGATACAGCGGGTTCCCCAGCGTCTGTGGCACGGTGTTCGCCCAGGCCAGATACTTCTCGTAATCGCTGCTCTGATTGCCGGTGATCAGCGCCTCTTGCACCCCGGCACAGCGCAGCGCACGCCATTTATAGTGGTCGCCTTCCAGCCAGATCTGCCCCAGATTGTCGAACTGGCGATCTTCCGCAATCTCACGCGGGCTTAGGTGACAGTGATAATCGTAAATCGGCATCCCGGCGGCAAAGTCATGATACAGGCGGCGGGCCGTTTCGGTTTTTAACAGGAAATCTTCGTTCATAAACGACTTCATTTCAGGCTCCGTTTGAAAAGAAGGCACGGTGGACAGCCAGTTCCACCCCACGGATTTCAGCCAGGCCTTTCAGGCGGCCAATTGCGGAATACCCCGGATTGGTTTTCTTGTGCAGGTCGTCCAGCATCTGGTGACCATGATCCGGACGCATTGGGATCAGGTGCTGCTCTCCGGCATTTTTCCGGCGCTGTTCTTCCTCAGCAATTGCCCGGATAACTTCATACATATCCACGTCACCGCCGAGATGTTCCGCTTCATGGAAGCTGTTCGGGTTAGTTTCACGCTGTGTGGAGCGCAGGTGAATAAAATAGATACGCGAACCAAAACGCCTGGCCATAGCGGGCAGATCGTTATCTGCACGTACGCCGTAAGAGCCAGTACACAAGGTAAAACCGTTGGCCGGGCTGCTCACCGTATCCACCATCCACTGCATATCTTCCGCTGTGGATACGATACGCGGCAGGCCCAGAATCGGACGCGGTGGATCGTCCGGATGCACCGCCATGCGCAGACCGACCTGCTCCGCTACCAGGATAATCCCCTTAAGGAAGTAAGCGAAGTTCTCACGCAGGCGTGCGTTATCAATGCCGTTATAGCGATCGAGCTGCGCCCGGAATTTCTCCAGGGTATACCCCTCTTCCGAACCCGGCAGCCCGGCAATAATGTTACGGGTCAGACGCTCTCTTGACTCTTCGCTCATGGCAGCAAAACAGGCATCTGCCTGCGCCAGCTCTTCAGCCGTGTAATCTTTCTCTGCGTCCGGGCGCTTCAGGATATGGCGTTCGAAAGCGGCGAATTCGATCTGATCAAAACGCAGCGCTTTCGCTCCGTTTGGCAGTTCCCACGCCAGGTCAGTACGGGTCCAGTCCAGAATCGGCATGAAGTTATAGCAAACGGTGTGGATGCCGCACTCCGCCAGGTTGCGCAGCGTCTGGCAGTAGTTAGCGATCCACTGGTCAACCTGTCCGCTGTGCGTTTTGATCTCTTCATGGATTGGCACGCTTTCCACCACCGACCAGACCAGGCCAGCCTGCTCCACGATGGCTTTTCTTTTCAGAATTTCAGCCAGGCTCCAGACTTCACCATTAGGAATATGGTGCAGCGCGGTGACGACGCCAGTTGCGCCTGCCTGCCTTGCATCCGCCAGCGTTACGGGATCGTTAGGGCCATACCAGCGCCAGGTTTGTTCCATTTTTCTGCCTCCAGGATTGTAGAGAGAACCCGCCTGCCGCTGAAGAAATGTCGGTTAAAATTGGTTCACCATTCAGCTTAGAACAGGCCAGCCCGGTAGATATTCTGACTTTCACCGCCCTAAAATCCCGCTTAATAGCGTTCATATCAACTACAAAAAGCCAAATTGGTTAACCAAATCACAAATACGCCATCAGCCTGGCGACCCGTTGCCTGAGATGTGCTTCACTCACCCGGCGACCATTGCCTGGTGGCAGGAAGGCGTCACCAGCCAGCTGCTGGAGAGGGGCATTGATTCCACCTGGAATGACAACAACGAGTACGAAGTGTGGGACGGCGAAGCCCGCTGCCACGGCTTCGGCAAGAGTATCGCCATTAAGGATGTGCGCCCGGTGATGCCACTGTTAATGATGCGCGCCTCAATGGAAGCGCAGCAGCGTTTCGCACCGGATAAACGCCCTTTTCTGATTTCCCGCTCGGGTTGCGCAGGGATGCAGCGCTATGTGCAGACCTGAAGCGGTGACAATCGCACCAGCTGGCAGACGCTGCGCTACAACATCCGCATGGGCGTGGGAATGAGCCTGTCGGGACTCTATAACGTCGGCCACGATGTTGGCGGTTTCTCTGGTGACAAGCCAGATGCAGAACTGTTTGTGCGCTGGGTGCAGAATGGCGTGATGCATCCCCGCTTCACCATCCACTCGTGGAACGATGACCACACCGTCAACTGGCCGTGGATGTACCCTGCCGTCACCCCGGCGATCCGCGAAGCGATTGAGTTGCGCTATCGCCTGATGCCGTACCTCTACACTCTGCTGTGGCAGGCCCACGCGGATGATGAGCCGGGCCAGCGCGAGCGCAGCCTGTGGCTGCCGGACAATCAGGCTGGCTGGTATGATTTTTACAGCGAAAACTGGTACAGCGGCGGTCAGCAGATCACTCTGGATGCTCCGCTGGAAAAACTGCCGCTGCTGGTGCGTGCCGGTGCCGGTCTGCCCCTGAGCCAGCATCTGAAGCCGGTTGACGCTGAGCGGGATAACCAGCGTGAACTGAAGTTGTTCCCGCTGAAAGGCGTGGGCAACGCTCAGGGAATGTTTTTCGAAGATGACGGCGAGTCGTGGGGTTATCAGCAGGACAAAGCACTATGGCTGAACTGGGAGATGCACTGCACTGCCGGAGAAATCAGGCTGACCTTCAACCGCCGTGGGAGCTATCTGCCTGCGTGGAAGAGACTGCAAATCACTCTGCCACAGCAGGAGCAGCGTCGGCTGATTATCGACGGAATTGAACGCAGCGAGTGGACAGTTTCACAAGGCTAAACACCTTAAAAAAAGCCCGTTCAGTGCTGAGCTGAACGGGCTTTTTTAATCAGAGCGCACAGCTCATTCCAGTAGCTGTATCGAATGCTGTGAGGATGGCGGCTATTTTTCATAATGGTCCCGTGAATGCAGATAGCTCATTTCGAAACCGTACAACTGACTGACCGGTAACAGGGATTCGGCAACCCGCGCGGCGTCCAGCGGTTCATCGATCTGCGCGGCCTGAAAAAAGCTGTTTTGCAGCCAGCTCAGTATCTGTGTGGTCCGGCTAAGCAGGTTAACGTTTTGCATCTCAGTTCCTTCACTCGGTGTGGTCTGTAACTGATTTAAACCTGTCTGCCGCGAAGAGGGAAATATCAACTTATGCAAACTTTATATGCTGTGGTGCTAAGCATGCCAGGTATTCGCCTGAAAACGCGCCTGCCGCAGATTTCTTCGCTGTAACTTATGCCATACTCGTCCAATCTGTGCACGGGCGGCCGCCCGTCTTCCCCTTCCCGATAAAGAGAATGCTCATGAGCAACTTCCTCACACCCGCGGCGGCTTATCTTAACCGTCGTAATGAGCTGCTGGCCGGGCGTTCAGTGGTGCAGTCGCCAGCGGTCATACAGACCATCAATAAAGCACTGCTGGCCAGTGAAATAGCCATGGCGACGTTTTACGATCTGGAATCCCTGCGCTCGCTGCAGCAGCGCAAAGCCCGGCTGATTGACTGGCATGATCCAAAACGTCAGCGGGAACTGCTCGATTTCGAGCTGCGCTGCAACGAACTGACGCTGATGGATGAAACTGACGAAGCCGCGTTTGACGCCTACCAGCTTGCTTTCAGCCAGTTTGCCGCCGACTATCCGTGGCAGCATGCCAGCATCGAGATGGTGCAGAATGAGCTGTTTTCCACCACATTCACTCTGTGGCAGGAAACGCTGGAAGAGCTTTTCGCGGCCGACCACAGGCAGCATCTGTTTATCCGTATTGATAAGATCCTGACCTTCTCAATTGGCAAGATCCCTGTGCTCGGCGAGACGAAGGATGTCTGGCGGGCGCTGAAGACGGTCATCGCCTCCTGTCGGCAGCGCGCGCCCGGAGATAAAGCCTGTTTCACCTCGCTGGAGAGCTACAGCGAAGCCGCGAATTTATGCAGCCGGGGAATATTGTTGTTTTGCTTTACCACTGAAGCGGTGCTGCGAGGCCGGGCATTACCGGACGAAACGCAGCTGAATGAAAAGATTAAAGACCACTTTGATAGCGTTATTGATGGCACTTATCCCTGGTTTTGACCCGCTGCGCTACCGGCTTCTGCTGTCAGAACGCCGGAGTCTGATGCCGATCACACTGCCCCGCACGTAGCCATAAGCTTTCTGTGGTATTCTTAACATCCTTGTTACCGCAACGGTTTAAAGACCACGGATTTATCGACCCGCTATGCCTGCTACTGCCAAAAGAAAGAATGACCCGGAAGGGTTGAAGAAACGTATCCTTGCCGGTGCCCTTGCCACCTTTGCTGAATTCGGCCTTCAGGGTGCCCGTATGGAGCAGATTGCTGAGCATGCTCAGACCACCAAGCGCATGGTGGTGTACCACTTCAGCAATAAAGAAAATCTTTATATGGAAGTGCTGGAGCAGGTCTATCAGGCCATCCGAGAACATGAAACCGGGCTGAATCTCGCGGAGATGCCGCCGGTGGTGGCGATGACACGTCTGGCCGAAGCCAGTTTTGACTACCACATCACTCACCCGGATTTTATGCGGCTGGTGTGCAGTGAGAACCTGATGCGCGGCCGCTATATCAGCCAGTCAACCCGCATTAAGACGCTGAATCAGAGCGCGCTCGACGTGCTGGAAAGCGTACTGGTGCGCGGCAAAGCCACTGGCGTATTCGATCAGAAAGCGGATACCGTGGATGTTCACCGCCTGATCAGCAGCATCTGTACGCACAACGTCTCCAACCGTTACACCTTCCATACGCTGTTTGGCGGCAACGAGACGGAACAGCAGAGCATCGCCCGCAACCGCCAGCTGGTGGTGGATGCCACACTGCGTTACCTGCGCCCGGCCTGACTGAAAACCTGTACAGAAATTTAATGCGACGTACAACTTTCTCTGCTCCGGACGCTGTCGTTCCGGGGCAATTCAGCTACGCTTACTATGTCGGATTCTGAAAGCTCACTTCCGCGCTTGTAAACACAATCATGTTATTGTCCTGAAAAAGGAGTTGTCGATGACACCCGAAAATACCGGTTATCCTCGCCGTAAACCGCAATTGGGCGACGAGTCCAGATTGTGGAACTGGGCACAGAATGCGACGCTGGCAGACAAGAACGCAGTCAGTACGCCAGAAACAGAAGAGGAATTGCAGGCGATCCTTGCCATCAGCAGGGGTAAAATCCGCGTAATGGGCAGCCGGATGTCGCCGGGCCGAATGCTGAAACTGGCCGCCGCTGGCGATACCCTGCTCGATTTACAGCATTTACGTGGCCTGCTGGATATCACCGAGGACAGCGCCACTTTTGCCGGTGGCACCCCGCTGCACGAGGTGTATGAAATTCTCACCGGCGTGGGCAGAATGTTGCCGTCTTCCCCTGGTGTGATTGCGGCCCAGACGCTGGCTGGCGCGCTGGCGACCGGCACTCACGGCCAGGGGCTGCAGCAAAGCTCCATCGCTGACGAGGCTTTAAACATCCGCATGGTGCTGGCCGATGGCAGCGTGCAGGAGTTCAATCGCGCTCACCCTTCCTTCCCCGCTGTCCAGCTGGGATTAGGCTCGTTAGGGGTGGTGACTCAGGTCACGCTGCGTACCCAGCCCTCGCTGGTCTACACCTGTTTTAAGAACGCCGTCAGCGCTGACACGCTGGAAACAGATCTGCTGGACTGGAATCATAACTATGCCCTGAGTAAAGCCTGGTGGTTCCCGAATGAAAATCAGGTCCATGTCTGGGCAGCCCGAGAGGCCACCGAAGAAGAGACAGAAAGCTATCACGATAACAACGACGACCTGCTGAAGCAGGAAGAGACCAGCGACGCAATGAATCACACTGTCGATCAGACGCTGAAACATATGCGCAGTGACACCAAGATCGTCGATAAGAACGGCAAGCCTTTTCGCACCGTTACCCGCTTTAAGGATTTTTCGGACGTCACGGGCGATGTCTACCAGGTCTTCTGTCGCGGCATTGCCACCCCGCAGATTAACGTTGAGATCGGCATTCCGCTGGCGCGGGCCGCAGAGGTGATCCGCAAGATTAAAGAGTGGCATACGGAAACCCAGCCGCACATGCACTATCCGATTATTCTGCGCTGTACCGGCCCGTCCACTTCCTGGCTGAGTCCCGCATATCAGCAGGATACCTGTTTCTTCGGTTTTGTCGTTTATTACGCCGAGGACGGTTCCCTGTCGGAAGAAGGGGTGGCGTTCCTGCAGGCGGTGGAAAAAGTGCTGGCAGCGGAAGGTGGCAGGCCGCACTGGGGCAAATATTTTGAAGCGCCGCTGTACAACTGGACGGCGATCTATCCGCAATGGGAAGCCTTCCGCAAAGTGCGCGACCAGCTGGACCCGCAGCACAAATTTGAGAATGCGTTTACCGCACAACTGCTCGACTGATGATAAGGAGAGAGCCAATGAAGGCATGGGCTACCCTGCTGACGCAGCCGGTCTATCTGGTGGGCGTGAAGGCGCTGCATAAGTCGCTGAAGAGAGTGAACAGCGCATACCCGTTGATTGTCATGGTGACTGAAAATATCGATGCGCCGTCCCGTCAGGCGCTGGAGAGTGAAGGCTGCCTGCTGCGTGAAGTGCAGCCGATCAGCCCGGACAGCAGCCTGCAGCATAACTATGCTAACGCGCGCTTCTCTGAAGTGTGGACCAAGCTGGCGGTCTGGCGGCTGACCGAATTTGAGCGCATCGTGTTTCTGGATGCCGATATGCTGGTGACAAAAAATATGGACGAGCTGTTTAAGCTGCCGTTGGCTGAAGGGCAGATCGCCGCCTGCCACGCCTGCCGCTGTAATCCTAACAAGATTGCCAGCTACCCCAAAAGCTGGCAGCCGGAAAACTGTTTCTACAGCTATTGTCAGGGCGTGCACCACACTGAGCAGCTGGATGAGGTGGACAACTATCTCAACGGCGGTTTCCTGGTGCTGAAACCGGACGAGGCGGTGTTTGATGATATGCTGCATCAGCTGGCGGAGCTGAACGACCTGTCACGCTATCTGTTTGCCGAACAGGATTTCCTTAACGACTACTTCCACCAGCACTGGCAGCCGCTGCCGTATATCTATAATGCGCTGAAAACGCTGCCCTTCCAGCATGCGGCGATGTGGGACATGGCGGAAGTGAAGAACATTCACTACATCATTGATAAGCCATGGGAGAAGAAGCTGGATCCGGATGACCGCTACTATTCACTGAACAAAATGTGGTGGGACATTACCTCATCTTAAATCCGGGCATATGGCTGTTTGCCGCGGCGAAAGGATTCGCCCCGGTAAGATAAGGAGTGGATGATCCCCGTTGCGAGATTAATTCCACCCATATCGGTGATTTGCGCCGACAGTTCGATTCCTGCCCAAACAGCGGAACCGGTCTGCCACTGATATAACGTTTACGCAACTTCGCCGAGACATAATCCATCGCCATCACGATCGCCACCAGAATCAGAGTGATAAACATCACCACATCCCAGTTCCATAAACGCATATTCTCGGCATAGACCAGCCCCACGCCCCCCGCACCAACAAACCCCAGCACTGCCGCAGAGCGGGTGTTGGATTCAATCTGGTAAAGGCTCAGCGCCAGGAAGTCCGGGAATGACTGGGTGAAAATGCCATAGCGGTGCTTCTGCAGCGAATTCGCGCCCACTGCATTCAGGCCACGGCCCGGCGAACGCTCCACGGCCTCATGTCCTTCGGCATAGAGTTTTTCCAGCAGCCCCCACGTCCTGCATCACAATTGCCAGTACCCCGGCCAGCGGCCCCATTCCTACCGCACGCACAAAAATAAGGCCCCAAATCGCCATATCGATCCCGCGCAGAATATCCAGCAGGCGACGCACTACCACGGCAACAGGACGCAATATTGGAGAAGACATCACATTACGCGCAGCAAGAAATGATACCGGCAGCGCCAGCAGCGTGGCCGTAATAGTTCCGGCGAACACGATGGCAACGGTGATAAATATCTGCGTGAAATAATAGGCAAACGGCCAGCTCGCCACGTCGTGCCAGACAAACATCCGCAGAAAGTAGCGGCTAATCTGCGTGCTGCCGGTGGCCAGCTGCGCCCAGCTGATGCCGAACATATTGAAGAAGAAAATGTAGTAAGCCAGTACTGCCGCTGCCACCAGGCCGATACGGCGCAGGTAACGGCGCTGCACGAAGAACAGTTCGCTGTGCTGTGATTTGAGTGAGGCCAGAGAGTCTGACCCGGCTAATGCGATCATGCGGCTTTCCCCTCAACCACCCAGTGACGCAGACGCCCGGAAAGCGCGTCCAGCAGTGAAACCACAATGATAATCAGCAGTATGGTCATGCTGACCTGATCGTAGCGATCGAGTTTAATGTTGGTCATCAGCTCCTGGCCAATGCCGCCTGCGCCCACCAGACCAAGAATGGTCGACTGGCGGAAGTTCACTTCCAGGCGCATAAAGCTGTAGGAGAGAAATACCGGTTTAACCTGCGGCCACAGGGCAAAGCGCATTCTTTGCAGCGTACCGGCGCCACAGGCGGAGAGGCAACGGCCGGGCTTGTCTGACGCACTTTCAATTGCCTCATAAAACAGCTTGGTCAGGCTGCCGATGGTGTGCAACGCCAGCGCGAGGAAGCCCGGAATTACGCCGATCCCGAAGGCCATCACGAACATCACCGCCCAGGCCAGTTCCGGCATGGTACGAAGAAAAGCTACCGCAGTGCGGATGGCATAACGAACGACGGGCGGAGACTGGGTGTTATCAGCCGCCAGGAAAGCCAGTACCACCGCCGCAATCACCGACAGAATGGTGGCAGCCAGCGCCAGATTGTGCGTTTCCCAGATCAGCGGCAGCTGGATATGCAGACGATAGCCCCAGTAAGCCAGCGAGCCTTCGGTATGCCCGTCCGCGAACAGCAGGTTCCAGTGCAGCACCGGCACGGTTTCAGCCAGATAGTCGAAGAAGTGCGGCAGAGAGGACCAGAGCGTTTGCAGGCTGAATTCAGAAATGTTGCCGGAAGCAATATAGAGGGCCTGCAGGGTCAGTGACCAGAGTACGGTGTCGCGCTTTTGTTTGCCCCGTACCTGCTGATAGTAGCGTTCAAAGTCGGTATTTTGCATGCGTTACCGCTTTTGTCGGTGTTCAGGGTGGCCCCACCCGGCCTGAACCAGGCGGGGCACCTGCCGCGTATTAACGGGCTTTGGTCAGCGCTTCATATCGATGATGTTCTGGAAATCAGCCACGCTCGCCGGAGCGATATGCTGGGTGCCGCCCATCGCTTTGATAAAGCAGCTGTGGTCGGATTTATCCAGTTTTTTGATGGCGGCGACCAGCTTAGCTTTGAATTCCGGGTCCAGCTTGTTGCTCACCAGGATTGGGCCGTTAGGGATCAGCGGCGACTGCCAGATAATGCGGATCTGCTTCATCAGGTCCGGATGATCTATGCGGATCATCCGGGTGAAGGCGCCGCTGGTGTAACCGGTGTTGTAGTCGCCGATCATTGAAGCCCAGGTCACCGCGCCTTCAAACTGGCCGTTCAGTACGCCTAACACGTCCTGCTCGTGGCCACCGGAGAAAGTGACGCTGGAGAAGAAACCTTTGTATTTGTCATCAATCGAGCCGCCGAACTGCTTTTTAAAAGCCTGGTTCGGGATCAGGAAGCCGGAAGTGGAGTCCGGATCGGCCATGCCGAAAGATTTGCCTTTCAGATCTTCCAGCTTTTTGTACGGGCTGTCAGCTTTGACGATAACTACTGAGTGGTAACCGGTTGACTGGTCAGTGTCATCAGCAGCGATACCAACGATATCCACGGCTTTCGGGTCGTTGATGTACACGGAAGCATAAGAAGAAGGTGACATGCTCAGCACCATATCCACTTTGCCGCCCAGCAGGCCCTGAATCCCGCCAGAATAGTCAGAAGAGTTGCGCAGTTTGGTGTCTACGCTCAGCTCTTTGTCGAAGAAATCTTTCACGCACTGGTTGTCACCAATCTGCTGTGTGGCGTTCTGACCACCGAGAATGCCAAGGTTCAGTTCCTTTGGCGCGGCGGCCTGAGCATAGTTAACTGCCATTACGCTGGTAAGCACCGCCGATAAGAATAATTTTTTCATTGCTGAGTCCGTATCCCAAAAATTGGCTTAGTTAAGTTGCGTCATCTCTTCGACATACAGGGTATGGAGAAGGTCTTCTGTTAACTGCGACGGATGCCCGTCGAAAACAATGCGTCCTTTGGCGATGCCAATGGCGCGCGTGCAGTATTCTTTCACCAGCTCAACGGAGTGCAGGTCGAAATTGATATCGTGCAGCACACGATTTTGTGCTGAATACGCTTTGCCCAGTCCCTGTACCGCCAGCACTTTTTTCTGCGCTGACCACACGGGAGCGACTTCAGGTGCGGGGGCCGGTTTTAACAGTGCCTGTGCCATAGTTTTTCCCGTTGAGAGTCTGGCGTTAAGCCTCGTGGGCCCTATTAACGGCGAGGACGATGACGTTCAGATGACAGGGGGATGATGAAAAAATTACGCCACACCGAACAGACCACTTCGGGCAGGCTGACCAGCAGGAGTGCCAGCCGCCACACACTTTTGGCAATCCCCTCCTTTGGTCTGACCTTTTTTTAATTTAAATCAACATTCAACTGGACAGTAAAAATACGATAAGCGCTGATTTTATCGCCAAAGGAGTGGATGATGAGCCTCAGCCTGCCGGGGATTGACCTCTGGTATCTGCCTAAAGACAACCCTCATCAGCCCAGGCGGCACGGGCCACAGGAAGAAGCCCGCATGAAAGAGAGGGTGAAATCGGGCAAGGTGGTGCCACACAGTCTGTAACATGGAAGGAAAAAAACAGTGATGATAAAACGCACTGCCGTACTGATGCTGATGCTGGGGCTGACCGGCTGTCATGGGCAACAAAAAACGTCCCCCTTTGCCAGAGGCGACTATACGTTGCCGTATGGCAAATAGAAGTTCGCGTTCTTTACCCCGAAGGCGCTGCCGGCACTGGTGACCCACGCAGCTATAGTCGACACCAGAGGCTATCTGCTCAGCTTTAATGCGCTCGACAGCACCCAGGACAATCCTGACAGCGTGGGAACATTGAGTGAAAAGGTCAGGCGCAGCTCCATCCATTATAATCAGGCGGATTACCCGCCGCAGTATATGGTGTTTTGCTGGGACTCCATCATCGATAAAAAAGTCTCCGAGACGAGTCTGTTTTTCACGGAATCAGTGTGGCAAAAGATGATGACGCCGGCCAGTCATAAAGCCCGCTCAGGAGCGACCGTATGGTACAGCACGATGCTGTTTGGGCTGGCCCCGGGAGGAAAAGTCCGGGTCTGGTTACAGGATGTTGGGGACCACCCGAATTATCCGGTCCCGGTGGTTAACCTGAAAACCGTCTCAGGAGATAAGCTGGACGTTTGCAAAAATATTACTCAACACCCTGATGGATATGAGTATTACGGTGAAATGCCAGAGTTTATCAAAAACAAAACTTACCCATACGGTAGCTGGTAAAATCGCCCTCGCCTTCACACGCGGAGCACAGACCCCGCGCAAAGTTTTTTATCAGGGCACGGCTACACTGAGCGGCATTACGCACCAATACGCCGTTTTTCTCGTTATATTTCCACTACCAGGCCGTCATACGCCGCAGCGACGCCCGGCGGTAAGGCATGCTCTGCCAGCCAGTTATCCACATCATGGCTGATATGGGTCAGCCAGCACTGTCGGGGAGCAATTAACGAATGCTTGCTTTGTTCATCGAGATAGCCGGGGTTATAACCGCTCAGTTCAGTCACGGTGCTTCTCCTGATAATCGGCACGCAGGCGGTTGAGCAGCTCAAGCTCGGCCTGGAAGTCTACGTAGTGAGGAAGTTTCAGATGTAAGACAAAGCCAGCCGCCTCAACGTTATCCGCATGGGCCAGCACAAACTCTTCGTCCTGCGCCGGGCTGGTAATACGTTCGTTGTACTCGCCGGTTTGCAGCGCGCGATCCACCAGCGCCATCGCCATCGCTTTACGTTCGGCGCGGCCAAACACCAGACCGTATCCCCGCGTCAGATGCGGCGCTTTATCAGCCGGAGTGGTGAAGCCGTTGACCATTTCACATTCGGTCAGCATCACTTCACCAATTTCCAGTGGGAAGCCCAGCTCTTCCGGTTCGATTTCCACCGTGACGTAACCGGTACGGATTTCACCGGCAAAGGGATGGTTGCGGCCATAGCCACGCTGGGTGGAATAGCCCAGTGCCAGCAGAAAACCCTCATCCCCGCGCACCAGTTGCTGCAGACGGGCAGAACGTGGCATAGGATAGGATGGTGGTTCGCGGGTAATGTCCTGCGGCTCGCTGCCGTCATCCTCTTCGGTGACGGCCAACCCTTCCCGGGTCATCAGCTCAAACATATGCGGGCAACTCTCATCCAGCGGCTGCTCAGCGCGTGGGGCGGCAGGCGCTTTGCCCTCTGCCAGCAGGGTGAAATCCAGCAGGCGATGCGTGTAATCGTAGGTCGGGCCGAGCACCTGCCCGCCTGGCAAATCTTTATAAACGGCAGAGATACAACGCTCCAGACGCATATCGGCGCTGTCCAGAGGCAGGCTGTCAGCCAGGCGTGGCAGCGTGGTGCGATAGGCGCGCAGCAGGAAAATCGCCTCTACCAGATCGCCACTGGCCTGCTTGATGGCCAGTGCCGCCAGCTCGCGATCGTGAATGCCACCCTCGGTCATCACGCGATCCACTGCCAGCCCCAGTTGCTGGTCGATCTGGCTGCAGTTCAGTTCGTCCGGGCCTTCACCCCGGCGCAGGTTTTCCTGCAGCTGATGGGCGGCGGCAATCGCCTTCTCCCCCCCTTTCACGGCAACGTACATCAGCAGACCTCCACATCAGTAGTGCGTGGCAGCGCCATCATGTTTTCGCCACAGGTGAAGATCAGATCGATTCCCTGAGGAAAGCGATGCGGGCGCTCTCGCAGATAGCTAAGCACGCTTTCCGGCAGCTGCGGAGCAATCGCGCGCGGCTCCATCAGACCCGGGCCGCTGAGGCGCAGCGTCAGACCGCCGCTCAGGGCTGGCACTTCAATAATCACCGTGGTGCTTTTTTCCGGCGCGGCGTTATCGCCTGGAGAGAACTGATCGAGGGCAGTATCGGATTTGGCATGCAGCAACGCGAACGGTGCATCAGGTTCAGGAGTGACTGGCGCACCGGTATGAAAGCGCAGGTTGCTCAGCAGGACATCACTGCTCAGCGTGCTGTCCAGCCAGATTGGCGTTTCGCGGTCAACCAGGGTCATCATCACGGCAGTGGCCGCCTGAGAAACCTTGCCCCAGGCAGGCAGCTGCGGCATGGAAACCATCACGCCCGGCTCGCTCATCGCTTTCAGAATACGTCGAAAGGCGCGCTGCGAATCGGCAACCGGATGGGTAAAGCTGGCGAGTAAGGTCATTAGTTGTCTCCCGGACAAGGGTGAAGAAATCGACGCGGCTGCTGGCGACTTCCCGGGCGCGCAGTGTGAGTTTTTCCTGGCGGGCAGCAGCCAGAGGGGTAATGATCCTCCGCTGGATCAGCTCACTGAAGCTGGTCTGCTGCAGCAGCGCATCCATCAGCGCACACAATTCGGCGTGATCTTTATTACGGCTCATCACATAGCTGTAGCCGCAAATACCATCCGGCAGACGCACCACAGCGCGGGTCACGGTCGTATCGCCGAGGATAAAGCGACGGCCGGTGCCTCCCATCCTCGCCTGCAGGCGGGTTAACCCTGTTTCCGGCGTACGCAGCAACTCATACTCTGGGTGAAGATCCAGCGGCTGCCAGTGCGTCAGCAGGGTTTCCGGCTGGCAGTGCGCCAGTACCGAAAGCCAGTGCTGTCTTGCCTTCAATGACTCCATTTAGTGCTCCAGCGTCAGTTCGATCATGTCGGCGCGGGTCAGGCTGACGGAGTATTCCGCCAGCTGTCCGCTACCGGTGCAGGTGTTCAGCGTACGGACACACAGCAAAGGAGAGTGCAGTGACACTTCCAGCAGCTTGCTCTCTTTGGCCTGTGCGCGGCGTGCGGTGATACGGGTTTGCTTACGGCTTAAATCCAGCGCCAGTTCGCGCTGCATGAATTCATGTAACGATCCGCTGTTAAACTGCTGCAGCTTTGGCCACCAGCGCAGATCGGCCAGATAGTGGTTGATCACACAAACCGGCACGTCGTTGACACGGCGCAGGGTGCGAACCACCGTGTCGCCTTCCGCCAGGCCGAGCGCGGCGGCAATTTCGCCATTAGCCGGGCGTAGCACCGCCAGCAACCTTTCACTGGTTGGATGGCTGCCCTGCTCCATCAGGTTCTGGCTGAAGCGGGCCTGCGCATGCAGCGGATAGTTGTAAGGGCGCATCAGTACCAGGATACCGACGCCCTGACGGCGCTGAACCAGTCCTTTGTTAACCAGCTCGTCAACGGCGCGGCGGAGCGTGTGGCGGTTTACGGCATAGCGCTCCGCAAGCTGTTTCTTTGAGGGCAGATACTCGCCGCAGCGGTAGTTGCTGCTCAGTTCCTGCTCCAGCTGGGCGGCTATCGCCTGATAAACAGTGGTCGGATGTCTGGATAAGTTCAGCATGTGAAATAACCTCAATCGCCATGGAGGTGCCCGAAGCGGAGTGCCTGCCCGGAGTACTTTTGATTGCGGCTATGGTGCGCGGGAAATGTGACAGAGGGGTTAAATCAAGATGTCGGGGAGATGAATTTGCGGGCGAGGCCCGCGATGGTTAACGGAGGAACAGCTCACGCTCACGCTGGCGGCGTGGCAGCAGGATATCGGGGTTGTTTCCCGCCCTTTTCCACATCAGAAAAGCATCCGCAGCCCCGGCATAATCACCCGTGTTGAGCTTTTTCTTTACCGTTGAACTGGCAAAAGAACCGGCACCGATATTAAAAATCAGGCTGCAAAGCGCGTCATACTGATTTTGCGTCAGGGTTACGGTGACGTTCTTTGTAATGGCCTGTTCTGCCGTTGCCAGATCCTGCAACAGCAACTGGGTGGATTTTGCCGCAGTAATCTCTGTATTTCTGGCGATGGGCATACCATCAACGTAGCCGGTATGGCCGACGCCAATCGTTGGGATCCCCACTGAATCAAGATAGGCGCTCAGCCTTTCGCCCTCTTCCTGCTTAATAAATTGAATGCCGTCATCGCTGATTTTCATTTCTTTCTCCTTCCAGGCGTTTAGTCAGTTTGCCTTCGATCAGTTCGCGAATTTTCTCCACACCGACAAAGCCAATAATGCCGCCAATCAGATTGACTGCATTTTCGGGCAGGCCCAGATGTTCCAGAGAGCCGGAAATCGCCAGGGTGAAGATCCCGCAGATAAAGGGGCCTGACACGATTTTCCAGATTGGTTTGCTGTCATAAATGCCCATAAAAAAGGCAATCAGCATGGAGGAAAGCGCGGAGAATACTGCGGGTAAGTACTCCAGGATCCATTCTGAGCAATGTTCCAGGATGCTGTGTAGTGTGGACATCATTGACAACCTCAGACAGATTCGGCCGGAGACAGCAAGCGGGCCAGTTCCCTCTGGCCAGCCTGTTATCAGTTACCCGTCAGGCAATTTGGGCCCACAGGGTTTCAGCCACACCCGGTGCCCAATCCGGCACGTGGGCAGTATGAGCTTGCAGGCAGATCCAGTTTTTACCCTGATAGCTGACCTTGTCGCCGGTTGGATAGAAGGTACCCAGCTTCCACTCAGGATACAGATCGCCACCGCCGTTATCTTCGTCAGCCAGCGTGGTCACTGCCAGCACGTTCGACGGCACAGACAGCTGGCCCTGAGAATCAAAAGCGGCCACGAAATAGCGATAAGCCGTTTCCGCCTTCAGGCCGGTGTCGTCATAGCTCAGTTGCGCCACGCCGGTACGGGTAATTTCATTGCCATCACGGTAGACGATATAACCGGCCAGCGTGCCGCTGCTGGTTGATGCACCCCACATCAGCTTCACCGTATCTGCGGTGGTACCCATGCTGTGCAGATGAGTAGGTGCCGTTGGCGGAGTACCCGGGATAACCGTGCCACTGGTGGTAACCACAATGGCCTGGCTCAGCGCGGATTCGATACCCGCAGCATTAATGGTGCTGACTGCATAACCATAAGCGGTGTTTTCGCTCAGGCCGGTGTCGGTGATTGTAAGCGCGGTAGTCTGACCAACAGGATTGCCATCACGGTACAGGCGGTAGGCTGAAGCTGTAGTCACAGAAGCATTCCATGACAGAGTTGCGCTGCTGGTGGTCACGCTGCTGGCGCGCAGGCCTGCCGGAGCAACAGGGGTCACTTCACCACCGTTATCATCACCGCTGAAATCCAGGTCAATCACGTGGTAGAAGGCGTTACCGGTATTTGCCACTTCCCAGACGGCCAGGATCACATGGTAACCAGAACGCTGCGGCAACATCACATCATGCACGGTAGGCTGCGGCGGATTCAGCGCCTCATGGTGGCTCCAGTATGGTTGCTCAGTCAGCTCTACTTTGTAGAACGGTTGATCTTCAAACTGCGCACGACTTAGCGGCAGATTAGGGTTCCAGCCTTCGCGGGTAATAAAGTAATTCCAGCGACGAGTATCGTGAAGCGCCGAGTAATACCAGGAAATTTTTAACATCTCGGCAGAAGCCACGCTGTGTTTCTGCCAGTGAGTGCCCGCTTCATCAAGGAAATTACCGTTGCCCTGATTGGCACTGGCAATTTTACCGTCCGGTGGCGGAGCGAAGTTGGTGACGTCACTCGGTGCTACAACATCTGTCAGCCCGCTGGCGGTAGCAGGGAAAAATTTACCGCATTCACGCTGGTTCAACATACCCTCATCAATTTTCCCTTCCTGCCAGGCAATATAAGCGCGTGATGCGGGTGAGAATATGTGACCGTGACGAAGCATCGAGCCGGATTTGCTGGTGCTGATAATGTCAGAAGAACGTTCAGTCATGGTATTAATACCTTTATAGTTTTTAGCGAGAGTAAATTCACGCCACAGGGAGGTAGCCACATTCGGCGCCCAGTAGATATTGGAGTCATGGACCATCAGGCAGACCCAGACCGCTGACCCCCAACGCACCAGATCGTTGTCGTGATAGCGCACACCGGTAGTCCACTGCGGATATTCTGGCTCTGGCTCTGGTTCTGGTTCTGGTTCTGGTTCTGGCTCTGGCTCTGGCTCTGGCTCTGGCTCTGGCTCTGGCTCTGGCTCTGGCTCTGGCTCTGGCTCTGGCTCTGGCACCGTGCCATCCCCGGCAAGATAGCCGTAGCGATTAATAAATTCCCATGCATACTCTTCACCGCTTTGGGTGAATCCGGCATCCCAGTTCACTGACCAGGTCATCAGGCCCAGAATATCCAGTCCTGCCGCTTTCAGTCGTGCCAGCGCGTTATACACATCCTGCGGATCAATGACATAGCCAGTGGCAGCTGCATCATTATTAGTCGGCAGACCGATAATAAATTTGTCATGAGGGATTTTGATAAAACCACGGGTACCCGTGACCAGGCTTTCGGTCAGGTAATAAAGGAAGTCTTCCTTCTGTGCGTCATTATTCTGCGCAATCCAGCCCACGCCATCGACATAAACACCGTCGCCACCCTGATTATAAAATTGCGGTGCAATGTAGTCGTAATAACCTTCCAGTCCGTTAATATAGGCGTTATATTCACGGCCCTGCACCAGGTAAGGAAACTCCGGAGCCATACTGATGGTGAAGTTTTTACCCAGCGGACGGAAATGATCTTTCACCACTTTCAGTGCCGCAGGAATAACCGTCTGATTGTCAGCAGCAGTAATAGCAGCCTGTTCCAGATCAATATCCAGCCCGTCAAAATCGTACTGATTAGTCAGTGCAATAATGCGGTTTGCCAGCGCCACTTCATCTCCACTGTGCAGCTCAATATGTGCATCCGCACCACCGAGAGAAATAAGCACTTTACGACCCTGGGCGTGAACGAGGTCAATCTGACGACGGAACTCAGCTTCCGTGCCTTTATAAGGTTTGAAATCAGGAATCCGACTGCTGTTATCCAGCACCTTCATAAAAGCAACGGCGATAACATTATACTCCACGGGAATTTCTGACAGCGCCATTTCAGTAAAACGACCCAGTTTATATCCCTGGCCCGGTTCTGGCGCCCAATTGTGCCAGAAGCCCATCACAATTTTATTTTCACTACTCTGTAGTGAAGGTGTTTTCTCGGACATAACCACTCCATTTAATTATTGAGAGTAACTTCATATGCTGTTAATTACACAGCGCTACGGCGAACGCCACGCCTGAGTAAAGCCACCATTTATCCTGCATAATGACTTTGCTGGAATTAATTTTACGCCCAGAGGATATATACTCAATTTCAATAATTAAAAAGCACCGCTGAAATATTGGTAACTCTTTGAATTTACTACCTGTGATAATGATTGCATCAGAAAATTAAAGAATTATTGCTGACACAGATACAAACAGTAATAAAAACCCAATAAATACGTCACTTAACATCTCATCCATGCAACACAAGATAAATAATAAATAAATATTCAAAATCACATTTAACATTAATAATACCAGCATCTCGGCGAGTTTCTGGCATAACAAATAGCTGTTGTTGGCAAATTATTTAACACGAAAAAAACCGGCCATTACGGACCGGTTTATCAATAATTGCTGGGATAAATTAGCTTATTAACTGGTGATTGGCTTCAACTCAATCGCATAAAGCTGACCGTTGACGAACACCTGCAGACTGTTGGTTGAGGTCCCGGTTCTGGAGGTATTCACCAGTTGACCACGCATCAGTAGCTGGTTGTTGTTGTTGTAGCCAATACCAACCTGATCACGCCCCATCCAGTGCTGGAATAAGGTGGTTGAAGTCCCACTGTTGAGATCCTCCAGCACTTCAGTATCGGTCACTCTGGTGTAGGCTTTTTCCAGGCGGAAACGAACACCTCGGGCAAAACGGTCAAAGGAAGTGGTGGTAAACCACGCCCGGCAGAATCCGGTGTATTTCGCCAGTTTGACGTAGATCCGCACTCTGTTGGTCGCCAGGTGTTTTACATTGACCCCCACTAATGGGATCGATCCTGTTCCTGACCAGCTGTTAATGAAAGTTCCGTTGATATTCTGCAACGAAATAATCGCTTCGCCTTCCGGGGTACGGGTGGTGTAATCAGTCTGCGTGTCGCTCATGCCAATGAACTGCGACGAACCCAGCAGACGGACATTCACTACCGTGGTATTTTCCGGTACTTCCAGATCGGACACATGGAACCAGGCTTCATCATTGGTACGGTTATCTATAAAATCTGGCGAGGTCAGGTACTGGTAGTTCAGTGAACCATCGATTTTCATCCCGTGGTTTTCCAGCCACAGCTGTCCATCTTCATATTTACTCAACCACGGATTCGGATCGGGGGTAAGATCCATTGTCGAGCCAGCCTGCATATTGAGCTGGGTAGACACAATACGGGTTGAGTTAAGTTTCAGCGGGTTAACGTTAGTTTCAAGGTTGAAGGCATCAAAAATCCACTGGCCGTTTGAGAGATCGCCCGGATACTCACAGTGTTCAATCCAGCCGTTACGGATAATTGACTGACCGGCACGCTGTAGATCGATCATATTAGCTTTGGTGCCGTGCTGAACGTTGAAGTTAGTCAGCTCAACTGCGGTAATGTGATCCCACACACCTTCTGCCCGACCGGACCAGGTAGCATAAATGACCGTGGCCGAGCAGTGACTGGCATACCACTGGTCAATTTTGCAATCGAGCGTATCCAACATATCCAGACATCTACCGCCCATATTGCTGAACGACATGCTGGTCACGCGAACGAACTGGCCACCCGGATCGATATTTTTCAGGAAGCCTTTGGTTTTGGTGTTGTCCTGACCGTCAATCAACAGGCCGGAAATGGACATCCAGCGGGCATTAATCAGGAACATGTATTCGCCGGCTTTACCATCAGACACCAGCGTGGTGCTTGGATAGTAGCCAAAGTTAACGTGTGAACCCACCAGACGGAAGCGCCCGACTTCATTGGCAGAGATATCAAACTTCGAAATAAAGTAGCGGCCAGCCGGGAAGCGAATACCAATGTTCTGATTAGGCTTGCTATTGGTGGCGTTATCAGTGAGCTGTGACCAGTTCCACATATGGGTAACCGCATCCACACAGTCGGTTTTACCATCCGGTATCGCACCAAAGTCACCTACAGTCAGGTCAGCATAATTAGAGAGGTAGCGCTTCCAGCGGGCACCTTTCGGGGTGACAAAGACTGTGCCTTTATCGTCGGCAGAAGTGGTATCTTCCAGGTCATAGACGAAAATACCGCCACCAACACGTGAAGTACGGTGGTATTGCAACACTACCGCAATTTCGCCAGCTTTGTTCGGCTCAGTTGCACGCAGTTCATCTATCGAGAATAGAGTGGTGAAACTTCCGTCTCCGCCATTGCTGCTGGCCAGCTCAATGACCACTTTTGAAAAGTCCACAAGTTTGCCGCTGCTGTCGTACACATTCAGACTGCTGGCCGCGCCGAGCATTGCCGTTCCCGCTGCGGCGGCATTCACTGCTTTGGCGTTATCGTTGTTCGAACTCATTGTGTACCTCTCATTTATTAAATTTTGAAATAATTTTCATGATAAAAACGGATGATTCACCAATATTTTCAGAAATGTTAACCTTTTTGCTTTCACTGCCGTTTTAAATTATTTTAATCCCTGGTGCTGATAATGGTTACGCGGGTCTGATTCAGACACTGAAAGCGTATGTACAGGCCCAAAATCCCGCAAGGTCAAAAATTAAATAACACCCTTTAAAAAATAGTATCATGATGAAAAAACTGCAAAAAAGCCGATTAATCTTAAGAATAATCCCGTTTTGACGACTTTACAGTGTGCTATATTTCACTTGATTTAATCAGGCGCTAATTACCCCTATAAGGAGGCCGTATGTTTGTTTCATCTAATCTGAAATGTTTTATTATCGTGGCGAGAGAAAAATCTCTCAAAAAAGCGTCAGAGATTCTTTTTGTGACTTCATCCCCTATATCAAGAAGAATAAAACTTTTCGAAGATGAGCTGGGATACAAACTCTTTTCACGAACAGATCATGATTTCACACTGACAAAAAAAGGACTGGAGCTGTATGAAAAAATAATGCCGTATTATATGAAAATATCTGAAATTGAAGACAGCTTTTCACAAAAAACGACTAATTTAACCATCAGAAGAAGCGTTATGATTGGGGTGGAAAATCTTAATCATTTCCTTTTTAATATTGTGGTCAAAAAAAGAAAGAAAACCGAGTGCGTTTCTTACTGCTCAAGTGATGCCAGTCATTCCCTTGAGTCTCTTCTCTCTGGTGAAATTCAGGCGGTGATCTCACATCGACAAATCTCTGAAAGTGGGATCAGTACATTAAATTTCTATAGCGAACCAGTTTGTTATCTTTTGTCGACTGAACTGGGTAATTATCAACTCAGTGATATGAAAAACATCCCCGTCATCATTCCTAAAAATGGTTTCCACGATGAATACATAAAAACTGCACATATGAAAATTCTTACTCTATGCCCCACTGCGCAGGTTATCATTGTCGACGACATTGATAACTACCTGTTCCTGATTGGCAGCGGTGATGCCGTGGGCCTGATGAGTGAATCAATGGGCTCCTACTATAAAAACAAATACTGTCTGACTAATAACCTGAATTACACCATCGAACGCTCGTTTCCGGAGTTAAAAACCTATATTTATTGCCTGAAAGATCGTGAGGAAAATCTCAGGCTGGCTCTTAACAGCATCCTTCCTGGAGAGATGAATTCAGAGAGCGCAGCGGGGGAAGAATGATAAATTAACCTATATTTTAACAAGTTAAGGCCAATTACATTCACATTACTTACCGATTTCAATACCAAAATATAATACATGATCGATCACGATCCTGATTGCAGTACGCTCCCGACAGGTCCATAACAGATAAAACTACACAGATGAGAAATGATTCCGTCTGGGCATCTTTCGCCATAATGGCGTTTATTAAATAGATTATTTTTTCATTTACCAAAAAATAACAGGTTAGCATTAATATAAATAACAGATAACGCTGGATCTGATTATTGAGTGGGTTAAATGGTGTAGATATATGAGCTTTTTTGTTACAGATAAAAATGGAATGTGATCCGGTGAATTGATAAGAAAAACTAATCATTCTCTTCTCCCGCAGACACCGGATGGTAACCGGGAAACGGTGACATATTTCTCAGTCCAGTTTTTCAGTCCAGCGCCTGCAGTTGAGACAGAACATATCTTTTCTGTTTTACATGATTCATCTCACCAGCTTACCTAAAAAAACCATTAACTTGCCGGGCATTAATGTATCAGTTTTGTTGCTTCGCTTATAAAATAGTGAAAACGCAGTTCTCCAGCTCAACCCCCGACTATTACTGCAACTCACAGCAACAAGAGGAATTACTATTTCTGACATGCTAAGGGGATTCTGACGGGTCAACAAGACCTGAGTAAATCCCTGGGTAGGATTTTCTGATGGCAGTCCATAGCACTTGCCTTGATTATTCCCTTATTTTTTATTACTGCAGTTATTCTGATCGTCCGAAATATTCGTCCCTGCTGTCATCCTTATGTGGATGCGATCTTTACGCCATGCAGTCATACGACTATCACTTTAAACATAGATATATTTCCGCGCTCATTTTTATATATTTCGTTCCAGATTTAAAATCTGAGAACCACAAAAATCAGACCTTCTCCGCTCACAGAAGATTGACTGATTTTCCGTGATTAATCCTTTCCAGCCAGCACCTCAGAAAACTGGGTGCAAATAACTAATTGCAGCATCAGGATCTCTCACCCTACAGTGGATTACAGACTGGTCTGCTATGATGATTATTTCAGAACCATTGATATCCACTGCAAAGCTCCCGGAACCGGAGTGAAATATTACTTATTATCGAAAAACATATTCATTTAGCTGTATTTTTTAGGATAAAAAAACGCCCTGCGATAAAACAGGGCGTACGGGATATTATTAAGTTGAGTCTAAATCTGAGACTTATTTCGGAAAATCAGTCCCAATGGAAGCCGTTTTCCATGCTTCTATTTGTTGCAGACGCTCTTTCAATTTTGCAGTAACTGCTTCATAACCGAAAGCTCCCATCACCAGATGACGCGGAGGATTTGCCTCCTGAGTCAGGGCAATCATCGCCTGCGCAGCACGCAAGGGGTCGCCTGGCTGTCTGCCGCTACGTTCTGAAGTCTCCTTCATCCTTGCCGCAGCCGTTTCAGCGTAGTCAGCAATCCTGCTGGTGGTCTGGCGCAGCGATCGCCCGGCCCAGTCGGTGCGGAACGGTCCAGGCTCAACACAGGTGACCTTAATGCCCAATGGCCCCCCTTCAGCGGCCAGCGAGTCAGACCAGCCCTCCACAGCATGTTTACTGGCAGAGTAGTAGCCGGAAGCCGGGAAACCAATCAGTCCGGCCACCGAGGTAATGTTGATAACATGGCCGCTTTTCGCCTTACGCATCACCGGCAGCACCGCCCGGGTCATGGCAAACAGGCCAAAGACGTTGGCATCGAACTGGGCGCGGATCTCTTTCTCCTCACCCTCTTCCACCGAGGTCTGATAACCGTATCCGGCGTTGTTCACCAGCACATCGATAGTGCCAAACTTAGCCAGAGCCGCGTCCACTGCCTGTTCAATATTGCCGCTGTCAGTGACATCCAGTGCCACTGCCAGCGCGCGATCTTCCTGACCTGAAATCAGATCGCTGACCTTCGCTTTATCACGGGCGGTCACCACCAAGTTAAAGCCCTTCTTCAGAACCTCTTTAGCCAGTTCACGTCCGAATCCTGTAGAGCAGCCGGTAATAAACCAGACAGGTTGCTTGGTCGTCATAGTGGAATCCTCTCAGTTACAGCTCGCAAAAACGGGAGAACCTGACCACGAACGCGGTCAGGGGAAATACGTTTATAAAGGGTAGTCGGTGTTAAGCGGGGACGCCGTGTCGGTTTGTGCGCAAATGTTGCGGGTCAGAGTTCCCGACGGATAGCAGGGCTTTGAAGCTAAATCTGAAAATCGATCGCCGGTTCCTCGATCTCTACCGACAATGCCTGACGCTTGATCTCCTCCAGCGACAGGTTGGCATTACACAGTTCGAGGAACTGCCAGACATAGTTGCGCTGCAGCTGTCCTCGCTTCAGTCCCAGCCAGACCGTGTTCGACTCAAACAGATGTTTGGCTTCCAACCGGGTCAGCGGGGAATGCTCATCCAGCTGGCAGGCCTGGTCGGCCAGGATACCCACTCCTAAACCCAGCTCGACATACGTTTTCACCACGTCACTGTCTTGTGCACTCAGCACAATATCCGGTGTCTGACCCGCAGCGTGAAAAGCCCGATCCACCCGCGAACGGCCAGTAATTCCCTGCCGGTAGGTGATCAGTGGATAACGGCTTAATGTAGCCAGGGAGATGGGCTGCTCCTGCTCAAGCTCATGCCCTTTTGGTACCAGCAAAGCATGGTGCCAGCTGAACCACGGAAAGGCCGCCAGTGAAGGATTGTTGACGACCTGCTCGCTGGCAATGCCGATATCAGCTTCGCCCGCCACCAGCATCGACACGATCTCCTGTGGCGATCCCTGATTCAGCTCCAGACGAACATTTGGATAGAGTGCGCGAAAAGCTTTGATCACTTTGGGCAGGCTGTAACGAGCCTGAGTATGCGTGGTGGCGATGGTCAGCACGCCGCTGGATTCATTGGTAAATACATCGGCAAGACGACGGACTTTTCCGGCTTCGTCGAGAATGCGCTCAGCAATGGCCAACAGTGCTTTGCCCGGTTCGGTCATCCCCAGCAATCTCTTACCACGGCGAATAAATATCTCCACGCCGAGTTCATCTTCCAGATCGCGGATATGGCGGCTGACGCCAGACTGGGACGTAAACAGGGTATTGGCCACTTCGGTGAGATTAAAATCGCAGCGTGCCGCTTCCCGGATAATTTTAAGCTGCTGAAAATTCACGCGCGTTCCTCTCTTTGTTATCAGTCAGTTCACATCATGTTAAAGACGCAAATTGATAGCAACAAATAATAAAAAGAGGTTTTATATGCTTTTTCGCGATAAGAAGTGAGGCGCGCCAGCGCGCGCCCTTGAGACGGGTTAGCTCACCAACATCAGTTCGCGATCTTCGACTACCGGCTTGTTGAGCAGCGACAGCAGAATATTTTTTACCGCCTGTGCCGATGGAGACAGCGGCAAACGGGCCGAAACGTTCAGTGACAGCGGCAGATTCAGCGTCGGGCTGTTAATGCGCGCCATCCAGGCATTGGTCGAGCTGACCAGCGCACGGGCTGCAGATTCTGGTAATACCGTCACTCCCATTCCGCTGGAAACGGCAGCGGTCAGCGTGGCGATGGATTCAATTTCGCCGATGATGCGGGCGCTGAGGCGACGCAGAGAAAAAGCTTCGTCGACACGTTTACGCACGGCGCTGTAATCACGGGGCAGGAACAGATTCATCTGCGCAACGTCTGCAAGGTCCACGTTCTGTCCGGGACAGTCAGTGGCACCCACCAGATAAAGTTCTTCTTTCATCAGCGGCATGCTGGTGATACCGGCCGTCGGAGCACGATCGTAAAGGACCGCCATGTCAAGCTGGCCATTCATCACTTTTTCGTTTAACGAAGCGCCGCTGTTTTCGTGTAAGTAAACCAGCACATCCGGGAACTGCTCACGCACGGTCTGCAGTAAAGGCATGGTCAGTGATGACGCCGCCGTACCCGGTGCCAGCCCAATGGACACCTGCCCGTTCAGTGACTGACCGGCATTGATGACCGCCGTCTGAGCCTGTTCGCACTGGCGCAGGATGGTACGTGCATGCGAATACAGGATTTTTCCGGCTTCGGTAGGCGTCACGCCGCGCTTGGTGCGGATCAGCAGCTGTTGATCCAGCTCGTTCTCCAGCGTTGCGACCTGCTGACTGAGCGCCGGCTGTGCAATATGCAGGACTTCTGCTGCCTGGGTCAGGCTGCCGATATCGACGATTTTCACGAAATATTTGAGTCGTCTTAAGTTCATTTTGCCTCCGTCACGGATCCCCGAATGCCATTGTCACTGGCGGTAAGAAATAAGTTTTCACTCTGGTGCAGTGAGATAATTGCAAGCGTCGTGCCAGAATTTTCTTAATGACGCTTAACAGCGCCAGCTTATGGCTAACAGGCGGTTAAATAAGAGAATCTGATTACCCCTAAAGGGTTAATCACTCTTTTTGATACTGACGGGGTCACACCAGTCACGCAAATCGCACTGCAATGGTGCAGAAAATGCCATTACGGTGTGCATGTAATCGCTTCCACTCAATGACGCGCGCAGTGTTAGTATTTTGTCAGCTTTCCGGCAGTGGAAGTGACTAAATGTTTCTCACAGTTCCGAAATATGATAATAACTATTTCACAACATCATTTCAGGGCATAAAAAATGAAAAAATACTGCGTACTGTACTGGCGGTTTTAGTGCTTTCAGGATGTAGTTCAACGGGTAGCGAAGACAAATTCAGCGCCAGCTATCTGAACAGTCATGTTGTTGAAAATAAGACGACGCATGCGGAAGTCCAGTCGCTATATGGCGTACCTGACGATCAGACCGTTCACTCTGATGGCACCGCCTATTGGTATTACGACAAAATGGCCCCCTCAATACCGCTTCAGGTCTGGCCGGTTATATTCCCGGCGCCGGAGCCATTTCCAGTGCGCTGGGTATGGCGAATACCGCCAACAGTGCCTCCAGCGCTGCCAGCAAGGCCTCAGGGAAAATGTCAGGTAACACGGAGTACCACGGCGATCGTTTACAAATCAGTTTTGATAAAAACAAAATTGTCCGCAGCTGGTCGCGTTGAGAGAGGATCTCACCCACCAAAAAGGGCGCCCCGCCGCCCTTAATGACTTTTGCAGAACCAAACTCAACGTTTCTTACGGTTGCGATACATGTCGACAGAAACGGCAGCGACGATAATAATGCCTTTGATGATGTCCTGCACATAAGCATCAACGCCAACAAAGGTGAAGCCGCTTTTGATCAGACCGAGGATTACCGCACCAATCAGCGTACCGGTTATACGCCCCACTCCGCCCATCAGGCTGCTGCCGCCAATCACCGCTGCGGCAATCGGCACCACCGCAGGCAGATTGACCAGCGAAGGATACATTGGCGTCAGGCTGTCAGAGGTTTGTGCCAGGCTGGCCGATACCACCGCTGTCAGCGCAATCACCGAGCCGGAAGAGAGGTCAATCCCGGTGGTGATAATGACCTGAGTCACCCCCACCGCGATAATGCCGATAATTGCCACCTGCAAAATAATCAGCACCAGACGGTTCGGGTTCATCAGGAACGACTGGTCACGGACATACCAGCCGAAAGCTTCAAATATCAGCGCAATGCCGACCATCACGATAAAGATGCCGGTGTCTTTAGGTAACTTACTTTTCAGGTTACTGAACAGTGATACCGACTGAACCGGCTGCTGAGTTGTCATCTTTACGTCACTCATATAGTCCTCTCACGCCCCTATTCGGACGCCAACGACAAAATGGTTTCCTGGTCAGCCTCTTCTTTACTGAGGATGCCGGTGATACGACCGCCGTGCATTACCATCACCCGGTCGCTCATACCCAGAATTTCAGGCAGATCTGAGGAGACCATAATGATGGCAACGCCACGGTTCGCCAGTTCGCTGATCAGGCGGTAGATCTCCGCTTTGGCGCCGACGTCGATACCGCGTGTGGGCTCATCGAGGATCAGGACTTTCGGTTGCGCCAGCAGCCAGCGGGCTATCAGCACCTTCTGCTGGTTACCGCCACTGAGGTTGTTAATAATCTGGACCATGGTGGGTGTCTTGATATTCAGACGTCGGATCTGTTCCATGCAATCTTTCGCCATCTGCATATGGCTGACGAAGCCTGCCTTACTGCTGTACTCCGGCATGTTGACGATGCTCATGTTCTCCATCACCGACAGCACCAGGAACAGCCCGGATTTCTTGCGATCCTCGGTCAGAAACGCCAGCCCTTTTTCAATTGCCGTGGAAGGCGAATCAATCCTGGCCGGCACGCCGTCCATCAGGATTTCACCGCTATCGATGCTGGTCATGCCAAACAGGCTCTCCATCACCTCGCTGCGGCCAGCGCCTACAAGCCCAGCCACACCAAGGATCTCTCCGCGACGGACGCTGAAGCTGATGTCATGAAACACATCTTTGCGCTGCAGATTGCGCGCGGTCAGAACATCTTCACCAATGTCGCTGTTGAATTTCGGGAACAGCTGGGTCAGTTCGCGGCCCACCATCTGGGTGATCAGCGACTGCCGCGTATAGCTGGAAGTCTCGTTGCTGCCCACCCAGGCACCGTCGCGGAATACGCTCACCTCATCCGTAATGGTAAAAATCTCATCCATTTTATGGCTGATATAGATGATGGCTTTTCCCTGCTGCCGGAGGTCACGAATAATGGCAAACAGATGGGAAACTTCCGTTTCGGTCAGCGCCGAAGTCGGTTCGTCCATAATCACCACATCGGCATTCCAGGAGACCGCCCTGGCAATTTCCACCATCTGCTGCGAAGCGATACTCAAATCGCCCACCAGCCGCTCCGGCGTCAGGCGAATATTGAGTTTGCTCAGCAGGTCTTTGGTCAGTTTGTTCAGCCTGCCGTGGTCAACAAAGCCGTACTTAATTGGCTCACGGCCCAGCCAGATATTTTCGGCCACCGTCATGTACGGCACCAGATTAAGTTCCTGATGAATCATTGAGATACCGGAACGCAGCGCGTCCATCGTATCCCGAAATTGCACCGGCTCCCCTTTAACGCGGATCGTGCCCTCATCGGGACGATAAATCCCGATGAGGCACTTCATTAAAGTAGATTTGCCCGCGCCATTTTCACCCATCAGCGCATGGACGGTTCCGGCTTTTACACGTAAAGAGACGTTACTCAGTGCCTTTACACCCGGAAAAAACTTGCTGATGCCTTCGGCTTCAAGCGCAAATGCGGCCATTCTTCACCTCCGTACAGCGGGGTTATTTTTGGTTCTGGCTGGCAAATTTCGCCATGTTGTCTTTGGTGATCAGCTGGAACGGGATATCGACAACCTTCTGCACTTTCTCACCCTTAGCCAGCTTCACCGCAGTCTGCACTGCGCCTTCACCCTGGCCTTTCCCGTCCTGGAAGACGGTGGCAACCATCTTGCCGTTTTTGATCATCTGCAGGGCATCAGGAGTACCATCCACGCCTGCCACCAGCACATGTCCGTCATTTTTGCCGAGTGCCTGCAGCGCACCGATCGCCATTTCATCGTTATTGGAAGCGATTGCCTGGATATCATCGCCAGCGGTTAACCAGTTGCTGACCACATCCACAGCATCGTTACGGGTGAATTTTGCGGTTTGTTCCTTCACCACTTTCAGGCCAGGATATTTGGCGACCACCGCTTTAACGCCTGCGGTGCGTTTACGGGTGGACTCATTGGCGAGGTCACCCAACAGAATGGCCACGTTGCCTTTAAAGTTCATGTTTTTTGCCAGCGCTTCCATCTGCAGGCGACCCGCCAGCTCAGAATCCGACCCGACATAAGCCATTTTGTCTGGCAGCTGGCCTGCCGGTTCGCGGTTAACAAAAATCAGCGGTATACCCGCTTTGCTGGCCTGATCGATAATCGGTTTCACCGCGTTGGTGTCTACCGGGTTGACGATGATGGCATCCACGCCCTGACCGATGAAGTTCTGCACCTGTTGCAGCTGCTGGGCAACGTCGCCTTTGGCGTCTTCTATCTGTCCTTTAACCTGCTCTTTATCCATCTCTTTTGTGATTGAGTTGCGGACAATGGTCAGGAAGTTATCATCAAAAAGTGCCATAGAGACGCCGACCTGAAGATCTTTCGCAAAGGCAGAGACGGGTAACATACACACTAACAGCGACGCTAAAATCGTTTTTTTCACGTTCATGGCAAAGCCCTTTTTGTCGTTAGCATGAGCAGGCTGGCTGGGACATCGAATGAAAAATATCTTTTACATTCACTCAACTTCACCGACGGCTTTAGTAAAATGTAGGGGAGATAGTGCTCAGGGTAAGGCCCGTTTTATTCCTTCACTCCTTTCTTTTACGTTATTTAAATCAGCGAGTTAATTTCTAACCTGCGTTTCAGTTTTTCACGCGTAACGGCCGGGAAACCCACTTCAGTTCATTTATTTCAAAATAAAGTAATTTGAAATTTTCAAAATGAAATCACCGAAACAACTGTTTTAAAATCTTCAGATAACAAAAATTTGACACACCTCTAACATCGGCAACGTAATCCCTCGAAAGTGGGATCTGGCGCAAGAGATTGGAGTTTGTACCGCAGGGCGAGAAAATCAGCGGATCGCTGGTATTGCCAGCAAACGCACCGGAAATTGCATTCCCCCCTTTGACATTGGGAAGGGGCACCGATAACATGCGCCCCGTTGAAACAATTCCTCTGTAGTTCAGTCGGTAGAACGGCGGACTGTTAATCCGTATGTCACTGGTTCGAGTCCAGTCAGAGGAGCCATATTAAAGAAGCCCGCTCAAAAATAACCTGAGCGGGCTTCTTGCTTTTGGGCCTGTCACTGCAATCTCAACCGTTTTCGGGATGTAATTTTAAAGCGAGGACACTGCATAACTGCGCCCTGCTTCAACAAACATGGATAACATCAGGTCAGGATTACTTCGAATCTGGCCAACACTTCATCCACGATTGAGCTGAAGAAATATTAGCGTTAGTGCATTGACCTGAGTTGACGAGGCCAGCCCTGAACGCAGTGAACTGCCTGTCAGTCAAGGCATTTCACCGGGTGACCAACTGTCAGCCTGTTTCGAACCTGATATCAGTACCATATGCTGAGGATTGGCCAGCCCACCACCAGCAGCAGGGTGATGTAAACCACGCCAAGGATGCCGCCGAGACGCCAGTAATCTTTCGATTTTACGTAGCCGCAGCCATAGATAATCACCCCGGGACCGGTGGCATAAGGCGTCAACACGCCCATCAGGCCGATCGACAACACCAGCAGGATCGACAGATGCTCCATTGATACGCCGGGTAAACCTTTCCCCACCGCCAGAATGACCGGCAGCAGCGTTGCCGTATGCGCTGACAGGCTGGCAAAGAGGTAGTGAGCAAAGTAAAACACCAGCACTAACGCAATCAGCGTCGTATCCGGCGAAAAACCTTCCAGATGCGTGCTCATGGTTGTGGCAAACCAGTCGATAAAGCCCGAGCGGGTCAGCCCGCTGGCCATCACCACCAGCGTGGCGAGATTAACCAGCGTATTCCATGCACTTGAATAGCGAGTGATATCCTTCCAGGCAACGACCTTCAGCACCAGCATCAGCGAAACCGCCAGCAAACACACTGCCGTGGCATTCACCACCTTGCCGCCAAAGACCCACAGGCACAGGCTGAGCAACACCAGAGCGATCAGCGTATATTCCTTGCGTGAAACTTTGCCCATCTCAACCAATGCGCTGCCTGCCCAGACCGCGACTTCATTACTGTGCGTCACGCCGGGTTTGTAGAGGTACCAGGAGATCAGCGGCGCAACAATCAGCAGGATCAGTCCGACCGGTAAAAAGGCCAGGAACCACTGCATCCAGCTGATTTGCAGACCAGCAATCTTGTTCACAAATTCGATGCCCAGCACGTTGGGGGCCGCGCCGGTGATAAACATAGAGGAGCTGATGCTGGTCCCCACCACCATCATCCACATCAGGTAGCCACCTATGCGGCGGGAGGAAGCATCATTGGGGAAGGAGTCAAACAGTGGTGGCAGATTTCGAACTACCGGGAAAACGGTGCCTCCTGTCCGCGCCGTATTAGAGGGTGTGAACGGGGCCAGCAGAACATCCACGATAACCACTGCATATCCCAGCGTCAGTGTGCGTTTCCCCATAAACTTCACCATAAACAGGGCAATCCGTCTGCCAAGACCGGTAGATTCATAGCCCAGCGCGAAGATAAATGCGCCGAAGACCAGCCAGACCGTTGCGCTGGAAAAACCAGCCAGCCCCCATTTCAGCGCCTCTTTACCGGCGTTAAAACCAGGTGCCGCCAGCTCCTTCGCGCCGAACAAAACCCAGTCAGCTGCCAGCACGCTGGCCGTCACAGCAATAAAGCTGATTGCCGTGGCAGGGATTGGCTCCAGGATCATCCCGACAATCATGGTGACGAAAATAGCAAAAAAATACCAGGCCTGCGGCGGCATTCCTTCGGGTACCGGTATCAGTAAAATGGCCGCCAGGACTGCCAGCGGTGCCAGGGACTTCACTATTTTGGATGTTAATTCAGACACTCAGCCTCTCCTTAGGCGACCCGTTTAGGGTCATCAGGACTGTGGCAAACGGGCCAGCAGCCAGCTCACTATCAACAAATCAGCACTGCCACCCGGGCTGAGATTGCGTGCTATGCATGCGTCATCAAACCGGATCAATGCTTCCCATCCTGCCTGCCTGTTCCCCCTCTCTCTCTGTGCCAGCAACGCGGCTGATTCCTGTTTTAACCAGCGCAATCCGGCCATTCCTCCGCGGGAGACGACGTTGGTATCGTCGTTATGAGCCATCAGCCACAGCAGGCAGTCCGTCATCACTTCCTGTTCACTGTGGCCCTGCTCTCTGCCCTGATGAAGTAAAGGAAGAGCGCCATTAATCACCAGTGGAAAACCGGCTTCCGCTTCACCGCGTGCCCCCTTCAGGCCATATGTCGCGTATAAACGTTGGCCTGCAGTCTGGCAGGGATTGTTGTTTTCCAGCTCACGGCTCACCAGCCCCTGGCTGATTGCCGCAACTCCGTGACAAAGCGTTGCAGCACTGAGGATTTTCCGCTGCTGATAAAGTCGCCCAAATACCGCACACAATAAAGCCAGAGAAAAAATGCTCCCCTTATGGGTATTAACCCCGCCCGTAGCCCGATACATGTGGCTTTCACAAGCCATCCCGGCCGGACGCAAACGTGACAAAATCCGATGTTCGGGCAACGCCGCATCCACCCGCCCCTGATGGATAAAACGAGGGAGCCACAAGTTAATAGCGGCAACGCTGCGGCAAAAAGTCCCGATATGCATATCGGTATGTGCGCCGTTGTTGCGCCGATCTACCAGACCTGGCTTTGGCGTCAGATTGACCTCGGCCAGTAATGCCTGGATGGCATCAGCAGCAAACCGATTGGGATCGGGTGATACGTCAACCACGCCTGGCTTATTGCGGGTTAAAAGCTGCATCGGCCCGCCTTGTCATCTCCGCCAGAAGCCCGGCAACATTATGTGTTCTCTGTCTTGCGCAAACCTTTGCGGGCAACGCGCACAACAGGCACTGCCGCTCTGCTAATCCCCTTTCCCGGCGGGACAGGATCTCTCCTTCAAACGTCAGCACATCAATATCCCAAAGCCGCCCGAGGGGTTCATCAGACTCCAGCACGATTGTCTGCGCTTTCACTGCCTCTGCCTTCGCATCCACCAGCCAGAACCCTTCACAACCGGTTGCCAGCGTAAAGGCCTCAGCCCGCAGAACAGGCCACCGCCGCTGCTGTATTTGCTGCCATCCGGCATTAAAAATCCGCCGGGTCAGCTCGCTGTCTTTGACGGCACCGGGCGTGACCACGGTCAGCACTACCAGCGTGGCGGGCTGCTGGTGCAACCACTGCCGCTGACGAGCCTGTCGGTTATCGCGGCTGGCAAGCAGTTCGGGCAGGCTGACTGCCCGTCCGTCTGCCTGTTCAGGGATCGCCGGGTTATTCTGCAATCTGATGCACGACATCTATCACTGAACCATCCCGGTAGCGCACTACGGCCACCACATTGTCAGTAAAGGCCACTGGTTTTGGATCGCCCGTCAGTAGTCTGGCCCGCTCGTACAGCCATTCAATGCTGACCAGATCGATCCCCTCTTCGCGTAAGCGCTGCGCCAGCTCCGGGCGGGATGGATTGACCGCTGTGCCGTGATCGGTCACCAGGATATCGATGCCCGATCCCGGCGTAATGCAGGTGATGACCTCTTTAACCAGAGTGGGAATTCGCCCGCGCACCAGCGGCGCAACAATGATCGCCAACTGTGCAGCAGCGGCAGTGTCACAGTGCCCACCCGAAGCACCGCGCAGCACGCCATCCGAACCGGTCAGTACGTTGACGTTAAACCCGGTATCAATTTCCAGCGCGCTGAGCACCACCACGTCAAGCCGGTCAACCACCGCCCCTTTCGAGTGAAAGTTGGCATACTGATTAGCACTGATTTCGATATGGCCCGGATTGCGGGCCAGTGACATGGCGGCCATGCGGTCAAAGCTCTGCACGTCGAGCAATTTGCCTATCAGCCCCTGTTCATGCAGCTCCACCATCGCTGAGCTAATCCCTCCCAGCGCAAAGGCCGCCTGGATCCCTTTCGCACGCATTTTATCTGCCAGAAAGCGGGTCACGGCCAGCGAAGCACCGCCCGTGCCTGTTTGCAAAGAAAAGCCGTCGGTGAAATAACCGGAGCGGACAATAATCTCTGCCGCACGTCGGGCAATCAGCAACTCCCTGGGATTTGAGGTCATGCGCGTGGCGTCAGCACCGATCTTGTCGGCATCTCCGACTTTCTCCAGCGGCACAATCAGGTCGACCCGATCCTGGGCCAGGCTGGCCGGATGATGCGGATAAGGCACTATCGCTTCGGTCAGCAGCACCACTTTATCCGCCACCTGCGCATCAACCAGGGCATAACCCAGCGACCCGCAGCAGGCCTCACTGCTGTAGCCATTGGCATTGCCATATTCATCGCAGGCCGGGACCGCCAGGAAAGCGACATCGATATGCAGTTCGCCAGACGTTATCAGGTTGACCCGTCCGCCGTGCGAATGGATCTGGACCGGCTGCCGGAGCAGGCCGCGTGAGATGGCTTCCGCCAGTGGACCCCGCAGGCCCGAGGTATAAATGCAACTGACCACACCTTCGCGAATATGCTCAACCAGCGGTGCATGGCAGTCGCTGAGAGAACTGGACGCCAGAGTGAGATTACGCAACCCCATCTCTGCCAGCGTCGCCATCACCTGGTTAAGCGCCAGGTCGCCATTGCGAAAGGCGTGGTGGAAAGATACCGTCATTCCATCCTGCAATCCACTGCGCAGGATGGCCTCCCTGAGGGTGCTGCAGCGCTTGATATCGCCGGGTTTCTGCGCCCGCCGCTGCGTTTTTTCAGTATCACGGAAGCACAAAATTTCTCGCTCTGTGCGCAAAGTCATCAGACGTTGTTGTCGGTTCATCGGGTTTCCTTACCGTAGCCCTCTTCCTGATGCAGACCGGAAAGAGCCACTCTCTGCAGCACCAGACGGGCGCGTTCAATCACCGGGCCATCGACCATTTTGCCATTCAGTGACACCACTCCCCGTCCTTCCCGCTCAGCGGCAACAGCAGCATCTACCACGCGCTGCGCATGGGCAGCTTCACTGGCGGTTGGGGCATAAAGGTTATGGATCAGCTCAATTTGCCGGGGATTGATCAGCGATTTCCCGTCAAAACCGAGCTGTTTAATCAGGGCAGCCTCCTGCAGAAAGCCCGCGTCATTACTGGCATCAGAGTAGACCGTGTCGAACGCCTGGATACCTGCTGCACGGGCAGCCTGAAGAATCGAACAGCGGGCAAACAGCAGCTCGATGCCCTCGGGTGAGCGCTCTGTGCGCAGGTTCCGCACATAATCTTCTGCGCCAAGTGCAATGCCGACAAGCCTGGATGAAGCCCGTGCTATCGCCACTGCATTAGTGATCCCTTCAGCCGACTCAATAGCTGCCAGCAGGCCAGTGCTGCCCTGCTGTCTCCCGCAGGCGACCTCAATCGCCGTAATCTCTTGCGCCATATCCACCACGTCCTGTGCGCAATCGGTTTTTGGCAAACGCACAATGTTTGCGCCACCCCGTACCACAGCCTGCAAATCCGCGAGGCCATGAGGGCTGTCCAGCGCATTCACGCGAACGAGAGTTTCCTGTTGCTGGTAGAGGGGATGCTGCAACGCATGGAAAACCAGCCTTCGCGCAGCATCTTTCTCACGGAGGATAACGGAGTCTTCCAGATCGAACATCACGGCATCCGCCTGATAAATAAAGGCGTTACTCAACATTGCCGCATTGGCTCCGGGGACAAACAGCATGCTTCGCCGTACCCGCTTTTTATCCGGCATGTGCATTGCTGGCCTCCCAGGGGAGAGCGTCAAGACCGCTGGCACGCATCAGCGCCGTCTCCATCCGCGCCCGGAGAACACAATCCAGCGCACCTTTATCATCGACAATCACCTGAACTGGCTCAACCTGATAGTGCGCCAGCACCTGGAGCAGGGTGTGCCGGATGGCATCCCCGAACTGTTTTTCCACGCTGCTGGCTATCAGCAAATCGTGCTGCCGGCCTGTCGAGGGAGCGATGCGCACCATCACATCGCTGGACTCAAGCGTTCCGGCCATTGCTTCCCTGATTATTTTCATCCCTTCCTCTGATTAGGTGACGGCAATTTCCTGGCGTTTTGCCAGAAGGCATTCTAAAAAGTGTTTTGTTGCTTCCGGTACCAGCGGAGCAATAGCCTGTATATCGCCTGCAGGCAGCAGTTTTCTTACCCATGAAGCCGAAATCGGCGTGCCGTTATATTTCAGCCGCTCAATCTCCACCAATTCTACTGGCGGCTCCGCCAATGCGGGCGTATTCAGCCAGTAACGCATATCGCGGTTATATTTTGCTGTCACCTCACAAAAAGGTTCATTGCCCACGAAACGATGAGTAATTCCCAACGAGGGAGCCAGATATTGCCGGAAAATTTTCAGATCGATTTCTGTATAACACTCATCGGCAATCCCTTTTTCTTTGATGAAATAACAGGGGAACGTTGCGCGGGAAATAATATATTGCGATCCCTCATGGATCGTCAGATTAGCAATCCCCTGAGTGCCCGCCGTAACCAGATCTAACCGGTCCTGATAACGAAAGCGAGAGTTATCTTCCCGGACCAGAAACAGGTGCAACCAGTCACAGGCTGCTGCGGCCTGTTGCACCAGATAGTGGTGCCCAAGGGTAAACGGGTTAGCGTTCATCACAATACTGCCAATTTTTTCGCCCGGTTTTCGCTGGTTGGCAAGCTGGGCGGCATAACGGGATAACCGACAGGGGCTGTTTTCCATCAGCACCATAATCCCCGGCACGTGGGCAATGGGATAGAAACCGCACTGGCGGAACAGGGATTCATTTTGCGTTTTGGTATAGATGAACAGTTGGGTTTGATCCATCTCCCAGGCCAGATTGACCAGCTCAGTAGCCAGTGCAAGCCCCAACCCTTCACCGCGCAGGTCTGGGGAAACGGCCACGCATTTAATAATATTGTCAGCAATGCCGCCGCAGGCCACCAGCTTTCCCTGCTGGATAGCAGTGACAAACACTCTGATGGTCCGATCGATATTCAGTTCGTTTTCACGCAGAAAGCATTTTATCTCTGCGACAGCCTTATCATCATTCCGGTACACCCGGTTAAATACCACTTGACCAGACATAACTCTTCCACAACACCCTGTAAAAATAATTAATTCCCGGCATTAAGAATAATATTAAAACCTGAAAGCATGCAGATTCTATCGCCGAAAAAAGTCTTACAAAGGATAGAGAGTTTTAAAAAATCATTAGTGACTCAATTCACACTTCACTTTTTTATCCTCAAACTTCCCACCCGAATAGTTAATGAGAAACCATCCTTACAACAATAATAAACATTATATTTTCATAGAAGCAACATCAGGTGTATATCAGAGACAACTGATGTCATCTTACCAGGTTGAATTTCACGGCCCTTCACCCACTACCGGGGGGACACGACATTATCGCTACGGTATTTTACCGGCGTGACCGCCAGCGCCTGCTGGAAAATAGCACAGAAATATTGCGGGGTGTTATAACCACATAAACGACTGATTTCGGCTACAGGCAGAAGGGTCGTTGCCAGCAGCGCCTTCGCTTTGCCCAGCTTTTCATCCTGGATAACTTTATGGATAGTCATTCCCATCTCCGTCATAAATTTTTTGTCGAGATTCGAACGCGAGGTGCCTATAGCTTCCAGTACGTGTTCAACGGTAATCCCCCGGCAGGCATTTTTGCGAATAAACCCCATCGCCCTGATCACCATAGTGTCGATGACAGAGCGGTAATCCGTTGACTGTCTTGCAATCACTCTTTCCGGCGGCACGATGATCGGCTCATTCGCTGTCTGCCGCTGAGATAACAACGCATCCAGCAATTTTGCCGCTGCAAACCCCATTTTGCGGGTTCCCTGCATCACTGACGAAAGCGAAATTTTCGACAGGTAACGGGTCAGTTCCTCATTATCAATGCCGATTACACACAGGCTTTCCGGCACGGTGATACCGATACAGTCACAAGTTTGCAGCACGTGCCGGGCGCGGGCATCAGTAACCGCAATAATACCGGTCTGCGGAGGCAACCCTTTCAGCCACCGGGCCAGTCTTTGCTGCGCCTCCCCCCAGGTATTGCTGTCCGTTACCAGACCTTCATAGATAATGCCGGGGCAGGACATTTTGCGGCTCAGATGTTCAAAGGCTGCCGCACGCTCCTGGGCCCAGCGTTTACCGGCCTCCTGTGGCAGACCATAGAAAGCAAAACGCTCAATCAGATGGTTTAACGCTGCGGCAACCAGCGCTTCGTTATCCGTCGCGACATAGTGTACAGGCGGATAGTCCTGTCGGTTATGGTAGGAACCGCCCACACCCACCACCGGTATGTCAGTGTGGCTCAGCTGACGGGCAATATTTTCATCGTCAAAATCGGCGATGATACCGCTGCTGGTCAGGATTGTATGAGTAAAGTGATGGACGCTGAAATCCTCTTCGATATAGATATCCCACCCACACTGTGAGGCATAAAAAAACTCACCGATTCCCTCGATAATTTGCCGGTCATAGGCCTTATTGGCGTTAAAAAGCAGCGAAATTCTTGCCTGAGGCGTGGCGTTACGGTCACTGATGTTCATTGCGTTTTCCTGAAGATGGTCGGCAAACGGGGTTGCCTGTTCCGTAACATCAGAGTAATGCCCGGCGACCCGGGGAAAAAATAAGTAAAGTGCTGAAAGGGGAAGTTATGCTTCAGAGATGCGAGCAGGATCGGAAAAGCAGCAGGAAGCAGAGGGTTAATCTGACGCCTGTTCACACCAGGGATTTAAAATCCCCTGTTTAATTTATGCTGGCCGTCTGCCGGTAAAGCGTGCTGAACCGCGCCTGCCGGACACGGTATAGCGCGTGGCGATCCGCATCCGGGATATAGCGGGCTTCCAGCGGAAGTTCAGGTAACAATTCGCCAGTGGAAACGCCAGGATTACAGCTCATCCTCGCCAGTCGGGCCGCGCCCAGAGCAGGCCCGACATCACCACCGGTACGGCAATCCAGCGCCATCCCACTGATATCAGCCAGAAGCTGCCGCCAGAGATGACTTCGCGCACCACCGCCAATCAGCGTGACCGACGATGGCCTGACGCCTGAGGCATGCAGCACTGACATCCCCTCCGCCAGCCCCAGACTGACCCCTTCCAGCACCGCCATCGCCAGATCTTCCGGACCGTGCTGGTGGGTGAATCCCCAAAAAAGTCCCGTTGCGTCCGGATTATTGTGCGGCGTTCGTTCACCAGAAAGATAGGGCAGGAAGCAGGGAGAATGCTCGTTAAGCTGAACTTTTCCCGCCAGTTTCAGGAGATCGGCTACCGATTGTTGTCCGGTCAGTCGTGCGGCCCAGTCCAGACAGGAAGCGGCACTGAGCATCACCGACATCAGATGCCAGGTCTGCGGCAGAGCATGGCAGAAACTGTGCACGGCCCGTTCAGGATTACTCAGAAAACCCTTGCATACTGTAAAATAAACGCCGGACGTTCCCAGTGACAGCATCGCCTGCCCTTCCTGCCAGATCCTCGCCCCAATGGCTCCTGCCGTATTGTCCCCACCACCGGCCACCACCGGTAACCGCGCAGGCAGTCCCCAACGCTGGCTTACGTCAGACCGCAGTGTTCCTGTCACCTGATAACCTTCAAACAATGCAGGCATCTGGTCCCGGGATAAGCCACAGGCCGACAGCAGATTATCGTGCCAGTCTCGTCTGCCGACATCCAGCCACATTGTGCCCGCAGCATCTGACATGTCACTGGCAAAATCACCGGTCATCCGCCAGCGCAGATAATCTTTTGGCAACAGAACACGGGTGATCTGACGGAAAATATCCGGCTCGTGCTCTCTCACCCACAGCAGTTTTGGCGCCGTGAAGCCCGGCATCATCAGATTGCCGGTGATCCGCCGTGACTCCGGCACGCTCTTTTCAAGCTGCTGACAAGCCAGGCTGCTGCGGCCGTCATTCCATAAAATGGCCGGTCGCAGCACGTTCTGCTGTCTGCCAAGCAGAACCGCGCCATGCATTTGCCCGGTCAGCCCCAGCGCCCGGACGTCATGCAATGGATGCTTCTGTGCGAGAGCCTGCATCGCCCGATCTGTTGCCTGCCACCACTCCTCCGGGATGTTGTTCAGACCATAATGAATGAGGCCGGGAAACCGTCAGCGGCTCCGTGTGGCTGGCTAACACCCTGTTATCTTCATTCAGCAGGATGACTTTGACGCCTGAAGTGCCGAGATCGATACCTGTATACATGCCTGTTGCCTCTGGCGTTGTGTTGCCGTCAATTCTCAGCGGTAGATAGCCTGATTCACGATATTCTCCAGGCGCTCCTGCCGGCCACTACGATGCTGCGGGTACAACGCCTCTTTTTTCGTGAAATTTGCCAGCTCTTCCAGCGACATCGTTCCCGCCAGAATGTCCTGACCCAGCTTGCTGTTCCAGCCCGCGTAGCGTGCCTCACGCGCCTGCTCCAGCCGCCCTTCTTCAATCAGCCTGGCAGCAATGCGCAGTCCCTGCGCCATCACATCCATGCCACCAATATGGCCAAAGAACAAATCGTAAGGGTCGGTGCTTTGACGGCGCACTTTGGCGTCAAAATTCAGACCGCCGGTGGTGAAGCCCCCTGCGTTGAGGATCTCGTACATGATCAATGCATTCTCTTCTACGCTGTTCGGGAACTGATCCGTATCCCAGCCGAGCTGCAAATCCCCACGGTTGGCATCGACCGAACCCAAAATACCCAGCGCGGGCGCCGTGGCAATTTCATGCTGGAAGGAGTGACCGGCCAGCGTGGCATGGTTCGCCTCAACGTTAACCCTGATTTCCTTTTCCAGACCAAACTGCTTCAGGAAGCCATATACGGTGGCAACATCATAATCATACTGATGTTTACTCGGCTCCTGCGGTTTTGGTTCTATCAGCAATGTCCCGCGGAACCCAATACGATGTTTATGCTCCACGACCATCTGCATAAAGCGGCCAATCTGTTCACGCTCACGTTTCAGGTCAGTATTCAGCAGTGTTTCATACCCTTCACGACCGCCCCACAGCACGTAGTTCTCACCACCCAGTTTCTGCGTGGCATGCATGGCTGCATTCACTTGCGTAGCCGCCCAGGCAAAAATTTCCGGGTCCGGGTTTGTGGCTGCGCCCGCACCGTAGCGAGGGTGCGTGAAGCAGTTGGCGGTGCCCCACAGAAGTTTAACGCCTGTGTTCTGTTGTTTTTCCAACAGGATGTCAGTAATAACCGCAAAATTATGCAGATATTCCTTTACTGAATTGCCCTGTGGGGCGACATCAACATCATGAAAACAGTAGAAAGGGGCGTTCAGTTTATGGAAGAATTCAAAAGCAATATCTGCCTTCATTTTCGCCCGTTCCAGTTCACTGCCCGCATCAAACCACGGGCGTTCAAACGCACCGGTACCAAACATATCGGTCCCTGCCCAACAGAAGGTGTGCCAGTAGCAGGCGGCAAAACGCAGATGATCTTCCATTCGTTTACCCAGAATCATTTCATCTGGGTTATAAAAATGAAAGGCCAGATCGTTCTGACTCTCAGCACCCTCGTAAGAGATTTTATCAATACGGTCAAAATAATCAGCCACGGTGATTCTCCTTAATTAACGAAAAAGGAATTGTCGATTGCAATTAAATAAACGTCTTCACTATGCAAAGAACTGGATTGCCATGACAATTATAAAATTTCACAACTCCCTTATGTAAAATCCCAATCATGACCCGGATCACACAGGGTCAGAGATCCGTTTCACTGTTCTCAAAGTGGGCACTGTGATCGTCATCAGTAAAAGCAAAACGACGGTAGATATTACAAAAAATTGTAATTTTATTCTCTGATGAGCGGGCATATGTTTTATCTCGCAAGAAAAAAACCGAATCGTCAGTAAAATTACTCTGAGGCTTGCTATGGCACCCACATCTGAGATGAAAGCCAATAATCGCTATATAATATCAGTAACCCTTGTGGCAACATTAGGTGGATTATTATTTGGTTACGACACTGCGGTGATATCCGGCACGGTTTCATCGCTGGATGCCGTTTTTATTACCCCAAGAGGATTAAGTGAATCCGCAGCCAACTCTTTACTGGGCTTTTGCGTGGCCAGCGCGCTGATAGGCTGCATTATTGGCGGTGCCTGTGGTGGGCCGCTGAGCGCCCGTTTTGGCAGAAAGAAAACGCTGCTGATCGCGGCCGTGCTGTTTTTCTTTTCTGCACTGGGTTCTGCGTTCCCTGAAATTGGCTTCCGTAGCATCGATCCGAACGAAGGCGTGCCATGGTATCTCTCTGATTATCTGAGTGAGTTTGTCATTTACCGGATTATTGGTGGGATCGGCGTTGGTCTGGCTTCCATGGTCTCGCCAATGTATATCGCCGAAATTACTCCAGCGGAAATACGTGGAAGGCTGGTTGCCTGCAATCAATTTGCTATTATCCTCGGGCAATTGCTGGTTTATTGCGTCAATTACAGCATCGCCCTGTCAGGCAGCGAAACCTGGCTGAATACGCTGGGTTGGCGTTTTATGTTTCTTTCTGGCGCAGTGCCTTCACTGTTGTTCTTTATTCTGTTATTCGTGGTACCGGAAAGTCCACGCTGGCTGGCCACAAAAGGCTTAAATGAAAAAACCGCCTCCGTACTGGAGAAACTGTTCGGCAAAGAACAAAGCCAGATCGAACTGCGTAATATTATTCAATCCGTTAATACCGGAACGGAAAAAAATCGCCGTTATTTTCCTTTGGCATTTCCGTCGTGGTTATCGGCATTATGCTTTCCGTCTTTCAGCAATTCGTCGGCATTAACGTGGTCCTTTATTATGCACCGGAGGTTTTCCGCTCGGTGGGGGCAAGTACTGACATTGCTTTGTTGCAAACAATCATTGTTGGCGTCATTAATTTACTCTTTACCACCATAGCCATACTAACCGTCGATAATTTTGGTCGTAAACCACTGCAGATTATTGGCGCGATGGGTATGGCAATCGGAATGTTTACGTTGGGAACCGCGTTCTATACCAAAATGTCCGGGGTGGTGGCGCTGGGAGCCATGCTGTTTTATGTCGCTTCCTTCGCGATCTCCTGGGGACCAGTCTGTTGGGTGCTGCTGGCGGAAATCTTCCCGAACCGCATCCGCAGCAAGGCGATGTCAATCGCCGTAGCGGCACAGTGGATTGCTAATTACCTGGTTTCCTGGACATTCCCGATGATGGATAAAAACAGCTACCTTATCGCACATTTCAACAACGGTTTTGCCTACTGGATCTATGGCCTGATGGGCCTGCTGGCAGCGTTGTTTATGTGGAAATTTGTGCCGGAAACCAAAGGAAAATCGCTGGAGGAACTGGAATCTCTGTGGCAGAAGCCGTAGCCTGATGCAAAGAAAACAATAAGCATCGCCAGAGGAGAGATCATGAACCAGCCTTTCACCCCAATGGGATTGTCAGTAGCTGAGGCGCTGGACAAGCTGGACGCGCTGTATGAGCAAGCCGTTAACGCGCTGCGGGAAGCCGTAGCGGCCTATATCGACAGCGGCAAACTACCGGACGATGTCAGCCGTGCCAGCGGGCTTTTTGTTTACCCTGAACTGCGCGTCAGTTGGGGTGGGGATGCAGAGAAACATAAGATGTCCCGTGCATTTGGCCGTTTTACCCGTCCGGGTAGCTACGCCACCACGGTGACCCGCCCCGCCCTGTTCCGTCATTACCTGGCTGAACAACTGGAGATGCTGACCGGTGAATATCCGGTCACGCTGGAAGTGAAACCCTCTTCGCAGGAGATCCCTTTCCCTTATGTGATTGACGGTTCAAACCTGGGGCTGGATCGCAGCATGAGCGCCGGGCTGGCCCAGCACTTCCCGACCACCGAACTGGCGCAGATTGGCGATGAGAATGCCGATGGCCTTTACCAGCCCGGCGAACAGTTCCCGCTGTCGCATTTTGATGCGCTGCGTACTGACTTTTCACTGGCGAGGCTGCGGCACTATACCGGTACGCCGGTTGAACATTTTCAGTCATATGTGCTGTTCACCAACTACACGCGCTATGTGGATGAGTTTGTGCGCTGGGGCTGCGAACAGATTGCCGATGCGGATTCGCCATATGAAGCGCTTTCGTGCGCGGGAAGCATCTACGTGACTGCCGAAACCCCTAATCCTCTGGAAACCCTCTCAGGCCTGGCATGGAAAAATCACCAGATGCCCGCCTGGCACCTGGTCGCCAAAGACGGACAGGGAATTACGCTGATCAATATTGGTGTCGGCCCTTCAAATGCCAAAACCATCTGCGATCACCTTGCCGTACTGCGCCCGCATACCTGGCTGATGATTGGCCACTGCGGCGGCCTGCGCGAGAGCCAGACCATTGGTGATTATGTGCTGGCGCATGCCTATCTGCGTGATGACCACGTGCTGGATGCGGTGCTGCCGCCAGATATTCCGGTTCCAAGTATCGCAGAAGTACAACGTGCACTCTATGATGCCACCAAACAAGTGAGCGGAATGCCGGGAGATGAAGTGAAGCAGCGCCTGCGCACCGGAACGGTGGTTACCACGGATGATCGCAACTGGGAGCTGAGATATTCTGCTTCTGCGCTACGTTTTAACCTCAGCCGTGCGGTGGCCGTTGATATGGAAAGTGCCACTATCGCCGCTCAGGGTTACCGCTTTCGCGTTCCGTACGGCACGTTGCTGTGCGTGTCCGATAAGCCATTGCACGGAGAAATCAAATTGCCGGGCCAGGCGAATCGCTTCTATGAAGGGGCGATTTCCGAGCATTTGCAGATTGGGATCTGTGCCATTAATCTGCTACGGGCCGAGGGGGATAAACTGCATTCCCGTAAGCTGCGCACCTTTAATGAGCCGCCGTTCCGCTGAGGCAAAAACCGCCTTCAGTAAAGGCGGTTTCACAGCATTCTTTTGTACCCTTCCAGCACGCTGACCGTCCTGATACCAGGCATCCCGTAATACCCGTCATTGAGGCCGTTACGCCCCTCCCAGATAAGCGCTCCGGACCTCCGGGTTAACCAGCAGTTCCTGCCCGGTGCCGCTCAGCCGGATTTGTCCATTGACCATCACGTAAGCGCGGTCGCACAGCTTCAGGGCATGGTTGGCGTTCTGCTCGACCAGAAACAGCGTCATTCCTTCACGGGTCAGATCCCGCAGGATCTGGAAAATCTGCTTCACCACCAGCGGTGCCAGCCCCAGGCCTGGCTCATCAAGCAGCAGCAGTTTCGGCCTGCTCATCAAAGCGCGGGCAATCGCCAGCATCTGCTGTTCCCCTCCGGAAAGCGTCATCGCCCGCTGGCTGCGACGCTCCTCCAGCCGGGGAAACAGCTGATACATCTTCGCCCTGTCCTGATTCTGATAGCGGTTGCCGATTGGAATGGTGCCCATCAGCAGATTTTCTTCCACCGTCATATCCGGAAAGATCCGCCGGCCTTCCGGAGCCTGAGCAATGCCATTGCTGGCGATAAAATGGGTCGATTTACGGCTGATATCCTCTCCGCGATAGAAGATTTGTCCATCAGCGATGCGTGGCTGGCCGAAAATGGACATCAGCAGCGTGGACTTTCCCGCGCCGTTGGCACCAATCAGAGAGACGGTTTCACCTTCATTCACGGTCAGCGATACGTCCTTCAGCGCCTGGATCGGGCCATAAAACACATTCACATGACGAAATTCGAGCAGCGGCTGGCTCATCCGGCGACCTCCTCTTCATCGGTTCCCAGGTAAGCCGCGATGACACTGGCATTGCTCTGGATCTCACGAGGCGAGCCACGGGCAATCACGTTACCGTGGTCAAGGACAATCACATGGTCCGAAATCTCCATTACCATTCCCATATCATGTTCAATCAGCAGCACGGTGACGGCATGCTGCCGCCGCAGGAAGCGCACAATGCGGCTCAGCGCCTGAGTCTCCACCGGATTCAGCCCGGCGGCGGGTTCATCCAGACAAATCATTTCCGGCCCGGTACACATGGCGCGGGCTATCTCCAGCCTGCGCTGCTGTCCGTAAGAGAGCGTTCCCGCCAGCCGGTTGGCGCAGTCAACCAGATCCACCACCTCCAGCCAGTAGAAAGCCCGGTCCAGCGCCTGATTTTCCGCTTTACGATAGCCTGCCGTGTTCAGGAACCCGGCCAGCAGATTACGGTTCGCCTGCATATGCTGCGCGACCAGCAGGTTCTCCACCACCGACATCTCACGGAACAGGCGAATATTCTGGAAGGTGCGCGCCAGTCCGGCACGGTTGACCAGGTGAGTCCCACCGAACATTTTGTAGTAAATAAGCGATCCCAGTCGGGCAGGATTCAGCAGGTCAGCAGGGCGAATTTTCTGCCCCAGCACCTGAATAACATCCGTCTTTCGCGACCGGGCGTTGAGGACAATCGACCCGCCCGAAGCCTGATAGAAACCCGTCAGGCAATTAAAAACCGTGGTTTTCCCGGCACCGTTTGGGCCAATCAGCGCCGTGACGGAACCCCGTTCCACCTCCAGATTCACGTCGTTCAGCGCCTTAATGCCGCCAAAATGCATCATCAGATGTTCAACACGCAGAATGCTGTCGCTCATGGTGCCACCCCCTTGCGGACCGGCACGCCAGCACGACTGGTCCGTACCAGCCCGCGTGGACGCCAGATCATCATCAGCACCATCAGCACGCCAAACAGCAGCACGCGGTATTCGGCGAAGCTGCGCAACAACTCAGGCGCAACCGTCAGCACAAAGGCCGCCAGCACCACGCCGAGCGTGGAACCCATGCCACCCAGCACCACAATGGCGAGGATTAAAGCAGATTCAAAAAAGGTGAAGGAGGTGGGATTGACGAATCCCTGGTAAGTGGCAAAGAACACTCCGGCAATCCCGGCGGTTGAAGCACCGAGCATGAATGCCGACAGCTTCACCAGCACGTGATTCAACCCCATCGCGCGGCAGGCAATCTCATCTTCCCGCAGCGCTTCCCATGCCCGGCCAATGGGCATCCGCGTCAGCCGGTGTTTGATAAACAGCACCAGCAGCACCACCAGAATCAGCGCCCCGTAGATAAAAATAAACTTGAGGTTGGGGTTATAGGTGGTGTGGAAGAACTCGTGAAAAGGGACGCCGCCCTCTTTTGCCCGCCGGGCGAACTCCAGCCCGAAGAAGGTGGGCGCAGGTACCGACACGCCGTTAGGCCCACCGGTGAAACTGACCCAGTTGGTCAGTACCAGACGAATAATTTCACCAAAACCCAGCGTGACAATCGCCAGATAGTCGCCGTGCATGCGCAGCACCGGGAAGCCCAGCAGCGCTCCCGCCAGGGCTGCCATCACTGCGCCCAGCGGCAGCATCGCCCAGAAACCCAGCCCCAGATACTGGTAGCCCAGTGCCAAGCCATAAGCGCCGATGGCATAGAACGCCACATAACCGAGATCCAGCAGTCCGGCCAGGCCGACCACAATGTTCAGCCCCAACCCAAGCAGCACATAGATCAGCCCCAGAATGGCGACGGTCAGCAGGTATTTGGTGGCAATAAACGGAAACGTCACGCCCAGAACCAGCAGCAGCGGAATGATCCAGCGCAACCGTGAACGGTAGTCTGGCGGACGGACATAAACCCCGTCATCGGCCCCTTCAAATCGGCTGGCAAACTTCCTGCCGGTTGCGCTTTGCAAGGTCAGACTCAGCGCCAGTTTGCCAGCCATCACCACCGCGACCAGTACGGCAACGCGCAGTGGCGACAGCGTAAAACTGTACCCTTTCAGAACAATGCCGACTATCGGTCCAAAAACTACCAGCGCGCATAGCCCGGCAAGCACCGTTTCGATCAGGCTTTGCTTGATATCCAGCCCTGGCTTCAGAGAAGCATCTGACATGATTTTCCCCTTAAACCTTGGCAACCAGCGGCCTGCCCAGCAGCCCCTGCGGACGGAAGATCAGGATGACCACCAGCAACGCAAATGAAAACACGTCTTTGTAATCGGAGTTCACCATCCCGGCAAATTGCGCTTCAGCCACGCCCAGCAGCAGGCCGCCGAGCATTGCACCAGGCAGGGAACCAATTCCGCCAAGTACCGCAGCGGTGAACGCTTTAATGCCGATAATGAAGCCCGCGTAGAAATCAAAGGTGCCGTAGTTCATGGTGACCAGCACGCCAGCCAGCCCGGCCATTGCCGCCCCGATCATAAACACCAGCGAAATCACCCGGTCGGTATTAATCCCGAGAATCGAAGCCATCCGCCGATCCTGCTGCGTGGCACGGCAAATGCGGCCCAGCCGGGTGTACTGAATAATCCAGGTAAGCACGGCCATCCCAATCAGCGCGGCCAGCAGAATAAAGACTTTGGTCCAGGTGATTTGCACCACGCCATCGCCAACGTCAAAACGCAGCACGCCGGTCAGTAAAGTCGGGATACCCTGCTGGTTCGGCCCCTGACTGATCTGCACATAGTTCTGCAGGATCAGCGACATACCGATGGCAGAAATCAGCGGAGCCAGGCGTGTTGAATTGCGTAAAGGCCGGTAGGCTATGCGCTCAATCGCCCAGCCATACACACCGGTCACGACAATGGTGAAGATCAGCGTGCCGAAAATCAGCAGTGGAAAGGAGTGGATCCCAAAAAAGGAGAGCAACGCCAGCCCGATAGCACAGAGGTAGGCGGAGATCATATACACTTCGCCGTGTGCAAAGTTAATCATACCGATAATACCGTAGACCATGGTGTAGCCGATAGCGATCAGGCCATATACGGCACCCAGCGTCAGCCCATTGACCAGCTGTTGCAGAAAAAATGCTTCCATTAAGCCGTCCCGCCTGTTGTTAGCCAGCGTGACGCCGAGCGCCACGGCTGCCGTCGGTGGTGCAACGCCCTGCCTGTACGGCAGGGCAAGGTGAGGTCAGTGATTACAGCTGGTGATATTTCCCTTTATCATCCCACTGGTAAACGACGTAATCCGATACTTTCAGGTCGCCTTTACCGTCCCAGGATTTTTTCCCCATTACCGTATCGACATCGTGTGACTTCAGCCATTCACTGGCTTTGGCGTTGTCTTTTCCCGCGCCGTTATAGGCAGCAGCAATTGCCTGAATGGAAGCATAGGCATACAGGGTGTAGCCTTCCGGCTCGAAGCCGCTGGCGCGGAACTTCTCAATCACCGATTTACCCGCCGGAATAGTGCGCGGATCGTTACCAAAGGTCATCAGCACGCCATTGGTATACTGTGGGCCTCCTGCCGCAGTGACCATATCCTCCGTGACGATGCAGTCGCCGGAGAAAAATTTCGCCTGCACGCCCTGCTCACGCATCTGCCGCACCAGCGGTCCGGCTTCCGGATGGCAGCCGCCAAAGTAGACCACGTCCGGTTTGAGTGAACCTATTTTGGTGACCAGCGCGTTAAAGTCTTTTTCGCCACGCGACAGGCCCTCATACAACACCTCTTTGGTGCCGCGTTTTTCCAGCGCCGCTTTGGTGGCATCCGCCAGACCCTGACCATAGGTATCCTTATCGTGGATCACCGCAATTTTCTTCGCCTTCAGCACGTCCAGCATATAGTTAGCGGCAACAGCGCCCTGCTGATCGTCGCGTCCGCACATGCGGAACATATCTTTCATGCCGCGTTCGGTAATCTGCGGATTGGTTGAGCCAGGGGTGATAGTCAGCACACCCGCTTCGTCATAGACCTCCGAAGCGGGCATGGTGGAGGAGGAACAGAAATGCCCCACTACCGCAGAAACTTTTGATTCATCCACCAGCCGGTTTGCCACCGCCACCGCCTGTTTTGGCTCACAGGCATCATCGCCCTGGACCAACACGATTTTCTCGCCCTTGATTCCACCGGCCGCATTGATGTCGGCCACCGCCTGTGAAGCGCCTTTCCAGTACTGCGCACCGTAAGTGGCATTTGGTCCGGTAAACGGCCCTGCCACGCCAATCATCACGTCCGCATGCGCGTACAGCGCTGTGGTCAAACATCCTGCCATCACAACCTGAAGGGGTAACTTGATCAATTTCAAAGACATTCGGGTATTCCTCAGCACTGTTAAGAGCCTGACGCCACCGGAGTGGCACGGGAGAAATCACTAGCTTTGTCATTACCATGTCGCGGTCGATCCAGGATCCGGCCGTCCAGCATTCATTAAGCAAGAACCCCGCCAGTCAGTCAGAAAACAACTGATTTTTTGCTGAGAGGTGACGTAACACGCAGCAACAAGCGGTAACAGGACCGGACAGAATGATAAACATAGCGACAGCTTGTGCGGGTTGCGCACTGCACTGGTGCAAAACTGCGGAGACGATCAAGACGTTGGAACAATTAATGGCGGAGGTGTGAGGAAGGTTACACTACAGAAAAAAATGGGAGCTTTCGCTCCCGTCATCAGTCCGTTTGCTGGATATTCTCAGACCGACATCCAGCGGCGTTCCACAGCCGAAACCGCTATTGCCTGCAGCACCTTCGAAACCTGCAATCCTTCGGCAAAATCCGGCCACATACTCTCGCCGGCAGCGATGCCGTTGATCAGATCACGGATCTCCACGGTTTTCTGATCGTTAAAACCAATGCCGTGACCGGCAGAGATACAAAACGCTGCATAGTCCGGATGGGCCGGGCCGGTCAGTATGGTTTTAAAACCCTGACGCCCCGCCGGATCGTCATTCAGATACAGCGCCAGCTCTGCCATTCTTTCCTGGGTGTAGCGGATGGCGCCTTTGGTGCCGGTCACCACGTAGGTCAGCCCCATTTTGCTGCCGCAGGCAATACGTGACGTTTCAATCACCCCATGCGCTCCATTGACGAAACGCAGCAGCGCGCTGGCCTGATCTTCATTCTCAACGTCCCGCAGCACGGAAGGATCTTTCGGGTCCGGGCGCTGTTTAATCACCGTCAGCATGTCTCCCGAGACTTCACTGATATTGCCCACCAGATAGTGCGCCATATTAACGATATGCGCGGCAAGATCGCCCAGCGCCCCCAGCCCGGCCAGCGCTTTCTGGCAGTGCCAGTCCAGCGGCGTCTGTGGATTCGCCAGATAGTCTTCGTTGTGGGTGCCATAAAAGTGCACCACTTCTCCTATCTCACCGCGGGCAATAATTTCGTGCGCCAGCTGGCTGGTCGGATTCTTCATATAGTTGAAGCCTACCAGCGTTTTCACTCCGGCTTCCCTCGCGGCGTTGGTCATCAGCTCCGCATCCGCCACGTCCAGCGCCAGTGGTTTTTCCGAGTAAACATGCTTGCCGTGTTTGATCGCCTCCAGCGCCATCTCTTTATGCAGGAAATTTGGGGCACAAATATCCACCACGTCGATGTTCGGGTCAGCGACCAGCTCTCGCCAGTTGCCTGTAGATCGGTGAAAGCCCAGTGCCGCCGTCTGTGCTCTGGCGACATCCGGGTTAACCTCCGCCACCATTTCACGCACGATTTCACCTTTCAGTGAAAAGACGGTGGCAGCCTGAGCATAAGCAATGGCGTGACAACGGCCGATATAACCAGTACCTATCAGCCCGATTCTGATCTTTTCCATAGAGGTTCCTTGCAGGGTAGGAAAACAATTAAATGGAATTTATGTTTCATAATTAAGCATTTGCAATGCAGAAATGAAATAAACGTGATCATTCTGACGAAACGGAATGTAAATACCCGTGGCATACAGTGGCGGCCTGCAAGGCGCTACGCAAAAGAGGCCAGCGTGTAAACTGGCTACAATCAGCGGGATTTTCAGAGAAATGGCGTTTTATTCAGCAGTCAGTTAAAAAGGTGAAATCAGGCTTTGACATCCCGGAGCGCTCTGGATATTATGCGCCCCGTTCAAACGATTCCTCTGTAGTTCAGTCGGTAGAACGGCGGACTGTTAATCCGTATGTCACTGGTTCGAGTCCAGTCAGAGGAGCCAAATTCTTGTTTTCATGCCTCTTTGCGAATCCTTATGGGATTTAGATTCAATAAGTTAGCGTGAAAAATCTTCCCGATGCATTTTTAGTTTTCCCTCTGCATCGGGAGAATTTGGTGGTCAGATTTGGGGTCAAGTTGGTTCGATGACGGAGTGACCCCCAAATGTCCCTTACCGATGCAAAAATCCGCACTCTTAAACCTTCTGATAAACCCTTTAAAGTCTCCGATTCTCACGGTCTGTACCTTTTAGTAAATCCAGTCGGTTCACGTCTTTGGTATCTCAAATATCGTATCAATGGTAAAGAATCCCGCCTTGGCTTAGGTGCCTACCCCGATGTTTCTCTGGCTTACGCTCGTCAGCAACGTGATGGTATCCGTAAATTGCTGGCGCATAATATCAATCCAGCACAACAGCGCTCTGCTGAAAGAGCCACTTCCTCGCCAGAAAAAACTTTCAATTATGTGGCACTGGAGTGGCATAAAAGCAACCGTACATGGTCAGAGAACCACGCAACCCGTCTGCTTGCCAGCATGAACAATCATATATTTCCTGTGATTGGACACTTGCCGGTAACTGAACTGAAACCTCGTCACTTTATTGACCTGCTGAAGGGAATCGAGACAAAAGGTTTGCTGGAAGTCGCAGCACGTACCCGGCAGCATATGTGCAACATCATGCGTCATGCCGTACATCAGGAGTTGATAGAACACAATCCGGCAGCAAATCTGGACGGTATCATCGCCCCGCCCGTTAAACGCCACTACCCTGCCCTTCCGCTGGAGCGACTGCCGGAACTGTTGGCTCGCATTGAGGACTACAAGCAAGGACGAGAGTTAACCCGCCTGGCCGTATTACTCACCCTTCACCTGTTCATCCGTTCCAGCGAACTGCGTTTCGCCCGTTGGTCTGAGATCGATTTCAAAAATAGAATCTGGACCATTCCTGCCACTCGCGAGTCCATCCCCGGTGTCCGCTACTCTGGGCGTGGTGCAAAAATGCGTACTCCACATATCGTTCCACTCTCCTGTCAGTCTATTGCTATTCTGAAACAGATACGGGAAATATCCGGTCATCAGGTGCTGGTATTCCCCGGCGATCACAATCCTTATAAACCGATGTGTGAAAACACGGTCAACAAGGCGCTACGCCTGATGGGCTATGACACAAAAGATGAAATTTGCGGCCACGGGTTTCGGGCAATGGCCTGTAGTGCCCTTATGGAATCAGGTCTATGGTCACAGGATGCCGTTGAGCGTCAAATGAGCCATCAGGAACGTAATAGCGTTCGAGCGGCATACATCCATAAAGCAGAATATGTCGATGCCCGTAAAGCGATGATGCAGTGGTGGTCGGATTATCTGAATATGTGCCGGAAAGCGTATGCCCAACCTTATATTGTGGGAAGGAAATCAGTTACACAATGGGATAATCCTCTGACAAAATAAATCACAGAAATAGCCGTATCAGTCTGTACTGGTACGGCTATTTCTGGCTTCAACTCGGAGAAATTGTTAAGCCATTTATGAGCATCGTCAACCGAATTGACCTGCGTGAATCTAAAGTGTGAGGTCACGCTTCTTATACAAAACTAACCACGGAAACGGCTTAGGTCTGCTATGAGCTGTGTGGAACTGTAGTGATGTTATGGACGCCCCTCCCTGAAGTAGCCAGTGCCATACTCTATTGACTGCAATTAATTCAGGAGTGATATCAC